>DATFTC010000312.1:0-76763 GCA_035262305.1 Myxococcaceae bacterium | reverse complement strand
CGTATTCTTCCTCGGACTCAAACATCGCCTCCAGGCTGCCGAACGTCTCGATCGCCCATTGCTGCAGCTTGGAAAGCACTTCCAGCTTGACCGCCGGCGGGGGGTCAATGCCAGCCAGACCCTGTTTTGCTCTCCAGCTCTCCAGCGACTGGCGGGGGCTGCGCTTTGTAGGCCACCGGGCCGCCACGCTCGGTGGAATTGCCGATGCCCCGCGTTCGAGAAAGGTGTGAAACAGCAGCTCGTTTCGTTCTTCACGTCGTAGGGGCGTCCCGACGCCCTCGCCTAACAGTCGGCGCATTTCGCGTCGCATCTTCGCAGCGACACTGTCGGGATCTCTGGCGACCCGTCCGATGAGGAGCGCCGCTCCTCCGCGGCTAACCCGGAGGGTCTCGTCCAGGATGTGCTTCCGATCAAGCAGATGAAATGCCCGAGAAATGAAGACCGCCCGCACCGATTCATCTGCAACGGGCCAGCGAGCGTTCGCATCCGCGACGAACAGAGCGCTTTGCCTGTCGTGAATGGCTTCGACCCTCTTCCGGAAAACGCTGAGCATCGGCCGCGAGATGTCCAGGCCGACATACGGAAATCCCAGGCGAACAAGCTCGGAGCCGATGAGCCCGGTGCCCGCCCCTACTTCCAGCAACAGGTCGCCGGCCCGAAGCCCGGCAAGTTCAGCAACCTTTCGAGCAACCTGTTGACAAACCGTTTCCGGAAGCCCGGCGCGACTGTCGAAGGTGTCCGCTTGTTGATCGAATTGAATCGAAGCCCTCCCATCCCGGTTGCTGCGTTTCCACATCACATGGCTTAGACAATCTGGGAAGAAACTTTCTGGCGGCAACTTTTTGGACAGTTAGGTTTCGCTCTTTTGTGCACATTTTTCATGCTTGCTTAGTCACCGCCTCCGCTCGAGGCGTCGGCCTATTGCCTGGAGGGGTGCACTGGAAAAGTTGCAAAAGTTGCTCAATGCAAACTGGGTGACGAGCTTTTGATTGCGAGCCTCGGCTCAGAGGCAGTCGCTGACGAAAGGAGAGCAACTCATGGCTGAGAACCAACCGAAGACAGGTGGTCAGCAGAATCCCCAGAAGCCGCAACAGAACCCCCAGCCGGCCCCTGGTAAACAAGGCGGAATGGGCGAAAGACGGGCGCCTCCAGATCCGGCGCGAGAGCAACCAGGTTGGAGGCAGGGCAGCGAGAAGCCGGGCGAGAACCGTCCGGGGCAAGGCCAGACCGATCCTCCGCGGAAGGGAGGCATGCAGTAGCTGGCCTTAGCCAATAATTGTCGTCTGCACGCCACCTCGCTTGTTTCCGGGGTGGCGTTTTTTTAGCGTGCTCGTTGAGCAGGTCTGTCGGTGCGATTCCCGTCCTCGGCGAGGGGCGCTAATCCGTCCGCTGCTAATCAGTTCAGGATTTAACGGGACACGGCTTGCGGGGTACAAGCCATGAAAGACGCTCCCGGCGGGCGTCGCGTAGAGCGGCGCCAGCGGTTCGGAGGACCGGGATCGGGCCGCGGCTCTGGCAATTTGGGGATTCGAATGGATGTGCCCGGTGGTAGAAATATCATTCGCGCCGCGGCGCACTCCGCGATCCTATTTTGTGCCACGACGGCGACTCTGGGTTTGGCCAATATTCCGGGAGGCGGGACTGACACCGGGCCTGATGTCAGCCTCATCGACAACGGCAGCACGGTCGTTCTCGACAACGGAACGGTGACCGCAACCATCGTCAAGGCGAATGCCAAGGTTGCCTCGCTTCTCTATCAGGGTCTTCAGATGGTGGCGACGGACCGTCAAATCTACTTCAGCATGGATGGAGGCTCCAGCTATGAACAGCCCACCAACTGCGTCTACTCAGTGAAAAGCTGGACGCCGGACCTTGTCGACATCTCGCTGAAACATTTTTACACGACTCAACCACACAAGTTCGACATCGACATTCACTACGTGCTGCGGCGCGGCAACTCCGGTCTCTACGTCTATGCAATCCTCGATCATCCGTCCAGCTACGGAGCGACCGCCGTGAGCGAGTGGCGAATGGTTTGGTGGATGCCGCACGACTCGGCCAATTTCCTGATGGAGAGAATCTACGTCGACGCGCTGCGGAACTGGGAGATGCCAAATGTGTATGATTTGAGCCAGGCCCAGTCGACTTCGATCGCGGAAATCATCTACCTGACAACCGGAGTCCGGGCGGGAAAATACGACTGCAAATACGAGTACGCGGTCGGCTATGCGGACGTCGGCACTTACGGTCACGCGAGCAACGTCAACAACGTCGGTGCGTGGCTGGTCTTTGGCAGCCAAGAATTTTTTAACGATGGTCCGACCAAACAGGACCTCGCCCCGGCGTCCGGCATCATTCATATGCACTTCGGAAGGAATCACTACAACGGATCCAGCATCAATGTCGCCGATGGAGAATCCTGGAGTAAAATCTTCGGGCCGTATCTGCTGTACATGAACAGCGACCCTCAGGGGGCGGACGCGCTGTGGGCGGACGCGCAAGCGCAAGTGAGCGCGGAAGCCGGTGCCTGGCCTTACTCATGGCTCACCGACAACGAGCTGTATCCTCTCCAGGCTGACCGCGGGACGATCAGCGGAAGGTTCGTCGTTTCGGATCCGCTCAAGCCGGATGTTACCGGCGCCGGCGCTTGGGTCGGCGTTGCCCAACCCGATCCGGGAGGGAGCTGGCAATTCGAGGCAAAGCACTACCAGTATTGGGTGAAAACCGACGTGGACGGAGGCTTCACCATTCCGAACGTACGGCCTGGTACCTATACGCTCTATGGTTTCGTCACCGGCGCGGTCGGTGAGTATTCGCAAACAGATGTATCAGTGGATGCCGGGCAAACGACGTCCTTGGGCGACGTAGTTTGGACGCTGTTTCATCCGGGAAACAGCATCGCATGGGAAATCGGAATCCCGGATCGAAATTCGACCGAATTTCGGCATGGGAATGATTATTTCGAGCCATTTCTATATCAGCAGTTTGCCGCGGAGTTCTCCGGTCCGCTCGAATACACGGTCGGCGTGAGCGACTGGAGCACGGACTGGAATTACGCGCAGACGCATTCGATCGAAGCAGGCACGAATTGGAAATGGCGGATCAATTTCAATCTGGACAATGTGCCGGACGGCAATGCCACTTTGACGATCGCCTTCGCTGGCAGTGACCACGCCAGGATGGAAGTCTACGCGAACGATGAATCTCACGCGATGGCCAGTTTCTATCCCAGCGATGGTGGCGGAAACGCGCTGATTCGGGAGGGAAGCCACGCCAAATACAGCGTTTCCTATGTAACCGTCCCCACCGCGCTGCTCAACTTAGGAGCGAACACGATCACGCTCGTTCAGGGTTCGACTGGCCACGTGATGTACGACTATCTGAATCTTGAAATGCCCTGAGTGAGACCCAGCATGCTAAATCCAACCGCCCGTGCTCAGCGCATTCGCGAACGGGTGGTGTCATCAATGAGCTCGATTCGGTTGCCGAATGGATCGTCGACGTGGCAACGCCGGACTCCGGGCACTTCATCCGTGAAGCGAACTTCGCCGCCCGCTGACTGGATTTTCGCGCACAGAGCATCGAGGCCGCGAACGAGCAGCGCCGGATGCGCCTTTCGCGCGGGACGAAAGCTCGATTCGCTGCCCAGGTGCAGCTCGACGTGGGGGCCTCGGAACCAGCAGCCACCGCGGGCGGCCATCGCCGCCGGCTTGGCGACCCGATCCAGCCCGAGTACACCCGAGTAGAATCGCTCCGCTTCAGCCTCGCCGCCCACGGGCATTGCGAGCTGAACGTGGTCGATTCCAACGATGTCGAACTGCTGTTCGCTGCTCATGCGGTCCGTGCTTGTGTTTAACACGTTGGGCGTTAAGCCTGACATTCAAGTTTCGGCCGACGATGCCCTCAAGGCGGCAAGCCTATTGTCCCTCCGAAAGTTGGCCAGCAATGATGCGCCACCCGCGTTGCAGCACGAAAGAAGGAACGCGCTCGGCGAGCTCGAAAAACAAGTGGGAGAAAGCCTTCTCCGACGAAATCCGGGAACGGCTGACCGCTGACCGGGGTCAAGTGACCCGAGCGCCCACGCACCGCCACCGCGGGGTGATCAGCGGGGACGGAGGCGGCGCTCCCTCCAAGGTCGCGCCCAGCCCGCGGCGAACCGGACCGGTGTCGGACCATCGGCTGTCTGGGTTAGCGCAGCGCCCTCCGGCACTGGCTCGAGGCTTTGCTCTCCTGGGCTTTGAGGCAAAGGTAGATTTGCCCTCCTCCCGGCCTCATGCCCGGGCAGAGCCGGTCGATGTCGCCGGCGCACTGATCCCAGAGCTGCTGCGACTTCTCCGCCACCTCGGATGCCTTGTCCCGGCACGTCGAGGACAGATCGCTCCACCGCGACCAGAGGCAGACGCGGATCCGGTCGCCCCCGGGTGCCACGTTGTAGCAGTACTGCCAGATGTCGTTGGCGCAGGCGAGCGAGATCTCACGCGAGAGGTTCTGGATGCGTTGAATGTCCTGCTGGCAGGCGCTCGAAAGATCCTTCCAGCGCGTTTGCAGGCAGGTGAGCACCCGTCCTTCGCCGATGGGAATACCCGCGCAGAACTGCTCGGCATCCTTGAGGCACGCCGAGTCCGCGCGTGCAGTGAACGAGGCCGTCGCGAGCGCGGCAGCAAGAAGCGCGACCAGCGGCGCGCGAGGGTTGGTCCTGGACACGGGTGTTCCTCCGTCGAGTGAGCCAGTTTGGCCTCGAGGAATACTCTCTGTTGAGGTGGATCAACAGCGAGAAGGCAGCCATTGGAGTGAAATTCACCAAGGCTCGAATCGACGCGCGCCGTTCAGGCAGTATAAGTAGCTGAAGAGTTTCACCGGCCCCGTAGCTCAGGTGGATAGAGCGGCGGTTTCCTAAACCGTAGGTCGCGTGTTCGAGTCACGCCGGGGTCACTTTGCGTTGCTGAACCGATGAGCTCGGGCATTCCAGAAAACGTTCGCAAGACTGTCATTCCATCGGCTGTGCTGGAGGTGCTGTCGCGCCTTCAGAAGCACGGATTTCAGGCGTTCCTGGTCGGTGGCTGCGTCCGCGACATGGTTCGAGGGGAGCAGCCCACCGACTATGACGTGGCGACGGACGCGCTCCCCGATGAGGTCGAGCGATCGTTCCGCAAGGTGGTCCCCACCGGGAAGCAGCACGGAACCGTCACCGTGCTGACCAAGGGGCCGCCGGTGGAGGTGACGACGTTCCGAACAGAGGGTGCCTACCTGGACGGTCGCCGCCCCTCGAGCGTGGAGTTCCTCGCGAACATCGAGGACGACCTCTCGCGGAGGGACTTCACCATCAATGCGATGGCGTACGATCCAATCCACGGGGACCTGCGCGATCCGTTCGGCGGCCAGCGCGACCTATTGGCGCGCGTCGTGCGCTGCGTGGGCGACCCCGATGCGCGCTTTCGAGAGGACGGCTTGAGGTCCCTGCGCGCGGTGCGCTTCGCCGCGGTGCTCGGACTGACGATCGATCCATTGACCGCGGCGGCGATTCCCCGATCGCTGCCGACTTTTCGAAAGATCGCGATCGAGCGCATCCGAGAGGAATTCTCGAAGTTGCTCCTCTCGTCGCGCCCTCGCTTCGGCATCGAGTTGCTCCGAAGCGCGGGGCTGCTGGAGGTCTTCCTGCCCGAGGTTCTGGAGGGAGTCGGGCAGGAGCAATCGGATGCCTACGCAGACGACGTGTTCGGGCACGCCATCGCCACTGTCGAGGCTGCGCCTGCAGACCTCGTGGTGAGGTTGGCCGCACTCTTGCACGATGTGGCAAAGCCGAGGACTGCAGATCCGAAGGCGAGCAATGAGTTTCCGGGCCACGAAATCCTCGGCGCGGAGATGGCGACTGGGATTCTGGAGCGGCTTAAATTTCCGCGGAAGACAATCGATGCAGTCGCCGGCCTGGTGCGTCACCATCGGCTCGATCATTTGCCCGACGCTTCCGATGGCGACCTGCGCCGTTTTCTCGCGGCGGTGGGCGTCGAGAATATCGAATTCCAGCTGGCTCTCGCGGAAGCGAACTGGAGAGGGCGCGGAAAGGGCGTCGATCAAGCAATGGGGAAGCTTTTGCGGCTTCGCTCGCGAATCGGACGGATTTTGTCCGCTCACCCGCCGCTCGATGCAAAGGCACTGGCCCTGGATGGCAACGAAATCATGGCCGTGCTTGGCATTGGCCCGTCGGCTGCCGTGGGCGAGGCGAGCCGGTTTTTGCTCGACCGTGTTCTGGAGAGTCCAGAACTGAACACTCCAGGCGCGTTAGCGGCGCTCCTCCGGAAGTGGGCGCAGTCCAAGTCCAGCTGAAAATTGTCCACAAAGTTGTCCACAGACCTTTCCACGCAAAGCGCGTTTTGCGCTCTTGTACTTCGGATCAATCCATCTCAATCGCTCCGAGTATGGGTTTCGGAAGAGATATCGGCAGATTGCGAATGCCTTGGCCCACGTCGCTCCACTCTGTAATTTCCGGCAGAGCGCCGCTGTCCAGGGAGCGGCACATGTGGACAAGCTGTGGCGGGCGATGCGCTTCGGGGCTCGAGCGCAACCGGCGAAAAAGGCCGGTGTCACCAAAGTGTGTCGATTCTGTGCGCGAGTCCGTGTACTAGAGAACACAATGAGATTCGTCGTCGCGATGAGCGGCGGAGTCGATTCCTCAACTGCAGCCGCGCTCCTCAAGGAGCAGGGTCACGAGGTGATCGGCATTACGCTGCGAGTTTGGTCCTACGAGGGAGCCGCCCGCTGCGGCAGCTGCTGCAGTCCGGAGGACATCGACGATGCCCGGGCAGTCGCGCAGAAGCTCGGCATTCCCTTCTATGTGGCCAATGTCGAAGACCTCTTTCGCGACCGAGTGGTGCGCCCCTTCGTAAATTCTTACCTCGCTGGCCGAACGCCGATCCCATGCGTGGCCTGCAACCGCGACGTGAAATTCGGCTTCCTGCTGAGCCGCGCCCGCTCCCTCGGCGCGAGGTTGGCAACCGGCCATTATGCCCGCATCGAGAGCGATTCTGCCGGCCTTCACCTCTGCCGAGCGAAGGACGAAGCGAAGGACCAGAGCTATTTCCTTTTTACACTGGGGCAGGCGGAGCTGGCAGACGTGGCCTTCCCGATCGGCGAGCTCACCAAAGCCGAGGTGCGCGCCGTCGCGCGGAAGCACGAGCTGCCGACCAGCCTCAAGCCGGAGAGCATGGAGATCTGCTTCGTTCCGGACGGGGATTACGGCGGCTTCGTGGAGAGGATTGCCGGACCTCAGCCGTCGGGAGAGATCGTCGATCGCGCAGGCAATGTCCTCGGCACGCACGCGGGGGTTCATCGCTTCACGATCGGACAGCGACGCGGCCTGGGCGTGTCGGCCCGCGAGCCGCTCTTCGTGCAGCGGATCGAGGGGGAGCACCGGAAAGTCGTGGTCGGTCCTGCGAGCGAAGCGGAGCGGAGCTCCTTTCGAGTGATCGATCCTCATTGGGTTTGCGATACGCCGGCGCCGGATACGCCCATCTGGGTGAAGATCCGGCATCGCCATGCCGGCGCCCTCGGCCGAGTTCGACTCGAGACGAAGGGCTTCGCCACAGTCCATCTCGATGCGCCAGCGAGGGCGGTCACGCCCGGGCAGGCGGCAGTCTTCTACGATGGCCAGCGCGTCCTCGGCGGCGGCTGGATTTCCTAAACACTCAACTGCCCCTCGGCGGTGCTCGGGGGGAAAAAGAAAGAAGGAGCTCGCGATGAGAAGTCGCAAGTGGATGTACATGTTTGTCTTGGGGGTGCTTCAAATGGGCATAGCCATCGGCTGCGGCGGGGGCAGCTCGGACTCGAACGGAAGCATGAGCGGAGGATCGCAGACCGGTTCGAGCTTCTCTCAGAATGTGCAGCCGATCTTCAATGCAAGGTGCACGGCGGGATGTCACTCGGGGTCGTCACCCCAGGGCGGTCTCGATCTCTCCGCCGGCGTTTCCTACGCCAATCTGGTGAACAAAGCCGTTTCATTGGACTGCGCCGCCAGCTCTCCGGGCGCAGTGCGGGTGAATCCTGGGGACCCGCAGGGAAGCATGCTCTGGCGCAAGCTCGCCAACACCGGCGATAAGTGCCTGAGCGCGATGCCGCTGGGAACGAGCGGGTTGATCAACGTCGCGCGCTCGGACTTCGACAGCATCGAGAAGTGGATTCAGGAAGGCGCCCTGAACAACTGAGTGCCTGGGAGTCGTTTTCTCGCTCGCAAGGATCGAGAAAGGCTAAGCGCGGTTTCTTTAACGAGCGCTGGACAATTCCTCCAAATTGTGCCGGTGCTCGCGCGCCGAAAATGTGCGGCAAAACGCCAGCACGGTTGTAGTTCGATTCCATTTCTGTACAGTGGGCGACCCACGGCCTGGAGGTCGAAGATCAGGGGAAGGGCGCGACCAGGCAAGGGGGAGTCGCATGACGAAAAGCGAGCTCATCGAGCGCATCAGCCAGAAGGTGCCTCGGGTTCCCAAGAGGGACATCGAGGCGATTGTGCAGACGATCTTCGAATCAATGCTGGATGCCCTTCGGCGCGATCAGCGAATCGAGATCCGTGGATTTGGGAGCTTCGCGGTCAAAACGCGCCAAGCGCGTGAAGGGCGAAACCCGAAGACCGGGCAAAGGGTTCACGTCCCCCGGCGGCGGACGCCGTATTTCAACGTGGGAAAAGAGCTGAGGGACCGACTGAATCCCCAGCAGCGCTTGCCGGTCCCGGCGAGCTCCGGCAGCTACGCGACCTCGATCGGAGCTTCCTCGGTTGCTTCACTGACCGCCGCCAGCGAGAGCAGCCCGCGCTACCCGATCCGTTAGGACTGCCGATGCAGCCGCTGTGGGCGCCCTGGCGGATGGAATTCATCGCGGGCGCGAAACCGGATGAGTGCATCTTCTGCAAGTTTCCGAAAGAGACCGGCGGCGCGGCGGATCGCCGAAACTTGATCCTGGCGCGAACTCCACATTCGTTCGCGATCCTCAATCGCTTTCCGTACAACAGCGGCCACTTGATGGTGATCCCGCAGCGCCACACCGCGGATTTCACCTCGCTCAGTCCGGAGGAGTCGGCGGATCTACACCGCCTGGTTCAGCTCGCCGTCTCCGCACTGGCCGAGGCTTATCAGCCGGATGGATTCAACATCGGGATGAATCTCGGGCGCAGCGCCGGCGCCGGGATTGCGGATCACCTTCACTACCATGCCGTCCCCCGCTGGGCTGGAGACACAAATTTCATGCCGG
Source organism: Myxococcaceae bacterium (assembly GCA_035262305.1). Taxonomy (GTDB): domain Bacteria; phylum Myxococcota; class Myxococcia; order Myxococcales; family Myxococcaceae; genus DATFTC01. The sequence continues at coordinate 67,526 of DATFTC010000312.1, read as the reverse complement.
TGATAGGCGCTACCAAAGTGCTTGTCGAGCACCTCGAGCAGAGTTACGACAAATTGCACTCAATTTTCGCGAGGCTGTTGGCTTAGCCCATGGAGCTTCACAATCCGACGCTGGTGGCGCTGCTGGGCGGCACCGCGCTGGCGACGCTGCTCGCGCTGTTGACAGTTCTATCGCGCAAAGGACGGACGGAGGACACCGCCCGCGCCTACCTGGCGGGTTTCACTTACGTTCTTTCCGACGATCCGGATGCGGCCATCGCTGAGCTCTCCAAGGCCGCGCAGCTCAACACCGAGACGCTGGAGACGTATTTTGCCCTCGGCGCCTTGTTTCGCCGCAAGGGCGAGCTGGATCGGGCGATACGGCTCCACCGAAACATTTTGCTCAGGCCGGGTTTGGGTGCGGATGTCAGAAGGCAGGCGCAACTGGAGCTGGCGCTGGATTACAAGCGCTCGGCGCTCACCGACAAGGCGGTGGAGGCGTTCGAGACCCTTCTCGCCGACGAGCCCAACAATCGCGAGGCGCTGGTGCACTACCGCCGCATTTTGGAGAGCGCTCGAGAGTGGCCAAAGGCGATCGAGATCCAGCTTCGGCTGGTTGGTTCCGACCGCAAAGGGCAGGGCATCCTGGCGCATCTGCTGGCCGAGCGCTCGAGATCTCTGCTCCAAAGTGAACCGGCGGGGTCGCACCTCATCGCCGCTCGAGCGGTGGAGCTCCAGCCCCAGTCCGCGGATGCTCAGCTGGCTCTCGGTGAGTCGCTGATCGCGCTCGCAAGGGGCGCGGAAGCGGACGGTCCTCTGCGCTGCTCGATGAAGCTCGAGCCGGAGCTCGCGCCGCGGGCAACGCGCCTCTGGGTGCTCGCCGGCGCATCTGCCAACCCGTTGGAGCAATTCCTGCGGGAGGAGATTGCTCAGCGTCCCCGGGACGCAGCTCCTTTCGAGCTGGCAATGGCGCTTCTATTGAGGGAAACGGGAAGGGCAGATCGGGCATTGGAGCAGCTTCAGAGACTGGTCGAGCGCAATCCCCGGTTCTGGGAGGCGCGCAAGGAACTGGGAAAACTTCTCCTGGCTCAGGGACGCGCCGAAGAATTGCGCGAGGATTATCGCGACATCCTTACGACCCTGGGAGAACCCGCGCTTGCATTCCTATGCAGATCGTGTCGCCAACGCCTCCCGGAGCACGTGTTTCGGTGCCCTTCCTGCGAAGAGTGGGACACGGTGGGACGGGACGACGATGAGCAGCCACGGCCGCTTATTTGACGCTCGATCTTCCGAAGCGTACGGTCTTCGCGCTATGCCACGCGGGCAGCCGAATGGACGAAGGAGACGGAGCGAGTGCGTGACGATCACCGGATCAAAGAGAAGTACGAGCTGTCGCTCGACAATCGTCAGGTAGCAAGCTTCTTCATTGCCGCCATCGTGGTCGTCGGCACGGTCTTTGTGCTGGGAGTCGTGGTGGGCAAAAAGCTGGCGTCCAGTCGTGGCGCGGCAAACGCGGCAGATCTGCTCAGCGCGCTGGACGAGAAAGCCGCTGCAATGGAACAGGTTCGGGCCGCCCCGCCCTCTGAGCCTCGGCTCACCTTCCAGGATGAACTCACCAAGAAGTCCGAAAGCCCGCCGAGCAAAGAGCCGGTGGCAGCAGAAATCCGTCCCGAGGTGAAAAAGTCGGCGGGTGCCGAAAATGCCGAGCCTTCGCCGGAGCCGCCGCGGGAGAAGCCTTCCCGCGCGATGCCCCAGACCGAAAAACCACCGCAGGTGGCTGCTCGCAGTGGCTCGTTCACGCTGCAGCTGTCCGCCAGCCAAGTACGCGCGGACGCAGATCGATTCGCCGCCCGGCTGCGCGAGAAGGGGTATCAGCCCTACATCGTCGAATCCGATGTGAAAGACCGCGGCCGATGGTATCGAGTGAGGATGGGTACGTTCTCCTCGAAAGAGGCTGCGGCGAAGTACCTCGCCGATTTCCGACGCGAGACGCAGCTGCAGGCGTTTGTCACTTCCGCGAACTAATTAAACAGGGCGAGATGACGAGCGCGCAGCGAGTCGAGAAACCGTGGGGCTACGAGCTGATCTGGGCCCGAACGGATCGGTACGTGGGCAAGCTCCTCCACATCCGACAAGGGCACCGGCTTTCACTTCAGTATCACAACCGCAAGGACGAGACGATCTATGTGCAGGCCGGTCGGCTGCGCTTGGTCGTGGATGAGGGGCGGGGGCTCAGGGAGATAGAAATGAATCCCGGCGATGGCTTTCACATTCCGCCGCTGATGAAACACCGGATGATCGCGGCGACGGATTGCGATGTCCTCGAGGTCAGCACCCCCGAGTTGGACGACGTCGTTCGGCTGGAGGACGCTTACGGCAGAGCGGGAACGAGCTCGCCCTAAGCCTGGGTTTCAACCGCCGGGAGTGGGATTCTTCGTCCAGCGATCGACCTGACCATCGCCGTTGAGGTCCTCGCCGATTCGGTCGACGTGGTCATTCTCCCAGTACTCCCAGTAATTCACCTTGCCGCTGTGATTGGTATCTCGCTCCTTGCGAACGATGTGACCCTTGTCGTAATAAATCCACAAGTCAGGCTTTCCGTTGAAGTCCAGGTCGCGCTCTTTGCGAACCAGCACGCCTTTCTCGTAGTAGTTCCACTGGTCGATTCTTCCGTCGAAGTCGAGGTCCAGCTCTTCCCGGGAGATCTGCTCGTTTTCGTCGTAGTACCTGACGATGTCGACTTTGCCGTCCCAGTTGATGTCCATTTCCTTGCGAACGAGTCGGTCGTACTCTTTTCCATCCGGCGTCTTCGCCTTCACCGTGTATACCCAGACGTCCGGTCGGCCGTCGTGATTGAGGTCGAACTCGGTGACCTTCTCGTCGCCGCGGCGCGACTGATGAATGCTTTCCGACAGTTTGTCACCCCCGCTGCTGTCGGTTTTCAGCGCGCCTTTGTTTGAGGAACACGCCGCCGCGAGCGACGAGGCGACGAGCAGTCTGCAAAGACTCACGCTGAGCGACCTCATTGTCATTTCAAGCCCCTGGGAAATGGAGTGCGCGCCGATTACCGTCCAGAATTGCCGCTTTGACCCCGCACGTATGTCGATGTACCTTCACATACGGCCATGGCCCGGAAGAAAATCAGCACGACCATCTACATTACACCTGAGCAAAATGAATTACTCAAGGTGCTGAATCAGAAGACAAAGGTGCCTGTCGCCGAGTACATTCGGCAGGGCATCGATCTTGTGCTCGCGAAGTACAAGTCGCAGCTTCCCGGCCAGGTCACATTCGACGAGCTTTAAATCAAGGTCCATCGGTGTCACCAATGCGAGGGAAGCGAGCGGTAGTCTTGGGTGGGGCCGGATTCGTCGGCTCGCACCTTTGCGACCGGCTCTTGGCTGACGGCGCCGCCTCGGTGATTTCAGTGGATAACTTCATCACCGGGTCCCCCGAGAACCTTGAGCACTTGAGGAGTGAACCCCGATTCACGTCCATCGCGGCGGACATCACCGAGGAGATTCCTCTCGATCGCCCAGTCGATTTCATCTTCAACTTGGCATCGCCGGCCTCCCCGGTCGACTACGCGCAGCTGCCGATCGAGACAATGCGCGTCGGCTCGGTCGGTACAGAGAACGCCCTGGCGCTGGCGGTTGCGACGAGGGCAGTGTTCTTGCAGGCTTCGACTTCCGAGGTTTACGGGGATCCGCTCGTGCATCCCCAGAGCGAGGATTACACCGGAAACGTCAATCCGGTCGGCCCCCGCGCGGTCTACGATGAAGCGAAGCGCTTCGGCGAGGCATTGGTGTCGACTTACCGGCGGTCGCGAGGCGTCGACACTCGGATCGCGCGCATCTTCAACACCTACGGTCCGCGGATGCGATTGAACGACGGAAGGGTTGTTCCGGCCTTCATCGTGCAGGCGCTGCGCGGAGAGGACTTCACCGTCTTTGGAAATGGACAGCAAACGCGTTCCTTTTGCCACGTCCGAGACCTGGTCGATGGCTTGGTTCGGCTCGCGCTGTCGAATGTGAACGAGCCGGTGAACCTGGGCAACCCCGAGGAATTCACCATCCTTCAATTCGCCGAGAGCGTTCGCGCCGCAGCGGGTGGAGGCGGAAAGCTGAGCTTCAGTCCTTTGCCGGTCGGCGACCCGCAGCAGCGCCGTCCCGACATCACCCGGGCGCGAAAGCTTCTGCACTGGGAGCCCAAGGTATCGCTTTCGGAAGGACTGAAGGAAACGATCGCCTTTTTTCGAGGCGTCGTCACGCGTCAATCACCGGGTGCGGCGTGAAGATTCTCGTCACCGGTGGCGCGGGCTTTATCGGATCGCATGTTTGTGACGAATTCATCGCCAAGGGCCACTCGGTCGAAGCGCTCGACAACCTTTCCACGGGCAGCAGGAAAAACCTAAGCGCCGTTGTGCCCCTCGCAGTGCTGGACATCCGAAGCCCCGAGGCCGCGTCTTACATCGTGGCTCATCGGCCGGACGTCGTCTGCCACCTGGCGGCTCAGATGGACGTCCGAAAGTCGGTCGATGATCCGTGCTTCGATGCCGAGTCGAACATCCTCGGCACTCTGAATCTGCTCGAGGCAGCCCGCCGCGCGGGGGTGAAAAAGTTCATCTTCAGCTCGACCGGAGGCGCGATCTATGGCGAGCAGGATGTCTTCCCGGCGCCCGAAACGCACGCCACCCGCCCGGTGTCTCCGTACGGCGTTTCGAAGGCGGCGGGCGAGCTGTACCTTGGATACTACCGCGCTCAGTATGGCCTCGATTTCGTCGCGTTGCGTTACGCAAATGTCTACGGGCCCCGACAGAATCCGCACGGCGAAGCGGGCGTGGTAGCAATCTTCGCCCGGCGCCTGGTGGCGCGCGAAAGCTGCACCATCTACGGAGACGGAGCCCAGACCCGCGACTTCGTCTTCGCGCAGGACGTCGCGCGGGCAAACTCCCTCGCGCTTGAGCGGGACTTCGTCGGTCCAGTGAACATCGGCACCGGCATTGAGACCGACATCAATCGCGTCTACGAGCTGCTGGCCGCGGCCGCTGGCGTCCGACAGCCGGCGACCCACGCCGCTGCCAAACCCGGCGAGCAGAGGCGTTCTTGCATTGATCCCTCGCTCGCCAAGCGCGTGCTGGGCTGGTCCCCCACCGTCGCAGTAGAGGAAGGCCTGCGCCAGACGATCGCCTTCTTCAGGGCATCGGCATTCGAAAGCCCCGCCGGGGCGCCTTGGTAGCGCAGTTTGGATTTGTCTCAGCTTCGGTGTTACTCAAAGCCGCTTTAAGCGCCTGACGCGCGCACATGGCCGCAGAGAACCGCCACATTCGAAATTTCTGCATCATCGCTCACATCGATCATGGCAAGTCGACGCTGGCCGATCGCCTGCTCGAGCGGACGGGGACCGTGACCGCGCGCCAGGCGCAGGATCAGTTCTTGGACAACATGGACCTGGAGCGTGAGCGGGGGATCACCATCAAGGCTCAGTCGGTCCGGATGAACTACACCGCGCGTGATGGTCAAAGCTACGTGCTCAATTTGATCGACACGCCGGGCCACGTGGACTTCGCCTACGAGGTCTCCCGCTCGCTGGCCGCCTGCGAGGGCGCGCTCTTGGTGGTGGACGCCTCGCAAGGCGTGGAAGCCCAAACCCTGGCGAACGTCTACATGGCCCTCGATCACAATCTCGAGGTAATCCCGGTGATCAACAAGATCGACTTGCCCTCCGCGGATCCGGAGCGGACGCGCGCCGAGATCGAGGATGTGATCGGCATTGACGCATCCTTCGCAGTGCGCGCCTCTGCAAAGGAGGGCATCGGTATCGAGGAGATTCTGGAGGCGGTGGTCAAGCGCATTCCGCCGCCGCCGGGCGACCCCGGCGCTCCGTTGAAGGCGCTGATCTTCGACAGCTGGTACGACAGCTACCGCGGGGTGGTGATGCTGGTCCGCGTTCTCGAGGGCACGCTGACGCTGAGGCAGAGGGTCCTGTTGTGGTCGAACAAGAAGAGCTTCGAGGTTCAGGACCTGGCCGTGTTCAGCCCTTATTCAGTACCGGTCACCCAGTTGATCGCCGGCGAGGTCGGCCTGCTGATTGCGAACGTCAAAGAGATCAAGGACGCGAAGGTCGGCGATACGGTGACGGAGGAGGGCCGTCCCACGGCGGCGCCATTCCCCGGGTTCAAAGAAGTCAAGCCGATGGTCTTCTCGGGAGTGTTTCCGATCGATTCTGCGGAGTACGAAGGCCTTCGCGACGCGCTGGAGAAGCTTCGCCTCAATGACTCGGCCTTCACCTATGAGCCCGAGGTCTCCACCGCCCTCGGCTTCGGCTTTCGCTGCGGTTACCTCGGCCTGCTCCACATGGAGATTGTTCAGGAAAGGCTCGAGCGCGAATACAATTTGTCGCTCATCACCACCGCGCCGTCGGTCGTGTACAAGGTCTTCAACGTGAAGGGCGAGCAGCTGTTCATCGACAACCCGGCCAAATTACCTCCTACCCAGACGATAGAGCACCTCGAGGAGCCGATCCTGACCTGTCACATCCACGTGCCAGACGAGTACTTGGGCGCAGTCTTGAAGCTTTGCCAGGACAGGCGCGGCGTTCAGAAGGATCTTAAGTATTTAGGTAGTTCTGGCAAAAGAGTGCAGGTGACTTACGACATTCCACTCTCCGAGGTGGTCTTTGACTTCTTCGACAAGCTGAAGTCGGTGACGCGCGGCTACGGCTCGCTCGACTATGACCTCGCGGGATATGCCTCAGCGGACCTGGTCAAGTTGGACATCCTCATCAATGGAGACCCGGTCGACGCTCTTTCCGTAATCGTTCACCGGGACCGTGCGTACCAAAGGGGGCGGGATGTCTGCGCGAAGCTTAAGAAAGTCATCCCGCGTCAGATGTACGAGGTAGCCATTCAGGCAGCCATCGGCTCCCGGGTGATCGCCCGCGAGACCATTTCCGCGATGCGTAAAAACGTCCTCGCGAAATGCTACGGTGGCGACATCACCCGGAAGCGAAAGCTGCTGGAGAAGCAAAAGGAAGGTAAAAAACGGATGAAGCAGGTAGGTTCGATTGAAATCCCCCAAGAAGCATTTCTCGCCGTGCTGAAGACGGAGGAATAGGTGGCGACGACAGCGAAAGCGCGCGAGAAGCTCGAAGCGGAGATTTCCGCCCGGCGGACCCTAGAACAGCGGCGCGCCAGCCGCCGACTCTCCATTCGCGAGACGATGTCGAGCCTCTGGGCGCCGATCACCTTTTTCGGGCTGGCGCTGGTTTTCTACATCGTGCTGGTCGAAGTGCACACCGCCAGCTACACCTGGGCGCAGCCGGCGTTGAAGGGCCTTGGGCTGGCCGCGGTGCTCTGGTTTGCCGGGCTGCTGGTCTGGCGGCTGGCGGTTGTGGGACCCAAGCATCTTCGGCGCCTGCGGCGAGACGCCCGCGAGCTGTGCCGCGAGCTTGAGGTCCTGCTGCGCCAGCACGGCACCCAACTGGAACCGAAGGTCCGGGAAAGGCTCGTCGAACAGGCCGCCGCGGTGGATACCTACCGCATCGCCGGCAACGCAGACAGGTTGGAGCCGGAGCTCAAGAAGCTCTCCGACTTGATGGACAAGAACCTGGCGGCTTGGCGTCGAAATTCGACGCTCGACCTGGTGATCGGGTTCGCGAAGGCGCTCGCCATTGCGCTGCTCATTCGCGGCGTGATCATCGAACCCTTCAAGATTCCTTCCGGCTCGATGATCCCGACGCTCGAGATCGGAGATCAGATCTTCGTGAACAAGTTCATCTACGGGGTTCGCATCCCCTGGGTAAATCGGGTGCCGTTCGTGATCAGCCGGCTGCCGCAACGCGGCGACGTGATCGTCTTCAATAACCCCGTGGATGAGTCCAAGGATTTCATCAAGCGCGTGATCGGCATTCCCGGAGACGAGGTGAAGATCGTCGATGAAGTGGTGTACATCAACGGCGTGCCGCAGCCGCGCAAGCTCCTCGACCCCAACCATCTCATCCATCAGGAGATCAACGGGTATTGGACCGACGAAACCGTGGCGCTGTACGAAGAGAATCTGGATGGACATCCACATCACACGCTCCAGAGAACGAGCCACCCCAAGGGGCATGTCACGGAAGGGCCCTTTCACGTGCCGCCCGGCCGGCTCTTCGTCATGGGTGATAATCGGGACAACAGCGCAGACAGCCGGATCGGGTTCGGCGTTACCAATCGCCTCGAGTTCGTTCCCTACGGAAACATCAAGGGCAAGGCGATGGTGATCTGGCTCTCGCTCTCCTACGACGGCCTCCTATCCTCCCTGTTCGGCGGTACGGGACTTCGCACCGACCGACTTTTCCTGCCGGTCCGATGAGCGCGCCGAGGGCCACTCGCAACCCACACCTTTTGGGAATCGAGGGGCTCGATCGTTCCTTCATCGAGGCGCTTTTCGAGCTCGCTCGGGAGCACAAGCGCGCCGTCGCCTCTGGAACGCCAAGAACGCCGCTGGCGGGTCGGGCGGTGGCGAATTTGTTTTTCGAGGATTCCACCCGGACCCGGACCTCGTTCGAAATCGCCGCGAAGACGATGGGGGCGGAGGTTTTGAACTGGACGGTGGCCGGCTCGTCGGTGTCGAAGGGGGAGAGCCTGCTGGACACCGCTAAAAACGTCGACGCGATCGGGCCTGGGGCGATCATCATTCGTCACAGCTCGTCGGGAGCGGCGCTGTTGGTGTCGCGATACGTTCGATGCTCGGTGATCAATGCCGGCGACGGCGCGCACGAGCACCCTTCGCAGGCTCTACTGGATGCCTTCACTTTGCAAGATCGCTTCGGAACCCTCGAGGGAAAGCGAGTGCTGATCGCCGGCGACATCCTCCACAGTCGAGTCGCGCGCTCGAACATCTACTGCTTGCGTCTGCTCGGAGCGGAGGTGCTCGTAAGCGGACCGCCGACGTTGATTCCAAGGGACATCGAGATGCTCGGTTGCAAGGTGGCGCCGAGCTTCCGTTCGGCGGTCGAGATGGCCGATGCCGTGATGATGCTGCGCCTCCAAGCGGAACGACAACTGGACCAAGCATTTCCATCCGCCCGCGAGTACGCCGCTCACTGGGGGTTGACGGGAGCACTGGCGCAGCAGATGAAGGATGGTGCAGTGGTGCTTCACCCCGGCCCGGTGAATCGCGGAGTCGAATTGTCGCCCGAGGTAGCAGACGGCGTGCGGAGCACGATCCTGGACCAGGTCGCGAACGGGGTCGCAATCCGCATGGCGATCCTCGAGACCTTCGCATGGTGAAGCCGCTGATCATACGGGGCGGACGAGTGATCGATCCGCACAATCGGGTGAACGGCCCGCGGGACGTGGTGTTTAAGGATGGGCGCGTGGCGGAGGTCAGCGAAAAGGCGCCCGCGATCGAAGGCGCCGCAATCGTCGACGCAAGGGGATGTTGGGTCCTTCCCGGGCTGATCGATCTCCACGTTCATCTCCGCGAGCCGGGCGACGAGGGAAAGGAGACCATCTTGACCGGTTGCCGGGCGGCGGTCGCCGGAGGATTCACCGCGGTGGTGGCGATGCCCAATACCCGACCGATCAATGACAGCCCGTTGGTGACGCGCTACGTCCAGGGGCGCGCTCGAGAGGCGGGTCTTTGCGATGTCTTCGTCGCCGGGGCGATTTCCAAGGGTTTGAAGGGCGAGGAAATGGCGGAGATTGGAGAGCTGGCGTCGGCGGGATGCAAGTGCATTACCGACGATGGATTTCCGGTGATGAACGCAGGACTGCTGAGGCGGGCGTTCCTCTACGCCCGAGCGTTCAGCTTGCCGGTGATGCTCCACGAGGAAGACCTGACGCTTTCCGCGCGAGGCGTGATGACCGAAGGACATCGCGCCACCCGGCTCGGGTTGATGCCGATTCCCAGATCGGCGGAAGTTTCGATGGTGGCCAGAGACCTGGCGATCGCCGAAGAGACGGGCGCTCGCGTTCACTTCGCTCACCTGTCGTGCGAGGGAAGCGTGCGCCTTGTTCGGGAGGCAAAGCGGCGCGGAGTGAGCGCCACCGCGGAGGCGACGCCGCACCACTTCACGCTCACCGATGCAGCCGTCGAGGGCTACGACACCAACGCAAAGATGAACCCGCCTCTTCGGCAGATGGAGGACGTGAAAGCGATCCGCGAAGCCTTGGCGGACGGCACCATCGACGCCATTGCAACCGACCACGCGCCGCATGGACCGCTTGACAAGGAGGTCGAGTTCGACAAGGCCGCGAACGGCGTGATTGGCCTGGAAACCGCGCTGCCGCTCGCCTTGGAATTGGTCCAGCAAGGCGTTCTGTCCAAAGAACGAGCGGTCGAGCTTTTGACCATCGGTCCAGCGCGGGCATTTGGCCTGCCCGGAGGGCACCTGGGCGCCGGGGCGCCAGCCAACGTGACGGTGGTAGATCCAGACGCGAAGTGGATCATTGATCCGATGGCATTCTTTTCGAAGAGCCGGAACACGCCCTTTCATGGGCGAAGTGTCATCGGCAAGGTCTCGCACACCATTGTCGGCGGTCGGGTGGTATTTGAGGGCGGGCAAATAGTGGAGAACGGATGAAGCGCGCCGTCCTTGCCTTGGCGGATGGCACCGTGTTCGAAGGCGCTTCCTTCGGCTCGAGCGCGGATTCGATCGGGGAGGTCGTCTTCAATACGTCGATGTTCGGATACCAGGAGATTCTGACCGATCCGTCGTACGTGGGACAGATCGTGACCATGGCCTATCCCGAGATGGGAAACGTGGGATCGAACCCCGACGATCAAGAGTCGCTCCGGCCTCACGCCGTAGGAATGGTGGTGCGGTCGCTGACTCGAGAGGCATCGAACTGGCGCGCGCGCGAGGGGCTCAACAGTTACCTTGAGCGAAATGCCATTGCCGGAATCGAGGGCGTGGACACCCGGCGCCTCGTTCGTCACCTGCGGACCCGCGGCGCACAGATGGGAATCATCAGCTCCTCGGGGATCCGTTCGTCGGCGCTGGTGGAGAAGGCCGCATCCGCGCACGGAATGGAGGGACTGGATTTGGCGACGGGCATCTCCACCAAGTCCGAGTACGTGTGGACAAAACCGCCTGCGGATGTATTCGGCGGCAACGCCGCCGAGGCGAAGTTCACGTACGAGGTGATCGCTTACGACTACGGGCTGAAGAGATCGATGCTCGAATTCCTGGTCAGCGTTGGGTGCAGGGTGACCGTCGTCCCCGCCACCTTTTCTGCCCAGGAGGTTCTCGCGCGCAAACCTCACGGCGTGTTTCTGGCGAATGGTCCGGGCGATCCGGCAGCGGTCAAGGGTGCGCAGAAGACGATCGCGGCGCTCGTCGGCCGGATTCCCGTGTTTGGCATTTGCCTCGGCCACCAAATTCTCGCGCTTGCGCTCGGAGGCAAGACGTACAAAATGAAATTCGGCCATCGAGGCGCAAATCAGCCGGTCAAGGATCTGACCACGGGGCGAGTAGAGATCACCGCTCAGAATCACGGCTTTGCCGTGGACGAGTCGAGCATGAAGGGCAGGGCGCTGATCACTCACATCAACCTCAACGACCGGACGGTCGAGGGGCTCTCAGTACCTGACGCCAAAGCCTTCAGCGTGCAGTATCATCCGGAGTCGTCGCCCGGTCCCCACGATGCTCGGCACCTCTTCCGGCGCTTTGCCAAGCTGATGGCGACCCAGTGATGCTGCCTGCGCTCGTCCTTCCATCATGGAATTGCCACTGAGCTTCCAGCCCTATCTCGATGAGCTTATCGCCTTCGCCAGCTCGGAATCGCGAAAGCCGTCTCTGTTGGCGGCCAAGGCGGAGTACTTCCGCCTGACCGGGGAGGTCTTCGAAGACGACAAGGTCTTCGAACAGCGGATGGCTTCCTTCCTCGATTACTACCTCTTCGACAGGGCAAACCCTGAAGGCAGGACTCCCGCGCTGGAGTTGCTCGAGCAACGCTCACCATCCGCGGCGGAGCCAACGATCAACGCTTACCGCAGCTTCACCGAGACGATTCATGGGCTCTTCGAGGTCCGGAAGCTGGGAAAGGGCTCGGTGCGCTTGCGAGACCTCTACACGGGGAAGGACTACAACGTCACTGAGCGGCGACAGCTCCCCGGACTGGAGAAGGGCGACATCCTCGAGGCTCGCCTGATTCCGTTCGGCGAGCACCTTCTTTTCTCCGGGGCCTTCTGCTACCACCCCAAGGCGGCCAGCACGGCGATCCGCAAGGAGATCAAGCGGCGAAAGAAGGAAGAGCCCGAGAAATCGGTCAAGGACCTGGCCTGGGAGTGCGCCAGGATGGCTCTGAAGGTGGATCGCTATCGGCAGATCGCCGTCGACAAGATCTACGATTTCAAGAACAAGAAAATCTGAGCCGAATCGGCACCGTGAGCGCCATTTCCCGCATCAGGCCTTCTTCTTTCCCTTCTCGGGTATGAAGGCCTTGAGTTCTTTCTCGTAGGCTTCGAGATCGCCGTTTTCGCGGAAGTCCGCAATCGAGATGTAAGACTCGACCCCGCAGGTGCGGCAACCCTTTCCCATCAGTCGATCGTGCGGCTTGTCGCAGCGATACCACTCGTGCTGAAGATGCGGCCCCAGGGCCTTGGCGAAATCTTGAGCGGTCTTGACGATCGTCGTGGTTGGCATGGCGGAGCTTTACTTCGGAAGACGCGACAGGGCAACGCGGAGAAGCTTCTTGCGAAGGCAACAAAGCGACGGCCAAACGCTATGCTCGATGAACGGTCATTAGATTCGTGTTTCCTGGGATGTTCAAGGGAACGCCGGCGACGACCACCACTGGACTTCCGATTTTGCACAGGCGGTGCTCGCGGCAGATCCGCCTCATCTGTTGGAGCATCGCATCCGTCGAGTGCAGGCGCTCAACGAGCAGCGCGCGGACGCCCCAGTACAGCGCCATTCGCCGAACGACTTCCGGGTTGGGGGTGAGGGCGATGATTTTCACCGGCGGCCTAAACTCCGAAATCAAACACGCGGTATAGCCGCTCTCCGTGTACGCGACGATGATCCCGATCTTCAGGCGGGAAGCGGCGGTCACAGCCGCCGCGGCAACCGAAGTTGAGATTTCGCGGGACTGCTCCAAGGGTAGAGGAGGCTGAGCTCCTCGCTTTTCGGTTTCGGCAACGATGCTCGCCATAGTCCGTGCGGACTCGACCGGAAATCGGCCCACCGCGGTTTCGGCCGAGAGCATGACTGCGTCTGCCCCATCGAGAATTGCGTTGGCGACATCGGAGACCTCGGCGCGCGTCGGCCGTGAGTTGGTAACCATGCTCTCTAGCATTTCGGTGGCGACGATGGCGATCCGTCCAGCGCGATTGGCCATTTTGACGGCTTGTTTCTGAACCAGCGGCAGCCGTTCCAGCGGCATCTCCACGCCCAGATCTCCGCGGGCGATCATCACGCCATCGGCCGCTTCGGCGATCTCCCTCAGGCGGGTCACCGCCTCGGGTTTTTCAATCTTCGCGATCAACGGTGTCTTCAACCGGGACACGTAGGGGCGCGCCCGCTCTACGTCCTCGGCTCTTCGTACGAATGAGAGCGCGACGAAATCGACGCCGATGCGCTGGCCGAAGGCAAGGTCCTCCCTATCTTTCCGGGTCAGGGTCGAAATCAACAGCTGCGTGTCCGGGAGATTGATGCCCTTTTGATCCTTGATCACTCCGCCTGAAATTACGCGCGCTGTCACGTCAGAGCCGCGCACGTCCTCAACCCGCAGTCGCACCCTACCATCGTCGATGAGGATGGTTTCGCCCGGTTTCACGTTCCCTGGCAGCGCCTTGTTGGGTGTGGGAATCGTCGAGTCTCTGCCAAGCACCGGTCGCGAAGTCACGACGACCCGCTGCCCGGTGCGCACCATCAGTTGACCATCCGCGAATTGGCCCACTCGGAGCTTGGGACCCTGTATGTCCTGCAGAAGCGCGACCGGCCGGTCGAGCTTCTTCGCCATTGCTCTGACCAGCTCGAGCCGTTTCTGATGCTCGCGTTGCGTCCCATGAGAAAAATTCAGCCTAGCGACATCCATGCCCGCGCGGATCAAGCCCGCGATCACCCTCGGAGATTCGCTGGCCGGCCCCAGCGTGCAAATGATCTTTGCCTTTCGCATGCCGACTCGCACTCTCGTCTGCGCGCGTCTTGACAGAATCTAGCCTGCGGCACTACGAAGTCGCGACCGCAAAGACGCACCATCCTTTCAGCTGGAGCGTTGATGAAGCCTGAAGAGCAGTTGCAGGCGCAGATTCAGACGGCATCGGCACCGACGGATACTGTGCGGGACCAGGATAAGATCATGCTGGTCCTCGCGTACTTAGGCGTGCTCGCGCTGATTCCGCTCCTGACCGTGAAGGATTCGGCATTCGTGCGCTGGCACGCGAAAAACGGGTTGACGCTCGCAGTTGCCGGCCTGCTGATCATCGTCCTGTTCAACTTCTTGCCGGTGCTGGGCTGCTTTCTCATGCCTCTGGAGGCCATTGCGCTCATCGCGCTCACGGTAATCGCCATCACCAAGGCGCTGCGCGGAGAGCGATGGCGCATCCCGGTGGTGACGGACGTCTCCGAAAGATTCTAAGTCTTGAACTCGGAAAGCCCGACTTCCCAGGGAGGGGGGGTCGGGCTTTCCCACTTTCCCCGTGGGAGCGGCGGATCACCGCTCCTCCATGTCCTCGTCCTCGACCTCCTCTTCGTCATCCTCGAGGTCGTCGTCTTCGAAATCCAGCTCGCCGTTCTCTTCGTCGGCATCCTCTTTCTTGGAATCGAGCTCCTCCTCGAGATCCTCGCTCTCCAGGCCCATGTTGACCGCGAACTTCTTGCCCAGGGCGGCCACCTGCGCCCTCATCTCGGTCAGAGCGGAGACGAAGTCTTCAGCGAGGGTCGCGGGCGCTCGCGCGTGGCATTGAGGACAGATCAGCTTCTCAGTGCCGTCGATCAAATCCTGGGCATCAATTTCGAAGCTGGTCTCACATTTCTGACAGGTGAAATCGATCGTCATACTCTGGCGCCAGATATAAAGCGGCTCACTCTCTGTCAATCGCTAGGAACATCTGAGCGTTAGCAAGGTTAACCACCTGCGAGCCACGGTCAACGTCACACCGAAAGATTGCTCGTTTGCTGCCGCCACTGTCACGTGGTTTTTGAAGTTCGCTTCTGCGATGCTCTCTGCGCATGGAAGGGCTCTAAGCGATGGACCTGCCCAAGACAATGCTCCACATTCTGCAGCAGCAGGTGGCCAAGCTCGGTGATCGCCCTGCCCTGTGGTCCAAGAACGGCGGCTCATACCAACCGATTTCATGGCGCGATTACGGCGAGCGTGTGAAGCGACTCGCGCTGGGTCTTCACCAGCTGGGGCTGTCAAGAGGCGGTGCGCTCACCATCTGGAGCTTTAACCGAGAGGAGTGGATTGTCGCCGAGTTCGCTGCGATGGCGATGGGGGGAGTGGCGGTGGGGCTGTACACCACCAGCAGCCCAGAGCAGATCCAATACGTGGCCTCTCACTGCGACTGCGAGCTGATGTTGGTCGAGAACGAGCGCTACCTCGACCGCATCGCACCGCTCTGGTCGAAGCTGCCGCGTCTGCGCCAAATCGTGGTGATGGACCCTCCCTCTCGGGCGCGACCGAACGTCATCACCTACCAGGAGGTGATGCGCCTGGGGCAGGAGGCAGACGAACGGGCCTATTGGGAGAGCATCGCTGCGCTCGAGCCATCGGGGCTGGCGACCCTCATCTACACCTCCGGCACCACGGGGAATCCCAAGGGCGTGATGATCAGCCATCGCAACCTCGTTTGGACGGCCCATCAGCTCAGCCAGTGCACCCCTTTTTCCAGCGACGACGTGGCCCTTTCGTACTTGCCGCTTTCGCACATCGCGGAGCAGATCTGCAGCATCCACGGTCCGGTCTTCAACGGGGTGCAGGTCTACTTTGCGGAATCGCTCGAGGCTCTTCCTCAAAACATACGCGAGGTTCGTCCGACCGCTTTCTTCGGCGTGCCTCGCGTGTGGGAGAAATTCAAGGCGCGAGCCGAGCAGGCCATTGCAAGTCTGTCGCCGCTTAGGCAGCGACTGCTCTCCTGGGCTCGCCGGATCACGCTCGAGCGCCACCATCGGGTGCTCGCGGGAGAGAGGGTGCCGATGCGGCTCGAGCTGCAATACCAGCTCGCCAGGAAAAGAATCCTTTCCAAGCTGAAAGAGCGGATCGGTTTCGACCGCACGCGCGTCTTTGCGACCGCGGCGGCTCCGATCGGCAAGGATGTGCTCGAATTCTTCGCCTCGCTGGACATGATCATCCGAGAGACCTATGGCCAATCCGAGGTGACCGGACCGACCTCGGTGAGCATCGAACACGCCACGCGGCTCGGTCTGCTCGGACGGCCAATGATCGGCGTCGAGGTCAAGATCGCCGACGATGGCGAAATCCTGGTGCGCGGCGAAAACGTGTGCTTGGGCTACTACAAGGATCCGGCCGCCACCGCAGAGCTGATCCAGGACGGTTGGCTGCATTCCGGCGACGTGGGCGAGCTGGATCCAGATGGATTCCTGCGCATCACCGGTCGAAAAAAAGAAATCATCGTTACCTCCGGCGGCAAAAAAACCGCGCCCTCGAACATCGAGTCGCTCCTTCGCGCCATCCCTCCCATCTCGAATGCGATGGTGATCGGTGAACGGCGAAACTATCTCGTCGCTCTGCTCGCGCTGGATCCGGAGAAAGCGCCGCCCTTCGCCCGCGGGCGTGGACTGCCTGATTCCGCAACCTCGCTCGGCGGCGATCCCCGCTTTCTGAAGTACCTCGATGAGCAAGTCGAGCAGCAGGTGAACAGCAAGTTGGCTCGCTTCGAGACGGTCAAGAGGTTTGCCGTGGTTCCTCAGGACTTCAGCGTTGAAGGCGGGGAGCTGACGCCGACGCTGAAGGTGCGGCGCGCCGCCGTGGAGCGGAAGTACGCAGCGCTGATCGAATCTCTTTACGCGTCGGACCCGACGGCAGCTCGCGCTACCGTCGCTTGATCGCTGCTGCTGGCGGCGCTAGCGCTTTTCCAAGGGAATGTAATCGCGGCGCTTGGGGCCAATGAAGATTTGGCGGGGACGCGCGATCTTCTGCTCGGGGTCTTCGACCATCTCCTCCCACTGCGTCACCCAACCGACGGTGCGGGGAATGGCGAAGAGGACCGGAAACATGTCCACCGGGAAACCCATCGCCTCGTAGATGATGCCTGAGTAGAAGTCGACGTTGGGATACAGCTTTCGGGTGACGAAATAATCATCCTGGAGGGCGATCCGCTCGAGCTCGAGCGCAATGTCGAGAAGAGGATTTTTGCCGGTGACCTCGAAAACCTCGTCGGCGGCACGCTTGATGATCTTCGCCCGCGGATCGTAGCTCTTGTACACGCGGTGGCCGAATCCCATCAGCTTGGTTCCCTCGTCGTCCTTCACTCGCTTGATGAACTCGGGAACCTTGGAGACGTGGCCGATTTCTCGCAGCATGCGCAGCACGGCCTCGTTCGCTCCGCCGTGGAGCGGTCCGTACAACGCCTCGATCCCCGCTGCCACCGCAGAAAACGGATCGACTTCCGAGGAGCCCACCAGGCGGGTGGCGGTGGTGCTGCAGTTTTGCTCGTGGTCCGCGTGAAGGATGAAGAGGATGTTCAGCGCGCGCTCGAGGACGGGGTTTACCTTGTAGTTGGCCTCGGCCATCTTCTTGACCATCGCCAAAAAGTTCCCGCAGTAGCTCAGGTCGTTGTTCGGATAAACGTAGGGCAGCCCGCAGCTGTGGCGATAGGAGAACGCGGCGATCGTCGGCATCTTCGCGATCATCCGGATCATTTGAATGCGGCGCTTGGTCTTGTTCTTGGTATCCCGCGCGTCGGGGTAGAAGCCAGAAAGGCCGGCGACGGTCGATGCCAGAATGGACATCGGGTGCGCGTCGTACCGAAATCCGTCCATGAACGTCTTGATGTTTTCGTGAACGTAGGTGTGGTGCGTCACCAGGTAGATGAATTCGTCGAGCTGCCGCTTGTTGGGCAGCTCACCATTCATCAGAAGATAGGCGACCTCCAAGTAGGACGATCGCTCGGCAAGTTGCTCGATGGGATACCCTCGATACTCGAGAATCCCCTTATCGCCATCGATGAACGTGATCTTGCTTCTGCAGTAAGCGGTGTTGAGGAAGGCTGGATCGTACCCCATCAAGCCGAAGTCATTCGGGCTGGTTTTGATTTGCCGGAGATCCATCGTCCGGATGCATCCATCCTCGATCTTCAGCTCGTAGGTCTTACCGGTGCGATTGTCGGTAATGCTCAGAGTGTCCTTAGGCATGGCTCGGGAATGTCAGTCGCATGGGTTCGTTTCAACAAAAAAGGATCGGCGGGATCTCCGCATCGTAGCTGAGGCCAGCGGCTCTCGCGAGCAGAGACGGGATCACCACGCGAAAATTGCTACCTTTTGCCCACGTAGACGTACGCCGTACCGAGCGTGAGGGGTCTGGCGTAGCATTCGGTGAAGGCGCCGGCGTCGCGCATCATCGACAAGAAGCGCTCACCGGACGGGAATGCCGCCGCCGTCCTCGGCAAGTACTCGTACGCAGCGCGTTCACCCGTCAGCAGCCCCCCGAGCCAGGGCATGATTCTCCGGCTGTAGAACCGGAACAGCGCGCCGAAGGCTCCGCGCGGTTGGCCAAACTCCAGCACCACCACCCGCCCGTCGCGCTTGGTGACGCGGGCCATCTCCCTGAGGCATCGCAGAGGTTCGTCGACATTTCGGATGCCAAAGGCGATCGCGGCAACATCGAAGGATTCGTCAGCGTACGGCAGCGAGGTCGCATCTGCAGCCTCGAACTGGACGTCCAATCCCGCTTTGCCCGCTTTTTGCGGCGCAAGCGCCAACATCTCGGCGCAAAAATCGGTGCCGATCACCTTGCCCGCCGCCCCAACGCATCGCTTGAACTCGAGCGCCAAATCGCCCGTGCCTGTCGCGCAATCCAGCACGCTTTGGCCCGAGTGGGCGCCGCTTTCGCGCACGGCAGTCCGCCTCCATGAGCGGTGGATACCGAGCGACAAGACCTCGTTGGCAAGGTCGTAGCGAGGAGCAATTTGCGCGAACATCTGCCGGACCTGTGCGCTCATCGCGACTATACCGAAGCCCTGGAAAGGGACGGAGCTCCAAGAAAACGTCCCACGGATTCTAGGACTTTGGGAAGCTTCTCCATCAGTGTCTGGAATTCATCCGGCGCGAGGGCTTGGGGGCCATCGCAGAGCGCCCGGTCCGGATCGGGATGGACTTCGAGCAACAGGCCGTCCGCTCCGCACGCGGCCGCTGCCAGCGACATTGGAATCACCAAGTCGCGGTTGCCGGTAGCATGGGAGGGATCGACGATCACCGGCAGGCGGTTGTGCAACTTCGCGTAGGCCACCGCGGACAAGTCGAGCGTGTTGCGCAGGGCCGTCTCAAACGTCCGGATTCCACGCTCGCAGAGAATCACTTGCTCATTGCCTCCGTCGAGGAGGTACTCGGCGGCGAGAAACCACTCCCGTACGGTGGAGCAGAAACCGCGCTTGAGGAGCACAGGTCGACGCAGGCGCGCCAGGGCGCGCAGGAGTGAGAAATTCTGCATGTTGCGCGCGCCCACCTGAAGCACGTCCACGCGCTCTAACATCCTGGGGATCTGCGAAGCGTCCATCACTTCGGCAATCACCGGCAGACCGTGCCTGCGCCCGGCTTCCGACAGGATGCGAATCCCCGGTTCGCCCATCCCTTGAAATGCATAGGGACTCGTTCTCGGCTTGAAGGCCCCCCCGCGCAGCATCAGCGCTCCCGCTCTTCGGACGGCGGAGGCCGCAAGCTCCATCTGCTCGGCGCCTTCGACTGCGCAGGGTCCGGCGATCACCACGAAGCCGGGTCCGCCGAACTCAATCCCCTTCACCGCGATCCGAGAGGTCTCCAAGCCGGCGCCTCGGCGGATCTTCCTCGGGCCGTTGTCCCATTCGCCTCGAGGAGGTGATCTCGGCGCAGTCGATTGGTCGGCCGGTTGGCGTCTCAAACCCGTCCCCAAGTTCACAGAGTTCAAGAAGTTTTGAACTCTGTGATGCATGTATAGCGCGGATGGCTTAGAAGACAACTGCAACTGCGGAGCGACGGCGGGGTTTGCGGCGGATGATTCAGTCGAGCTTTGCTGAAGGGCCGGCCTGGGTGGCGATGACGTCGCCGGCAGCCGACGTGATGCCGCTCGATGCTTACGCGGCCCTCGGGGACGCGGCGGTATTTTGGGAAAAGCCCCTGAGCGGCGAATCGCTCGCCGGTTTCGGCGCCGCCGACTGCAGAGAGGTTTCCCGAACCGGGCAGCCGTTCCAGATCATCGACGAGCTTGCTGAGCTTTTATGTCCCGGACGAATCACCTGGCTCGCCAACTCGGGTGCCCCCCGTCCGCCCGGGCCGTGGTTTGGCGGATTCGCGTTCGATCAACATCGGCGGTCCACTGCGCGCTGGAGCGGTTTCCCTGCAGCGAAATGGATTCTCCCCGAGCTTCTGATCTGGAGGCGCGGAGGGAGCTCCTTCGCAACGGCCTTCTGCAGTGCTTCTCGCGGCCTTAGGGAAGCGGACGCTGTCGTCCGGAATCGAGTCGCGGCCTTTCAAAAGAAATTGCCGCGGCGATTCCAAAGAGAGGACAATCGTCGCGGTCGCCTCGCCGCCACTTCGGACCGGAGCGCTTGGGACCGATTGATCCACGCAGCTCTGCGCTCGATCGACGAAGGGTCAATCACCAAGGTCGTGCTGGCGCGAAGCATCGCCGTCGAATCCGATCGACCGTTCGATTTACCCAGAATCCTCGCCTGGCTGCGCAAGAGCGTCCCCGGGTGCACCGTGTTTTCTATGCGCGGCAACGAAGGCGCAACCTTTCTCGGAGCAACCCCCGAGACGCTTTGCCGAGTCGACGGGCGGCTGCTCGAAACCGAAGCGATCGCCGGGTCAGCTCCCGAACCGGGCGAGCCGCCGCTGACGCCGACGGACAAGGAGGCGCGGGAGCACCGGGCGGTGATCGACGGCATCGAGCAAGCGCTGCAGCCCTTGTGCGAACGATTGCAGATCGACGCATCGCCCGGCGTGATGGGCCTGCCGCACTTGAGGCATCTTCGGACAGAAATTCGCGGACGGCTGCGCGCCGATGTCGCGCTATCGAAGATCGTCGCGGCATTGCATCCAACGCCGGCCGTCGGGGGAGCTCCGCGCGATCGCGCGCTGCGATTTATCGCCGAGCGCGAGAACCTCGACCGCGGTTGGTACGCCGGCCCGATCGGCTGGATCGGCGATGGCGCCGCAGAGCTCGCGGTAGCCATCCGTTCGGCGATTATCCGCGCAAGCGAAGCAAACCTGTTCGTGGGTGCCGGGGTCGTGGCCGGGTCGACCGCGGAGGGCGAGTGGCTGGAGACGGAAGCCAAGAGCCTCACGCTCCTTGAGGCAATCGGAGGCGGGATTGGCGTACGCTAACCTCAATCAACTTTGGGCGCATGCCCTCGTTGCCGAGCTGCAGGCGGGCGGCATCAGCGGCGCCGTGATTTGTCCCGGATCTCGTTCCGCGCCGCTCGCTCTGGCCTGCGCCGGCCAACCCGCGCTGAAGACGTGGTCTGTGCTCGATGAGCGCAGCGCGGCCTTCTTCGCGCTTGGAATGGGCAAGCAATCAGGATCGCCCGCGGTGGTGCTTGCGACTTCGGGGACTGCCGCAGCCAACTTCCTCCCCGCGGTAGTGGAAGCAGCGATGGCTCACGTTCCTTTGATCGCGATCACCGCCGATCGCCCGGTTGAGCTGCACGGCTGGGGCGCTCTCCAGACGATTCCTCAGCAGAACCTCTATGGGCAGTTTCCCCGGTGGTCGGTGGACCTCGGTCTGCCGGAAGCATCGCCGGCTGCCCTGGCCCACCTTCGCGCGACCGCCGCTCGGGCCGTGGCGACTGCGCGGCGATCTCCTCGGGGACCCGTTCACCTCAACGCGCCTTTCCGAGAGCCTCTCGCGCCGACATCCGTCGCCTCGCCGGTGCCGATGGAGAATCTGGACGCGATCATGGCGATGCCGGCCAAGCGTTTCATTCCGCCGCTGCAAGAGCCGCGTCCGGAAGCTCTCGACGCGCTGCGAAGGAGGCTGGAGGTCACCCCACGAGGTGTGATCGTCTGCGGACCGCGAGACCTGGATGAAGGGTTGCGCGGAGCAGTGATCGCCTTGGGTCGCGGCCTTGCTTACCCCGTTCTCGCGGAAGCAACCTCGCAGGTCCGATTTGGCGCAAATGGCACGGAGGTCCTCACGCACTACGACTTGTTCCTCCGGCATGGCGCATTCGCCGCCGCGCACCGGCCGCAGATCGTGCTCCGCTTCGGTGGACCGCTCATCTCGAAGGTCCTGCAGGCTTGGCTGGACGAAAGCGGCGGCGAGATTGTGTCGTTCGTCGATGAGGGATCGCCGATCGATCCTGCGCATTCAGCCGCAACCTTCATCGAGGGCTCTCCGGTCGCAGCATGCGACCGACTTTCAATCGCCCGAGTGAAAAATGGATTCGAGTGGCCGCGAAGTTTCCAGGCCGCCGAAAAGCGGGTCCGAGCGGCCCTCGAGGACGCGTTCGCCTCAGACCAGGCTCTGACGGAACCGCGCGCTTGCCGCGAAGTGATCGCCGCCGCACCGCCCGGCGGAACTTTGTTCGTTTCGAGCAGCATGCCGATTCGAGACGTGGATGCATTCGGTTCTGCCTCGACGATCCCAATCAGGATGCTGGCCAATCGCGGCACCAACGGCATCGACGGAACTCTCTCGACCGCGCTCGGCGTAGCCGCCAGCTCAAGCAGGCCAACATTGCTGCTCACTGGGGATCTCGCCCTGATCCACGACCTGGGCGGGCTGCTTACCGCCGCGCGACACAAGCTGTCCTTGACGATCGTCGTGATCAACAACAACGGCGGAGGAATCTTCTCCTTTCTTCCCATCGCCGGATTTCGCGAACACTTTGAGGCATTGTTCGCCACTCCGCACGATCTCCAGCTGTCGCGCCTGGCGGAGCTGTTCGGTGCTCGCTACTGCGCGCCAACCACCGCGAGCGAGCTGCGGGCGCTGCTAAAGACCTGCATCGAGGGTGGCTTGCACCTGTTGGAGGTCCGAACGGACCGCGAGGACAATCAAGCGCAGCATCGCGCGCTCTACGAGCGCGCCTGCGAAAGTCTAGGGAGCGGGCCTTGGGCATGAAGCTCGCGTACGGACGCTGGGGCAAGGGAAGCATGCCGCTCATGCTCATCCATGGGTTCACCGGCAGCCGCGCATCGTGGGACCACCTCCGTCCCCTGATGGGCTCGGAGGTGAGAGCGCTCGCCGTCGATTTGCCCGGCCACGGCGAATCCGAGCCGTGCAGCCTTTCGGGCGAGAAGGGCTTTGCTCAGACCGTCGCTGCGCTGCGGCGCGCGATGGACGAATTCGGCGCGGCTCCAATAAGCATTCTCGGCTATTCACAAGGCGCGCGCCTGGCCTTGGCGCTGGCGATCCAATCGCCGGACCGCGTGCGCCGCTTGATCCTGGAGAGCGGAACCGCCGGGCTGATCCGCAGCCGCGATCGAACGATGCGACGCGCCAGCGATGAAGCCTTGGCCAGGCAGATCGAGGTCGATGGGATTGCGTCGTTCGTCGAACGGTGGAAATCGCTTCCGCTCTTCGCGGGCGTGCGAAAGCTTCCGGCCGAGCTGGCAGAGTCCGTCAACGCAGGCCGGCTGGCGTGCTCGCCGCGGGGGTTGGCAAGCTCTCTGCGATCCGTCGGTCTTGGAATTCAGCCCAATTACTGGCCCATGCTGCCGGCGCTTCGCGTCCCCACCTTGCTCTTAACCGGCCGGCGCGATGCGAAGTTCACCGGGATCGCGCGTGCGATGGTGCGGGAGATTCCCATGGCTTGGTTGCGCAGTTTCGACAACGCGTGGCACGCCCCGCACCTGGAAGCGGCGTCGCTGTTCGCCAGCGAGGTGTTGTCGTTCGTCGGCGCCTCGTTGCTGGAGGCGCCGCTGTTCGATTCGGAGGCGACTGCATGAAGCCGGAGTGGAGGACTGCCAGAGAGTACCAGGACATTCGGTACCAGAAATGGGAAGGCATCGCGAAGATCACCATCAATCGGCCCGAGGTCCGCAACGCGTTTCGCCCCAAAACTCTGTTTGAGATGCGCGAGGCTTTCGAAGACGCGAGGGAGGATCCGGAGATCGGCGTCGTTATCCTCGCCGGGGAGGGTGAAAAGGCATTCTGCTCCGGCGGAGACCAGCGCATCAGGGGAAGCGAGGGGTATGTCGGCGCGGATGGCGTGCCTCGGCTGAACGTCCTCGATCTGCAGAAGCAGATTCGTTCCCTCCCGAAACCGGTGATTGCAATGGTCGCTGGCTACGCGATCGGCGGCGGCCACGTGCTGCACGTGGTCTGCGATCTCACCATCGCCGCGGACAATGCGCGCTTTGGGCAAACCGGACCGAAGGTAGGAAGCTTCGACGGCGGTTTCGGCGCGTCGTACCTCGCCTCGATCATCGGCCAGAAGAAGGCACGCGAAATCTGGTATCTCTGCCGTCAATACGATGCCAAGCAGGCGCTGGAGATGGGCCTGGTGAACGCCGTCGTACCGTTGGCCGAGCTAGAGACGGAGACGATTCAGTGGTGCCGCGAGATACTCGAGAAGAGTCCGCTTGCGCTGCGGTTGCTCAAGTCCGGCTTCAATGCGGCGCTCGACGGGCAGGCGGGGGTGCAGGAGCTGGCGGGCAACGCCACCTTGCTGTTCTACATGACGCCCGAGGCGCAAGAGGGTCGCGACGCATTCATCGAAAGGCGAAGGCCGAACTTCAAAAAGTTCCCTCGACGACCGTGAGCCCTGCCACACATACCCTGCAGCATACGGCGCCTGCCCGCTTCGGCTTCGCGGTTTGGCTGCAGGCCATTCGACCCAAGACGCTCAGCGCCGGAGCAGTTCCCGTATTCATTGGCACCGGGCTCGCCTATGGGCGCGGCGCGGGGAAGTTGTTGCCCGCGCTCGCCGCGCTGTCCGGAGCGCTGCTCATCCAGATTGGGACCAATCTCGCGAACGACTACTACGACTTCAAACGCGGCGCGGACACATCGGAACGATTGGGGCCAGTTCGCGTCACCCAGAGCGGTCTGATCGCGCCGTCGACGGTGCTCGCGGGAGCGTCGCTGGCTTTCGCGGCGGCATTCATCGTCGGCCTTTACCTCGTCGCTGCCGGCGGCTGGCCGATCGCGGCGCTGGGCGTTCTCTCGCTGCTTTCAGGATTCGCGTATACCGGCGGGCCCGCTCCGCTGGCGTACCTTGGCCTCGGCGATCTCTTCGTTTTGCTGTTCTTCGGATTCGGCGCCGTGGGCGGGACGTACTTTGTCCAGGCGGGGAATCTGATCCCAGCGGTGGCGCTGGCGGCGGTTCCGGCCGGCGCTCTGGGCACCGCAATTCTCGTCGTCAACAACCTGCGCGACGAAGCGACCGACGCAAAAGCGGGCAAGCGCACTCTCGTCGTGCGGTGGGGAGCGCGCGCCGGCCAGATCGAATATTGCGTGATGCTCGCAACCGCGTTTGCCGCGCCGCTGGTGCTGTGGACCATGGGCATGGCGCGTGGATCGGTGCTTCTCTCCTGGCTGAGCGCTCCTCTGGTCCTGCCCCCGCTGTCCCGGGTGCTCAATCAAAAGGGTGCGGCGCTCAACCCAGCGCTCGGCGCGACCGCCCGCCTTCAGCTGGCGTTCGGCCTGCTCTTCGCAGCGGGCTTGTACTTGAGCGGAGGCGAGGGGCCATGAACCTTCGCGAGCTTCGACTTCGTCCCTTTCGCCTTACCATGCGTGCACCGCTGCAACGGGCCGGCAGTGCGCACCGCGACCGCAGCGGCGTGATGATCACGATTCTTGATGACGAAAGCCACCTGGGCCGCGGCGAAGCCACGCCTTTGGTGGAATTCGGTACAGAGGATTTGGCGGTGACCGCCTCCTTGCTGAACGATCTCGCCGGCAAGCTCTCCGGGCTGTCCCTTCCGGCGACGTGTCAGCACGTCGAGGGATTTATCAACAGCATTCCCGAGCTCAGCGGCGCGCCGGCGGCCCGCTGCGGGCTGGAGTCGGCGCTGCTGGATCTGGCCGCGCAGTCCGCCGGGCTTCCGCTCGCAAAATTCCTAAACGCTTCGGCGCGGGCGTTCGTTCCTGTCAGCGCGTTGCTGAGCGCGTCCCAACCGGAGCAACTGGCCAAAGAGGCCTCGGCCGCCGTGCGCCGGGGATTTCGCGTGATCAAGGTCAAGGTTGCAGGCCGAGCGCTGTCGGATGATGCCAAGCGGTTGCTCGCCGTCCGGCGCTCGGTGGGAGAAGATGTGAAGATCCGCATCGATGCGAACGGGGCATGGACGGAGGCCGAAGCAGCCACGGCGCTCCGCGGACTTTCGCCCTTGAAGCTGGAGTTGTGCGAGCAACCTGTTTCGGCCGCAAATCATGCAGCGCTGAGGCGGTTGAGGTGGCAGGTCCGCTGCCCAATCGCCGCCGACGAATCCGTCTCGCAGCCGGACGCCAAGGACATGCTTCTGGACGGCGAGGATGGGCCGGCGGCGGACGTAGTGGTGCTCAAGCCGATGGTGCTCGGCGGTCTTTTGCCCTCCCTGCGGCTGGCGCGCCGGGCGGAAGAGCTGGGCGTGGGCTACTACGTGACCAGCTCCCTCGACGGGGTTGTCGCTCGCGTCGGCGCCGCGCATCTGGCCGCCGCCGTCCCGAAGGCCGATTGGGCATCCGGACTCGCAGTCGGCGAGCTCTTCCAGTCCGACACTGGAGTCGATCCCTGCCCGCCCTGCCGGGGCGAGATCCACCTGCCGATGCAGCCCGGCCTGGGTTTGGCTGTGAGTTGGAGCAGAGCGTGAGGCTGCATTGCCCGGTTCACCACTGGGCCCGCGCGGCAGGGCGAAGAGCCGCGCTCAAATTCGATCGGCGTTGGTGGACGTATGGGGAGCTCGATCGAGAGGTTGGGCGGTGGGCCGCGCTTCTGCGCTCAAGGGAGATCGGGGACGCCTCGCGAGTCGTGCTTCTGACGGGGAACTGTCCCGAGTTTGTTTTTTTGGCACACGCGGTTGCGCGCATCGGAGCGGCGCTTGCCCCGCTCAACGCTCGGTTGACCGCTGCAGAGTTGAAGCCCCTCGTTGAACGGCTTTCGCCTGCGCTCATTGTTGCGGAGGAACGGCTCCGCGATCGCATCCCAGGAGCGCTGTCGTTGGAAAGTCTGGCCGAGAAGGCCGCCGATGCGCGCGGCTGGGAAGGCTCCACGGGCCGCGATTTCCTCTCCGCGGACCGCCTCTTCGCGATCCTCTTCACTTCCGGAACCACTGGAACGCCCAAAGGGGTAGAGCTGACGCTGGGAAATTTCGCCGCCAGCGCGCGAGCGTCGGCGGAGAACCTCGGCGGTGGCGCCGATCAGCGCTGGCTCGCATGTTTGCCTTTCTTCCACGTGGGAGGATTGGCAATGCTCAACCGGGCCGCTTGGTACGGAGCAGCGCTCGTGGTCCATTCGCGGTTCGAGCCAGACGCCGTGATCGCCTCCATGCGCGCGGATGAAATCACTCACCTCAGCCTGGTGGAGAATGCGCTCGAGCAAACGCTGAGCGCCGCCGCGCAGAAGCGGTTCCCCCCAACGCTGCGGGCGGTCCTGATCGGCGGCGGACCGGTTTCTGCGGGCGTGCTCCAGCGCGCGCGAGAGGCGGGACTGCCAGCTCTGCAGACATACGGCTTGACCGAGGCAACCTCGCAGGTAACCACGGAACGAATTGGCCAGGCGGATGGTGAAACAGCAGGACGTCCTCTGCAAGGCGTGAGCGTTCGACTTGCCGATCGCACTGGGATAGTGCGTGCCCCCTGGCAAGTCGGCGAGATCGAAGTGAGAGCTCCCACCGTGATGCGCGGCTACTGGTCGGATGCCGACAGCACTGCGCTGGCGTTGCGAGGTGGATGGCTGCACACCGGCGACGTGGGCACGCTCGATGAACGCGGGCGGTTGACCGTCCTCGCGCGGCGAACCGACTTGATCATCAGCGGCGGCGAGAACGTTTATCCCGCCGAAGTCGAACGTGTGCTCGCTGAGCATCCGAACGTTGCCGACATTGCGGTCGTCTCCCGCGGTGATTCGCGGTGGGGACAAGTGCCGGTGGCCGCCGTCGTTCCTCGCGGGGAGCGACCGATGACTGCCGAGTTGGCACGATGGTCTCGGTCCAGGCTTGCTCCTTACAAAGTGCCGACGCGATGGCTCGTCTTCCAAGCGCTGCCGCGCAGCGCCACGGGAAAAATCGATCGACTGGCCGTGCGAGAAATGATCGAGCGCTTACTCGAAGAGGAAATCGCAACCGAGCCTTGATGCCACTGCGCGCCTTTACCTAGTATCCACTCACGACCAAAGGAGATGGCGATGGCGTCCCCGCCGGGCGAGAAAATCACTTTGAAAGCCGGAAAACTTTCGGTACCGGATCAGCCAATCATCCCTTTCATCGAGGGAGATGGAACCGGTCGCGATATTTGGCGCGCCTCACAAGAGGTGTTCGATGCGGCGGTTCAGAAGGCTTACGCCAACAAACGGAAGATCGCCTGGCATGAAGTCCTCGCCGGCGAAAAGGCGTTCAAGGCGGTCAACACCTGGCTGCCCGAGGCCACCGTTGAGGCCTTCAGCACTTATCTGGTCGGCATCAAGGGGCCGCTGACCACGCCGATCGGCGGCGGGATTCGGTCCCTCAACGTGGCGCTTCGGCAGATGCTCGACCTGTACGTTTGCCTTCGGCCCGTGCGCTACTTCAAAGGAGTTCCCTCCCCGGTCAGGGCACCCGAGAAGGTGAACATGGTCATCTTCCGCGAGAACACCGAAGACATCTATGCGGGAATCGAATTCGAGTCCGGCTCAGATCGCGCGCGCACTCTGATCGGCCTGCTCAAACAGCATTTCCCGAAGGACTACGAGAAAATCCGTTTCCCCGAAACGAGCGCGATCGGCGTCAAACCGGTTTCCAAGGATGGAACGGAGCGGCTCGTGCGCGCTGCGATCAACTACGCGCTTCAAAATCATCGCAAGAGCGTCTCCTTGGTGCACAAGGGCAACATCATGAAGTTCACCGAGGGGGCGTTCCGCAAGTGGGGTTACGAGCTGGCCGCTCGCGAGTTCAAAGACAAGGTCTACACCTGGGAGCAATGGGAAGCCACCAAGGCGAAGGCCGGCGAGGAGGCTGCGAACGCCGAGCAGAAGGGCGCGTTGGCGGCGGGAAGGGTGCTGATCAAGGATTCGATCGCCGACATCACGCTCCAGCAGGTGCTAACGCGGCCCGATGAATTCGACGTCATCGCCACGCTGAATCTGAACGGCGACTATCTGTCGGATGCCCTGGCTGCGCAGGTCGGCGGAATTGGAATCGCCCCGGGGGGAAATATCAACTACCTCACCGGGCACGCTATTTTCGAAGCGACCCACGGCACTGCGCCCAAGTACGCCGACCAGGACAAGGTCAACCCCGGCTCGGTGATCTTGTCCGGCGAGATGATGTTTCGGCACCTGGGCTGGGGGGAGGCGGCGGACTTGATCCTGAATGGGATGGAGCGCGCGATCGCGGCGAAGACGGTCACCTACGATTTCGCTCGATTGATGAAGCAGGAGGGGCAGACCGGAGTGACCGAAGTGAAGTGCTCCGAGTTCGGTCGCGCGATCATCAAGCACATGCAATAGCAGAGAGGGAAGCATGATTCGGGAGAACCCCGCGGTCAGCGCCGCCGCGGCGATTATTGCTGCCGGCGTGGTCGTGGCAGGCTGCGGTAAAGGCGAGTCTCCGCCGCAGAAGCTGATTATCCTGCACACGAACGATCTCCACTCGTATTTGATGGGGCACGACCCGGAGGCGGATTACTCGCCGCTCGACGTCAACGACGACAGTACCATTGGAGGAATTGCGCGGCTCGCTGCCCAAGTTGCCAAGGAGCGGACTGCCGCAGGAATTACGCCCGTGCTGTTGCTCGACTCCGGCGACTTCATGATGGGCACTCCTTTCGAGGTGCTCGGCCTCTCCAAATCCGCCGAGCTGGTCGAGATGGGGTGGATGGGCTACGACGCGATAGACCTCGGCAATCACGAGTTCGACTGGTCGCCCCGCGGCTTGGCCGGAATCATCGCCGCGGCGCGGAGCAGCGGCTTCGGCGTCCCGCTGCTTGCCTCGAACATGATGTACGATCCGATTTCTCCCGACGACGATGACCTGCAGAGGCTCGAGTACGCCGGCGCCATTCAGCGAAAGACGATCAAAACGCTTTCGGACGGTTTGAGAGTCGGCATTTTCGGGCTGCTCGGAAAGAGCGCCGCTCTGGTGACACCGCAGGCGAAGCCGCTCACGTTTGCAGACCAAGCTGCTACGGCCCGAGCAATCGTCGACGAGCTTCGCAACACCGACAAGGTGGATCTGGTGATCTGCCTTTCGCACTCCGGCACGGATGAATCAGGGAAGGGCGAAGACGCAGATCTGGCGCAGGCGGTCGCGGGAATCGACATCATCATCAGCGGCCACACCCACGTCGCCCTCGCCACTCCAGTGCAGGTGAACAATACGCTCATCGCGCAGACGGGCGCTTACGGCACGTCTCTAGGCCGGATGGAGCTGCAGCTGAGCCACCCTCCGACCTCTGCGCTCTCCCTCACCAACTACAAACTGATTCCGATCGACGACACCATTGGTGGCGACGCCGCGACGCAGGCGCGAGTCGACGGGTACATCGCAGCCGTTGATGCGCTCCTTCCGGCGCCATTCAGCTACCGCAGGGTGATCGCCACCACGAGCTCCGATCTTCCGCGCCCGGTTTTCGCCGAATCCGGCCTAGGAGACCTCGTCGCCGATGCCTATCAAGCCATCGTCGGCATGATCGAAGGACCAGTTGATCTCGCCGTGGAGTCCTCCGGCAACATTCGCACCGACGTCCGAATGGGAAAGACCGGCAAGGAGTGGTTCGCGGACATTTTCCGCGTCTTGCCGCTGGGAATCGGCCCAGACACGCGGCCCGGTTATCCACTGGTGTCTTTTTACCTGAACGGGAAAGAGCTGAAGGCCGGAATGGAAGTCACCGCGGCGTCAATCGACGTCTTGCAGAGCAACGACTACTTCCTGCAGATCTCAGCCGGCGCGACGATGACCTACGCGTCGAGCGGCCCACCGTTCAATCGGGTGAGGAGCTTGACCTTGCCGGGCGGTCGAAACGTCGATTTTACAGACACGACGCATTGCTACAAAGTCGTCGCGACTCTGTACCTGGGGAGCCTGCTGGGTCTGGTGAGCCAATTCACCGGCGGCCAGCTATCGGCGACGCCCAAGCTCGCGGATTGTCAGACGCCGGTGACCGACCTCACCACGCGAATTGTGAAGTTTCCGGGGCCGAGTGGTCCGCAAGAGATGAAGGCGTGGCTGGCGTTGATCCAGTTTCTCTCGGCGCAGCCGCCGGCGGGTATGCCGGCAGTTCCGTCGAGATACTTCAGTCCCGGTGGTCGAATCATCCGCCAGTGACGAGCCGCACCGAAGGTCCCTGCTCAGGTCGCATCACGGAGAATCGCGGCAGGGCTGCGAACGGAGCGAAGTAGGGCAGGGCGGAAGGTCAGGCGGAACGGGCGCGTCCGGAACGACGCCCAGCACCAGACTCGATGGATGTCCGCTCGAGTGCGCGATCCAGTTCAAAGTGTCTTTGGGAAGCGTCAGCGTATTGAAGGTCCACAGCGGCCGGTTGCCACCCGGCGTCTCCACGCTGATCCGCAGGCGCGATCCTGCGCGAAAAACATGGGCCACCGGAAGCAGCTCCACGCGGGCGAGCACGAACTGTCCTTTGGGCAGCGGTTCCGCATCGGCCTCCAAATGCGTATGCCTCGGCCGCAGTTCCGTCGATCGTTTTTCATCCAGCTTCCGATGGCTCGCGCGAAGCCATCCATTCTGGACGTAGCGCTCATGGCCGTCGGCGCGCAGCTCCGTCAGCGTCACCTCGAGATCGGTGTCGGCGGCGGTTGACTGAATCCAAAGGTCGACGCTGGCCGAACCAAGAACGGTCATGTCCGCCGACAATGGATCCGAAGCAAAGGCCAGCGCCTTTCCCTCGGGCAGCGGACGCCAATCGTAAACGGCGTCCGCCTTCCAAATCGCGTCGCGGCATTGGTTGGGATCCGGCTGGCCGCCGGGACATTGGAAATCGCCGCGCGGCTTGGCCGAGGGATCATAAATGTACGAGTCGGCCGCGCTGGGATCGTCATCGGGGATCTTCGGCGGAGGGCCGGCGAGCCCACCGCCGGGTTGGAAATACCAGCGGCTCACTGCCGTCTCGCTCGGCGGCCACTGGCGATACGACGTTTCAGCGGCTGCCTCGGGTGCGCCGAGCGTCTGCTCTCCAGGACGAGCTCCGCTCTCCCAGTAAATGCGGACGCGATCCTCGGCATCGTAGAGCGCGCGGGCGTCGTCGTAGCTGTAACCCTCGAAGCGATCGGGCGGGAGCATCACGCCGTCCGCAGCAAAGATGTCCGAGTAGAGAATCGGAGCGAGAAACCGAACCACCATCGGAATCGACGGCACTCGTTGCGCGACCTGGAAGTCGAGAAACTCCATCAGGCCGCGCAGTGGCAGCGGTGCCAAGGCATCGGCGTGGGCGCCGTTGTAGCCGGTGACCCGCAGGTAGGCATCGGGCGAGAATTGATCGAGCATGACCGGCCAGTGGCCGCCCGTCTGGTCGTCCTGCCAGGCGCCGGCGATGAACGTGGGCGCGGTGATTCGATTCGCGAAGGCATAAGGCGAGAGGACCTCGCCGCCCTGCGGATAGTCGGGATTCCCCTTCGCCGGGTAATAGGGATTTCGCTCGATCTTGTCGAGCAAGCTGGGGTTCTGCTGCCGCAGAAGCTGATTTGCCAGGCACTGCGTATCGCCGCGGTTGATCCGGTCAACCACCCAATCGGCGCCGATCGGATCGGGCCATTGATTTTGCCTTTGTCGCTCCATTGCCCAGCTCAGAGCAAAGCCGTCGTTGAAGATTCCCCCCGGGTAGAGGGTGCCGCGAAACGTATCGTCGATCACGGACAACGCTCCGATTGCTGCCAGATGAGGAGGTCGCGTTTGCGCGACGAAGAGCTGGCTGATTCCTGCATACGAGATGCCGAACATCCCGACCCGCTGCGCCCAGGGCTGAGCGGCAACCGTTTCGATCACGTCGTAGCCGTCGAGTGACTGCAGCAGCTCAAAATAGTCGAATGCTCCCCCGGAGCAACCGGTGCCGCGGATGTTCACCCCCACGTACGCATAGCCGAACAGATAGGCGATCAGACGAGTTGGCTGCACCTGGCCCTGAATCAAGTCGTCGGGCGTCGGGTCCGAAGGTGAGTAGCCCGAGTACTCGAAGAGCGTCGGAAACGGCCCGGGACCTGCGGGCAATTGAATCTGCGTGCTCAAAAGTGTTCCGTCGCGCGCCTGGATGTAGCCGTAGGCCGCTTGGCCTGGGGGAGCCACTGAGAGGACCTGCGAGTCGTAGAAGGACTGAGGTGGCACATAGTCGTCGGCGAAAACGGTGACCTGGTCCGTCACAGTCGTCTTTCCTTCGAAGCTGATGATCGCGTAGTAGCCGTCGCCCGGGGCGAGGTAGCGAAATACCAGTCCACCGAGCGAATCCGTGACGCCCGTCTGAACGACTGACCCCGTGGCGTCGAACAGCGCCACGGTGGCGTCGGCGGGTGCGGCGATCACGTAAAACTGCCCGACGCTGCCGCGAACATGAGGGTCGAACTCTGAAGACCCGCGGGGCTTCTCGGCAGCGGCCAGCGAGCTCGCCATCGCGAGCAGCAATGGAGCAAGTCGCTGGATACCGTCGCGTCGGGGGACGGCCGGGTGTCCGATTCTCCACTTGAGCGGCACCGTGGTGATCCCCTCCTCCGATGCGGATTGAAAGTCGATACCTCTCTTCAGCCAAACGGTGCCCACGTTCACCACAAGGCGCGCGCTTGGGTCAAGCGCCCCGCCGAAGGCGGCCGAGTGCTCTACTGCTGGGCCCGTTGGCGGCCAGCGCAGAAAATGCAAGACGGTGCGGGCAGCCCCTGATAGACGGAGCAATGGCTGTGAGGCACCGAGTCGCGCGCATAATCCGAGCCTCGTGCATGCTCCTCCTCGCATTTAGGGCGAATGCCGATGCCGCTCGCGCCGCGGATTTCGGCAATTTGAGGGACCAATACGTCAAGACGTTTTTGCGCCGTTTCCCGGTCGTTGCGACGTACCTCGGCGCCGAGGGTCTGGACCCACTGCTCATCTCGGTCAACGGCACGCTGCGCGACTATTCGCCCTCTGGCCTGGAAAACGAACGAAAGGAATGGGTGCGATTCCAGCGTGAGCTGTCGAGCTTCGATCGAAAGGCGCTGTCGGTCGAAGACCGAATCGACGTCGAAGTGATGGCCGCACAACTCGCCTTCATGCTTCACAACCTCGATCGCAAGCTGCACCAGCGCGCGATCGACGTGTACCTGGAGGAGCCCCTTCGCGGCGTCGAGTGGCTTCTTCAGGGAATGACTCCCAGGACGAAGACGACTTCGGGCACACATGAGGAGTGGGAAGCGTTGGTGCAGCGCGTTCAAGCAGTGCCGGCGTATTTGAGAGTGGCGCTCGCCAACCTCCAGCAGGGCTTCCCGGATCGGCGGATGATCCAGGTTTCCACCAAAGGTGCGGCATCGACTGCCGAGTACTTCGAGAAAGCGCTGCCCGAAAAAGTCAAAAATAGCGTCCCAGCCGGAGAGCAGTCGGCCTTCAATCAGCTGGGCGAGGCCTCGCGCGCATCCGGGGCGGCCTTTCGC
Source organism: Myxococcaceae bacterium (assembly GCA_035262305.1). Lineage (GTDB taxonomy): Bacteria > Myxococcota > Myxococcia > Myxococcales > Myxococcaceae > DATFTC01. The sequence continues at coordinate 32,722 of DATFTC010000312.1, read as the reverse complement.
AATTTTCAAAAGGGCTTGCTCGAGCTCTATTTTCAAAAGGACGGCAGCACACTCAAGCCCGAGTTCGACAAGGATCGCTACGCGATCGGCGCCGCCGAGTACCAGTGGGCACTCAAGAACAACCTGCGCGTCTCGCGCACGCCGAAGGAGTTGTTCGAGGACGGCAAGAAGTGGGTCGAAGAGACGCTCGCTCAAATGAACGCGCTGGTGCAGCATCTCGCCCCGGAAAAGAGTTGGCTCGATGCATCCCTGCAAAACGCATTCGCCGCGCTGAGCGAAGAAGTGCCCAAGAGCGACGCGGAAATGCTCGGTTGGTATCGGGATGCGGTCCAGCGGCTGGTGGCCTACTCGCGCAATACGAAGATGTTCGACGTGGCGGACGACTACAAAGTCGACGTCGTTTTCACCCCGCCGCCCTTGCGCGACACGATCGATGCTGCCTACTACCCGGCGCCGCCGTTCAAGGCATCCGGCGTCGGCCAGTTTTACGTCACGCCCACTCGAGACGATCCTGCGAAGCTCAGCCACCACGCGCGCGCGAGCATCGCCGACCTTTCAGCCCACGAAGGTTTTCCCGGGCACGATTGGCAGTACCAGTTCCTCCGCTCGCGGGCGAAGTCGATTTCCGCGGTTCGCTGGCTCACGCCCGGCGGCGTCGAGGATTCGGGATCGATGTGGGAGGACTCGATGTCCAGTGAAGGGTGGGCGCTCTATGCGGAGCAGCTCGTGGGCGCGCCGCGGCCGGACCATCCCAACGGCATCTACGCGCCTGAAGAGCGCCTCTACCAACTGAGGGCGCAGCTTCTTCGAAATGCGCGAGTGGTGGTGGACACGGCAATTCACTGCGGCTACATGACGTTCGATGCCGCGGTAGAGTACTTCGCGCGAACGGTGCACTTCGTGAAGGGCCCGATTTCGGCTGATCCAGCGGTGAACAAGTCACTCGGCGAGCGCACGTCGATCGAATCCTCTCGCAAGGCGATGTATCGCTACTCCAAGTGGCCTACTCAGGCGATCACCTATCAGCTCGGCAAGGCGCAAATTCTGCAGCTGCGGGACGAGATCCGGAAGATCCAGGGCTCGTCATTCAACGAGCGTCGCTTTCACGAGGCGTTCCTTTCCGAGGGAACCATCCCCCCCGGATACTTCAAAGCGTTGCTACTGGAGCAGGCAAGGAGCGGCGCACCGAGGTAGATACCTCGTGCTTGACTCTGCGCCGGGTGTTCGCGAAACCGTTTAGAAGTCTCTCAAGCGAGGCAAGCAATGAAAAAGAGAATCGGACTGATCGGGGCGGGGCAGATCGGCGGCAACCTGGGGCTCATCGCGGTACAGAAGCAGCTCGGCGACGTAGTCCTGTTCGACATTCCGCAGGTCGAGGGATTGGTCAAGGGCAAGGCGCTGGACATCAACCAGCTCACCGCAGTGGACGGATACGATTGCCGGATCACCGGAACGACCGACTGGAAGGACGTGGCCGGTTGCGACGTGCTCATCATCACCGCGGGCGTGCCCCGCAAGCCGGGGATGAGCCGCGAGGACCTTCTCGACATTAATCTAAAAATCATGCGCGACGTGGCCGGCAACATCAAAGCTCACTGTCCGGACGCGTTCGTGATCAACATCGCCAATCCCCTCGACGCGATGGTGTACGCGCTGTACCGGATCACCGGATTCAAGAAGAACCGGGTGGTTGGAATGGCCGGCGTGCTGGACACTTCGCGCTTTAAGTTCTTCATCGCCGAGGCGCTCAACTGCTCGATTCGCGACGTGGAAGCGCTGGTCCTCGGCGGTCATGGCGATGACATGGTCCCGCTGACCCGCAGCGCGACCGTAGGGGGTATTCCGCTGACGGATGTTCTGCCGAAGGAAAAGTTGGATGCGATCATCAAGCGCACGCGCGAGGGTGGGGCGGAGCTGGTCGCCCTCTACAAGACGGGATCGGCTTACTTCGCGCCCGCTGCTTCCGCGATAGCGATGGCCGAAAGCTACTTGCTCGATCGCAAGCGAATTCTGCCCTGCGCCGCTTATCTGGAAGGGGAGTACGGCATCCGCGGCTATTTCATGGGGGTGCCGACGCAGATCGGAGCTGGCGGGGTGGAGAAGGTGATCGAGATCCCGCTCAGCTCCGAAGAGAAGGCGCAGATGGAGAAGTCATTTCAGTCGGTCAAGCGCACCGTCGACGGCGTAAAGCTCTAGCGCGACTTCGACGGGAGCTGGGGCCGCGAGCAGCCCGGTGCGGCGGCCGGACACTTATGCCGCAAATGGTAGTCCCTAATCCCCAGGCCAAGAACGTTCTTTCCGTCTGCTCGCGGACCAATTATTAGACGGAAAGCATTCCTTGAGTCAGGAAGGCGTTCGATGGCGACGGTTGCAGACGCGAGCGGGGTAACTGAGTCCGCGAAGGTCGATTCGTCGTTTATCTGGCGCCGGCTGCACTCGCTGTCCGGGCTCGTGCCAATTGGAGCCTATCTCTGCTTCCATATCTACGAGAATCTGGGCGCCCTGCTCGGCCCTGAGGCTTACAACGAGACGATCCATCACGTGAACACGATGCTTCCGCGGGGGTATTTCTACCTGGTGGAGCTGGCGGTGGTGATTGGTCCGCTTCTCTTCCACTCTCTCTACGGCTTCTACATCGCGGCGACCGGGCGTTCGAACGCCTCAACCTATCCTTACACCACCAACTGGTCATACTGGGCGCAGCGGGTGAGCGGTTACGTCGCCTTCGTCTATCTTCTATTCCATGTCGGCGTGCTGCGAGTTTGGGTAACGCTTTTGGGCAACCATCTTGCGCGCGTTCCCCCGCCGGCGCCGGGACAGCTCGATCTGGTCACCTACGCGGATGTCGCGGCCCATCTGGGCAACCCGGAGATGATGGCGGTTCGGTCCTGGATGGCCGGAACGCACATGTTCGTCATCTACGTGGTCGGTACCCTGCTCACGATCTTTCACTTCACCAACGGTCTCAATGGCTTCGCTTGGACGTGGGGCATCGCGGTCGGACGGGTGGCGCAGATGCGAGTGCGGCTGCTTGGGTGGGCTCTCTTTGTCGTCCTCAGCGCCGCCACTTTGAACATTCTCTTCAAGATGCGGTTCGGCGCCGCCTAAATCGTCGGGGAGAATCGCCATGGCATCGGCTCGTTTTACAGTGGTCGGCGGCGGGTTGGCAGGTCTGATGACGGCGATCAAGCTCGCCGAAGCCGGTCAGAACGTGGACATACTGTCGATCGTTCCGGTGAAGCGTTCGCACTCCGTCTGCGCGCAGGGCGGGATCAACGGAGCGGTGAACACCAAGGGCGAGGGAGACAGCCCGGACATCCACGTCAGGGATACGCTGCGCGGCGGAGACTTCCTCGCCGAGCAGACCTCGGTGAAGGGAATGTGCTACGCCGCGCCGGGAATCATTTATCTGTTGGATCGCATGGGAGTGACGTTCAACCGCACTCCCGAAGGTCTGCTCGACTTCCGCCGCTTCGGGGGCACGCTCTATCATCGCACCGCGTTCGCCGGCGCCACGACCGGCCAGCAGCTGCTGTACGCGCTCGACGAGCAGGTGCGCCGCTACGAGTCACAGGGCCTGGTCAGCAAGTACGAATACTGGGAATGGTTGGGAATGGTGAAGGACGACGCGGGCCGGTGCATCGGCAGCGTGGCAATGGATCTGCGCACGATGGAGATCCGCACCTTCCCCGCCGAGGCGGTGATGCTCGCCACGGGTGGTCCGGGCATTGTGTTTGGTCGTTCCACGAACTCGCTGATCAACACCGGCACCGCCGCGGGCCGCGCATTCATGGAAGGGGCGATCTACGCCAACGGGGAATTCATCCAGGTGCACCCGACCTCCATTCCCGGCGAGGACAAGCTGCGGTTGATCAGCGAGTCGATCCGCGGCGAAGGCGGACGCATCTGGGTGCCGAAGCGAAAGGGGGACACTCGCCCGCCCATGGAGATCCCCGAATCAGAGCGCTGGTATTTCCTCGAGGAGAGATATCCGAAGTATGGGAACCTGGTTCCTCGCGACATCGGTGCGCGGGAGATCTTTCACGTCTGTCGGGACCTTGGAATGGGCGTGGGCGGCGAAGATGCGGTCTACCTCGACATCACGCACATCCCGGCGCGTGTGCTCGACGCGAAATGCAAAGGCGTCCTCGAAATTTACGAGAAGTTCGTCGGCGAGGATCCTCGCCACCTGCCGATGTTGATTTTTCCAGGGATGCATTACTCGATGGGCGGCCTTTACGTGACCTTTGACCCGGGACCGAACAATGAGCCCATCGCCGGCAGCCCGAAGAACCAGGCCACCAACGTGCCGGGGTTGTACGCCAGCGGCGAAGTGGACTACGCGTACCATGGCGCCAATCGGCTCGGCGCCAACTCCTTGCTCTCCTGCATCTATGCCGGTCAGATCGGCGGGCCGGCGATGATCGCCTACGCCAAAAACGCCCCGAAGAGCGCCGCCTCCTCGCCGGCGAAGTTCTTCGACTCGGCCAAGAAGCAGTGGGTCGAGCGCTTCGAAACGATTCGACAGATGTCCGGCCCCGAGAATCCGTATCAAATCAATCGAGAGCTGGGCGACATCATGACTCGCAACGTGACCGTGATCCGCCACAACGATCAACTCAAGGAAACCCTTGCGAAGATCCAGGAGTTCAAGGGCCGCTGGTCCCGCCTCAACGCGCTCGATACCAGCAACAATGCAAATCGCTCACTGTCCTACGTCAACCAGCTCTGGAACATGCTCGAGCTCGCGCAGGTGATGACCGGTGGTGCGCTGCTGCGCGATGAATGCCGAGGAGCTCATTACAAGCCCGAGTTCCAGCTCCCCGAGCCGAAGACGCGCGACCCTCGCGAGGATGCCAATTGGATGGCGGCCTGGCGAGCGCAAACGGATAGGTGGCGCAAGACGACGATTGCCAAGTACAACAAAGATGCGCCGGAAATCAGCTATGAACCCATTCCGACGCCGGTTCTACCGCCGGAGCCTCGATACTACGGATGAGAAATCTGTCATCGCACAAACTCTTCGCCTGGGATTACGATGGATAGCGCCCAGACCAACGGAACGCGAACGCACGTCAGATTGAGGATCTGGCGACAGGAATCGCCCGACCACGAGGGTCGCTTCGAAGACTTCAAGGTGCCGTACCACAAGGGCGCGAACGTCATTTCATGCCTGATGCAAATCCAGCGGCACCCGGTCAACGCCGAGGGAGCCGGCACCACTCCGGTGATCTGGGACTCAAGCTGCCTCGAGGAGGTCTGCGGCAGCTGCACGATGAACATCAATGGACGCGTGAGGATGGCGTGCTCCAGCCTGGTTGAAAAGCTTCAGGAGCCGATCGTCCTCGAGCCGCTCCACAAATTCCCGCTGGTGCGAGACCTGATGGTCGACCGCCAGCGGATGTTCGAGGCCTTGAAGCAGGTGAAGGCCTGGATCAACATCGATGGCACCTACGATCTCGGACCAGGGCCGCGAATCTCGCCCAAGGACCAGCAGGCGATGTACGTGTTGTCCACTTGCATGACCTGCGCCTGCTGTCTCGAGGCCTGTCCCCAGATAACGCCGGACAACAAATTCATTGGTGCGGCGGCAATCAGTCAGGTGCGGCTTTTCAATATGAACCCCACCGGGAAGCTGAACGCCGAGGAAAGAATCCGTGGCCTGATGCAGGAGGGCGGGATACAGGATTGCGGCAAAGCGCAGAACTGTGTTCAGGTTTGTCCGAAGGAGATACCGCTCACCACCTCCATTGCGGCGATGAACCGTGGCGTCACCAAGCAGTTGTTCAAGGATGTCTTCTCCGCGGATAAGGAGACCAAAGCCGCCTCCGGTCCAGCGTAGGTCTGTGAGGGTGGGCGACAGCTTGCGCTTTTCGCGGTCAGGCCCGTCATGAAAATTCACGAGTACCAGGCCAAGGAAATCTTCGCGAAATACGGCGTGCCGGTGCCGCGTGGCTTTCTCGCTCATACTCCCGAAGAGGCGGAGAGCGCTGCGGTCAGGCTGGGCTCGCCGGTGCTGGTGGTCAAAGCGCAAATCCATGCTGGCGGGCGGGGCAAGGGCGGCGGGGTGAAGGTGGTGAAGTCTCCTGGGGAAGCCAGGGAAGCGGCGTCCCAGATGCTGGGAATGATGCTCAAGACTCATCAAACAGGGCCCGGCGGACAGAAGGTTCGCAAGGTCTACGTCGAGGAGGGCTTGCCGATCGCGCGCGAGCTTTACCTCGCAGCGACGCTCGACCGGGCAACTTCCCGCATCACCTTCATCGCATCCAGCGAAGGCGGCGTCGAAATCGAGGAGACCGCGGCCAAGCACCCTGAGAAGATCCTCCGGCAGTCGGTGGATCCCGCCGTTGGCTTCCTCGATTTCCAGGGGCGCGCGCTCGCCTTTGGGCTCGGATTGCCCAGCGAGGTGGCGAACAAATTCGTCGGTTTCTGTCGGGCGCTCTATCGCGCGTACGTGGAGACCGATGCCTCCCTCGCTGAGGTGAACCCCCTTGTTCTCCTCAAGGACGACGGAATCGTTGCGCTCGATGCGAAGATGAATTTCGACGACAACGCGCTCTATCGTCAAAAGGAGATCGTCGGCTATCGAGACATCGACGAGGAAGATCCGATCGAGGCAAAAGCGAAGGAGTTCGACCTCTCGTACATCGCGCTCGATGGGAACATTGGGTGCATGGTGAATGGCGCTGGCCTGGCGATGGCGACGATGGACACGATCAAGCTCGTGGGTGGCTCGCCGGCCAATTTCCTCGACGTGGGTGGAGGTGCATCGCAGGAGAAGGTGACCGCCGCGTTCAAGCTCATTCTCGCCGACAAGAAGGTGAGGGCAATCTTGGTCAACATTTTTGGCGGGATCATGAAATGCGACGTCATCGCCGCAGGCGTGGTCGCGGCAGCCAAGGATGTTCGGCTCAAGGTTCCGCTGATCGTCCGGCTCGAGGGGACGAACGTCGATCTGGGCAAGGAAATCCTCCGGACCTCCGGTTTGCCGATCATCGCCGCAGACAATTTGCGCCAGGCGGCGGAGAAGGCAGTGGCCGCAGCGAGTGGTCGATTATGAGCATTCTCGTCGACAGCAGCACTCGCGTACTTATCCAGGGCATCACTGGGGCAACCGGCTCGTTCCACGCCTTGCAAATGATGGAGTACGGAACTCAGCTGGTCGCCGGTGTTACGCCGGGCAAAGGCGGGGGCTTGTTTGCCGATCGAGTACCGTTGTTCAACACTGTTGCCGAAGCCGTGAAGGCGACCGGAGCGAACGCCAGCGCGGTGTACGTTCCACCTCCGTTCGCCGCGGACGCGATCATGGAGGCCGCGGACGCTGGGGTGTCGCTGATCGTCGCGATCACCGAAGGGATTGCCGTCCTCGACATGGTTCGTGCGAAGCGCTTCCTTCAGGACAAACCCGGTGTTCGCCTGGTCGGGCCCAACTGTCCCGGCGTGATCACCCCTGGAGCGCGCTGCAAGATCGGCATCATGCCGGGCCATATTCACCGCCCCGGCCGCGTGGGGGTGGTGTCGCGTTCGGGTACCTTGACCTATGAAGCCGTGTTCCAGCTCACCCAGCTCGGGCTGGGACAATCCACCGCAGTGGGCATCGGCGGAGATCCCGTCAATGGAACGGACTTCGTCGACTGCCTGCAGATGTTCAACCGCGACCCGGAAACCGACGGCGTGATTATGATTGGCGAGATCGGCGGAAGCGCCGAAGAGGCAGCCGCGGACTACATCGCTCGGGAGTTTACCAAGCCGATCGCCGGATTCGTCGCGGGCGTGTCCGCTCCCCCGGGCAAGCGCATGGGCCACGCCGGCGCAATCATCGCCGGGGGCAAGGGCACCGCGGCCGAGAAAATCAGGGCGCTGGAAAAGGCGGGCGTGTTGATCGCTGCTTCCCCGACCGAGCTCGGCACTACCCTGCAGGAAGCGCTGCGGCGCGGACCGCGGAAATCGTGACCGGATACTCACACTATTTGTCTGAGGAGCAAAAATGGCGGTTGAGCGAACGCTGTCGATCATCAAGCCGGACGCCGTCGAGAAGGGCTTGATCGGAAAGATCATCGACCGGTTCGAGGAGGAAGGTCTCAAACCGGTGGCGGTGCGAATGGAATGGCTCTCTCGCCGCGAGGCGGAAGGTTTCTACGCGGTCCATCAGGAACGGCCGTTCTTCAACGATTTGGTGAAGTTCATGACCTCGGGTCCCGTGCTGCTGATGGTGCTGGAGGGCGAGTACGCAATCGCGCGGAACCGCGAGATCATGGGCGCTACCGATCCGAAAAAGGCGGAAGAGGGCACGATTCGCCGCGAGTTCGGCACCAATGTCGAGCGGAACGCGGTGCATGGCTCCGACAGCAAGGAAAACGCCGAGATCGAGATCTCCTATTTTTTCAGCGAGACTGAAATCCAGTACTTCGACTGGAAGCGATAGGCGCGCTACCGACGCGGGGAGCCGTCCCGGAAGCGCCCGGGCCCCGTTGCAGATCTTCCAGAATCGGGGCAGCTTGTTCGAATTGTGACAGCGAGCAGACCATCCCTGGCCGAGGCGAGCGACCGCACACCCACCGCCGAGCGTCGCGCCAACGCCTCGGCAATGCGGTCGCCAACCGACGGCTACTCTCCGCGATTCGTTCGCTGGTTCGCGCGCATCTTTTGGCCGTTTGCTCGGATTTGGTTTCGGCCGCGCGTGGAAGGTTTCGAGGGGATTCCGCGCGCTCCTTGCATGTTCGTGGGCAACCACAGCGCCTACGGGGTGATGGAGATCTTCGTGCTTCTCTGCATCTGGACGCGCCGCTTTGGAACGCGCCGTCCAGCGGTGGGCCTCTCTCACGACGTGGGCATGAAGTGGCCGCTCCGGTGGGGCGTTGCTCGAATCGGCGGCGTTCGAGCGTCGCAGGATGCGGCGGGCAAAGCATTGTCAAAAGGATTCGATGTGCTGGTATTCCCCGGCGGCGACGTAGACGCCCTTCGGCCCTTCGGGGCGCGCTACGAAGTGCACTGGAAAGGGCGAGCGGGCTTCGTCCGCACCGCCGCCGAAGCAGGCGTGCCGATCGTCATGCTGGCGAACTGCGGGAGCCACGCACAATACACGTTGCTTCCGGGCGGGCCGACGATTGCCCGGCGGATCGGCCTTACTCGATTTCGGATCTACACGTGGCCGCTACCCTTAGGCACCTTCGCTCTCCTGGGCGCGATCTTAGGCTGGGCTCTAGGAGCGCTCGGCCCGTGGTGGATCCTCGGCGGATTTCTCTGTGCCTTCTTCCCCAATCCCACGCGCATGAAAGTTAGATTCTCAGAGCCGATCCAAGCGGCGGAGCTCCTCGCGAAGCACCGCGGGGACGCGAAAACTGCTGCCGAGGCCATCCGAGCCCGGTTGGAATCCTCGCTTCGCGCGCTGGCAGCGGAGCGAAAGACTCCCTGGGGTTGATGGTGGATACTCCACTTCGAGAGCCGGCCAAGACGAGCGAACGGATCGATCTTTCCGGTCTTTCGCTCGACGAGCTCACCCGATTCGTCGAGACCGAGCTCGGAGAGCGGGCGTTCCGCGCGCGGCAGATCTACAAGTGGATCCACCAAGTCGCCGCGGCCGATTTCGAGCAGATGACCGACCTTTCGAAGCAATTGCGACGCCGACTGAGCGAACGCGCAGCGATCGTCACCCTAGCCAAGGACCTGGAGCAGCGGTCGGTCGATCAAACGATCAAATATCGATTTCGAACCTGGGACGCAAAGTTGATCGAAGCGGTGTACATGCCGAGCGAAGAGCGGCGGACGCTTTGTGTCTCGACTCAGGCTGGCTGCGCGATGGGCTGCACCTTCTGCATGACGGCGACGCTTGGCCTTCAGCGCAATCTGAGCGCGGGCGAGATCGTCTCGCAGGTCAATTGGGTGAACGGCGAAATAATTCACCGCAACGGCGCGTCGCACCGGCCGCTGACGAACCTGGTGTTCATGGGAATGGGCGAGCCGCTCCACAATTTCGACAATCTCAAGAAGGCGCTGCAAATCCTTCAATCGCCAGAGGGGGCGAACTTTTCACATCGGCACATCACGGTATCGACCGTAGGGCTGGTGCCGATGATCGAGCGTTTCGGTCGCGAGACGGACGTGAAGCTTGCCATTTCGCTGAACGCCACCTCGGATCAGCAGCGATCCCAGATCATGCCGATCAATCGCAAGTGGAACATCGCATCGCTCATGGAGGCATGTCGGGCGTTTCCCCTGCGGCAGGGACGCCGCATCACGTTCGAGTATGTCCTGATGAAGGGCGTCAACGATTCCGACGAGGATGCCCACCGCCTGGTCGAGTTGCTTCGAGGCGTTCCAGCCAAGGTCAACCTGATCCCCTACAATGAGAATCCGGGCCTGGGTTATCTGAGCACCGCCGAAGACCGCGCCGAGGCTTTTCGAGAAATCCTCGCCAAGGCCCACCTTGCCGCCTTTGTGCGGCAAAACCGCGGTCGAGACATCGCCGCCGCGTGCGGCCAACTCGCGAATCGCCCGGGCCCGAGTGGCGTCAGCCCTCAAAGCGAGGTATGAGCTGTTGTGCAGTCGTGGGTGGGGCGGGATTCTTGACAGCTTCGGTTGTCGAACTGTAAAAGCCGGCCCTTCCAAATTCGATCTTCGGAGTGCCGAATGGCCGTCGTCCTTCGCCTTTCTAGAGCGGGCGCCAAAAAGATGCCCTTTTATCACGTGGTCGCTACCGACTCGCGAAACCCGAGGGACGGCAAGTTCATTGAGGCCATCGGCTCCTATGACCCGAACCAAGAGCCCCCCAAGCTCGAGCTGAATCGCGAGCGATTGGAGCACTGGCTCAAGGTCGGCGCGACGCCGTCCGAAACAGTGGCCGGCCTGATCAAGAGGGCGGCTGATCAAGCGTCCAAGGCGTGACCTTGTCCGAGTCTGCGCAACTCGAGTCGCTGATCGCCTATCTCGCGAAGGCTCTCGTGGATCGGCCGGAGCAAGTGGCCCTCCGCCTCGCCAGCGCGGACGGCGGCTTCACCTACGAGCTTCAGGTGGCGCCCGAGGATGTGGGAAAGGTGATCGGACGCGATGGACGGACCGTCAACGCGATCCGCACGCTCCTTGCGGCGGCGGCTCAGAAGCTCGGGCACAAAGCGCGCCTGGAAATCCTCGACGATCGCAAGGCTGCGGCGGCTGGGCCCTCGTCCAATGAGCGGCCGGTCGAACCCGCGGGCCAGTGAATCGTCCCGTCCAGTTCGGCATTGGATACGTGGCGCGAGCACGGGGGCTGAATGGGCAGGTCGTCGTTCGCACGTTCGATCCGGCCTCGCGGGCGCTCGAGGAAGTAGACAGAGTCCTGCTGCGCCTTAAAGACGGCAGCGTTCGCGAGCTGCGCATCGGGGCGCGTTCGTCCAGGTCGAGCGAGTGGGTTCTCTCGCTCGAGGGCGTCGCCGATCGCAGTGCGGCCGAAGGATTGGTCGGCGCAAGCGTGAGCGTCTTTCGAGAGGACTTGAAGCCTCCGGTGGAGGGCGAGTACTTCCAGGGAGATCTTGTCGGTCTCGAAGCGGTGGATGAGTCCGGGCGCATTTTGGGGAAGGTCGAAGAGGTATGGAACACCGGTCCGGTTCCGAACCTGGTCATCCGCAGCGTCGAGTTGGGTGAGCTGCTGGTGCCGTTCGCCGACGACTTCGTTCGAAGCGTTGACCTCGCCGCCAGAAGGGTCGTATTGCGCCCGCCCGAGATCATCGAGTAGGCGTGTCGCATGCTGCGGGCGGAGATCCTGACGCTGTTCCCCGGGATTGTGCACAGCTACGTGTCCGAGAGCATCCTCGGAAAGGCGGCGGAGAAGGGCTTGGTTGCTATCCGCGCGGTGGACATCCGCCAATATGCGACGGGGAAGCACCGGCAGACGGACGACGTCCCCTACGGTGGCGGCGGCGGTATGGTGATGAAAGTCGAGCCGCTTGTGGCGGCGATCGAAGAAGCCCGTACGCGTTTGCCCGCCGGTAAGGCGTTCTTGATGAGCCCGCGCGGAATGCCGCTCACCCAGCGCCGCGCCGTCGAGCTGGCGCGGGAAAGCGGCGGCTTGATTCTCGTGTGCGGAAGGTATGAAGGCGTGGACGAGCGCGTCAGGCGATACGTCGACGGCGAGCTGTCGGTGGGCGACTTCGTGATCACCGGGGGCGAGCTCGCTGCGTTGATGGTGGTGGACGCGGTCGCGCGGTTGCATCCGGGCGTTCTCGGCAACGAGAGCTCTCCCAAGAGCGAGAGCTTCGCGTCCGGGGTCCTGGAGCATCCGCAGTACACGCGTCCGAGCGAGTTCCGCGGAGACCGCATTCCCGCTGTCCTCCAGTCCGGGAACCACCGGCGCATCGCGCGCTGGCGGCGTTGGCACGAGCTGCACCTGACGAAGCGACGGCGACCCGACCTATTCGCGTCGCTCGTTTTGACGGATGAAGATCGCGAACTGCTTTCCCTGCTGGAGGACGAGCTTTAGGCGCATCCGCCGCGGCGGGGCGGTCCCATGCGAAACGCTACCCAGGCCTTCCCAGCGACAAACTGCCTCGGTGCAGCAACCTCGATAGGCCTTCCCGAACGTAGACTTGTTCGTGAACGGCGCCTTTGATAACTAGGACTGTTCCTTTCATCGAAGCATGGAGTCTGCGTCATGCGTCGCAGCATCATCGACCGCGTTGAGTCTAAGCACGTCCGCAAGGACATCACCGACTTTCGCACTGGAGACACGGTTCGCGTCCATTGGAAAGTGAAGGAGGGGGACAAGGAGCGAGTTCAGCCATTCGAAGGGATCGTCATCCGCAAGACGAAGGGCTACAACCGCGCCACCTTCACGGTGCGAAAGGTGTCCTACGGCGTCGGAGTCGAGCGAATTTTTCCCCTTCACAGCCCGCGCTACGAAAAGATCGAGGTGGTGACACACGGGAACGTTCACCGCAGCCGGCTGTTTTTCCTTCGCAAGCTAAAGGGGAAAGCCTCGCGCGTTGAAGCACAGGCCGAGCAGCTCGAGGAAGGATCGGCCGGGCCTTCAACCCAGCCCGAAGCTCCGGAGGTCGCGGCCGACAATGCGTCAGAACCGGGCGCTGATGCGGCCACCGCGGAAGCCGCCTCGCCGGAGAAGAAAAAGAAGTCGAAGAAGTCTCGAGCTGCGCCCGCGGCTGAAAAGTAGAGCTGGACCTTTTTTCACCAGGGGTGCGCCGAGCTTAGCCGGCGCGGGGGCGCTTCAGCAGATCTCCGCTACATCGGCGCATAGCTGAGCGGGGTGTGCGAGGCGCGGGCGGGCCATTCACTGGATCTTCCGCCGCGCCGGCTAGAATAAGCACGCATGCAAATCCTCGAGCTGGCCGTGCAGGGTGTGCGCGGATTCTCGCCTTCTGCTCGAGCGGAGCTGCCGGCGGGTTACGCGGTACTGACTCCTCCCTCCAACGAAGCGGTTGCACTCGCCAGATTGCTCAGCGCGCTGCTGTTCCCGGATGGGCGCGGGAGCGAAGCCGCCTTTCTCGCCCCGGGTTGTGAGCTTGGCAATGCCTCGCTGATGTTTCGCGGAAACGATCAGTCGATTTACTACCTCGCGCGCGAGCTCGGCGGCGCCGGCGCGATTCACCGCGCCAATCAGGCTTCCGGTCAGTGGGACCTGCTCACCGACGAGGCAACGGAGCTTGCCGAGTATCTCAAAGCCCACGTGGGGCTGCCGCCAAAGAGGCACTTCGAGCAAGCGTTCAGCCTGATCCCCGAGCACTTTCCGAGCAAAAGACCCAAAGCGCGGGCGACCGCCCACATCGAATCAGCGGCTTCCAAGCTCTCCGACTTCCAACCGGTGCCGAAGGCGACGGATGTCCACGCCGCGCGCGCGAAGCTCTTCGAGCTGACGAAGGAGCTGGATCTCTCCAAGGAGATCGAGCACTGGCAGTTCAAGCTGGACGGGATCGTCACCCAGCTTTCGGACGTCGAAAGCCGGCTTGCTCGGGGGGCGCAGGTCAAAGCAGCGCTGCAACAAGCGGAGGCGGCGTATGCCAGCGCGCCGAGCCTCGATTCGTTGAAGCTCCCAAAAGACATTGCGGAGCGCGCGAAGCGCTTTCCGCAGCTTGTCGCAAAACGCGACGAGGCATTTGCAAAGCTCGAGACCGAGGGGCCCGGAGACGTTCTCTTGGCGCTCCGATCGATCAAGCCGCTCAAGCGCAACCCGTGGTTCTGGGCCGCGGTGGCGGTCGGAGCGGCGTTTCTCATCGCGGGTATCGCTCTACCGGGCGCCGCGCGGTACCTCGCTCTGCTGGACATCCCGGCATTCGGGTTCGCCGCCATGGTCGCACTGCGGTACGTCGATGATCTACAGCGCGCGCAAAGGAACAGCCGAAAAGGCGAGCGGCGAGCGGCCCGCGAGAAGAAAATCGCCGACGATTTCGAGGCTGAAACCCAATGGGTCAAGAAGGCGATGGCCGCCCTAAAAGTAGAATCGCCCGCCGAGATTCCGGAGATCCTCGCGCGCCGGTCGCAGCTCGCCCAAAACGTAGAAGAGCTTCGCGCCCGGGTCGCCGCTCTGGACCGCGATCCTCAGTATTCCGCCGCTGTGTCGGAGGAACAGCAGCTCAAGCGCGAAAAGGATGCGATCGAGGCGAAGATGGCGGAAAAGGGCGGCTACGTGCGCGACGCAGGCGAGGTGCAGCGAGACATCGATCGGGTGAAACGCTCCATCGAGGCTGGCGACGGAGGCACCTCGGCGGCTCGGCCGCCGCCGGGGCCGAGCATCGCCGCTCCGACGTCCGGAAACGAGGACCCTTTCCCGGCGCTGCTCGCTCTGGCGTCGGACGTGCTTATGGTGGACGCGGCCACCGCTGGGAACCTAATTCGCGACCGGTGCATTCAATACTTCTTGACTCTGACCGATCGACGCTACAGCGGCCTCGAGCTGGAACGGGGCGGCAAGGCATACGCCCTTTCCGGCGGGCAGAGGACCTCCGCCCGCGAGCTTTCCGCCAAGGACGTGGACATCCTCTACCTGGCAGGGCGCCTGGCGCTGTTTGAGCAGGCCGCCAGCCGGGGCCAGTTGCCGCTCGTGGTGGACGATCTCACCTCCGTTCTCGACGCGGGCAGGCTCGCGACCCTGACTCGAATCTTCAAGCAGCTGGGCACCAGGACGCAGGTGCTGCAGGTCAGCTCGGCGCCCGATACCCCAACCATGGCAGACGCGGCTGTTAGTCTTTAGCGGAAGTGAGGGGGAGGGAAGGCTTGGACGCAACGCCGCACGATCGACGCGGTTTTGGCTGTGAAGGCGAGGACGCGACTGCCCAAATGCTGGAAGCGCAAGGTTACGCGATCAGGTCGCGAAATTTTCGCTGCCGCTACGGGGAGCTGGACCTGGTGGCGGAGAAGGACGGCACGCTCTGCTTCGTCGAGGTGCGGATGCGATCGACCGCGATCTGGGGCGATCCCTCCAACAGCATTTCGTGGAGTAAGCAGCGCCGAGTGGTGAAGGCCGCGCTCCACTACCTGCTCGCCTACGGCCTTCACGACAAGATGATCCGCTTCGACGTCGTCTCGGTGATCGGCCGCGGGCGGCACGCCGTGTTGGAGCACTTGCCAAACGCATTCGACGCGGGAATGTAGAGCCCGGATGCCGGGCACCCTGTTCGTCGTCGCAACGCCGATTGGGAATCTCGCCGACGTCAGCGGGCGAGGCTTGGATACGCTTCGGAAAGCGTCCTTCATCGCTTGCGAAGATACGCGGCGCTCGCGGGCATTGCTGTCGCACTACGGCATTTCGAAGGAAACGGTGAGCCTGCCGGCGTTCGCCGAGCGGCAGCGGGCAGCTGGAATTTTGGAACGCCTACGGGCGGGCGAGGACTGCGCGTTGATTACCGACGCGGGCAGCCCCGGAGTCAGCGATCCGGGCGAAGCCCTGATTTCTGCCGCGATCGAAAGCGGAATCCGCGTCACGCCCATTCCGGGAGCGAGCGCTGCGATCGCCGCGCTGACCGCCTCCGGCCTGCCCAGTGGCCGATTCCATTTCCTCGGGTTCCTTCCCCGGAAGAAGTCCGATCGGGCGAAGCTGCTCGCCGAAGTGGAGCCGCTTCCCTCGACTCTCGTTCTGTACGAAGCACCGCAGCGGCTCGTCGATTGCCTAAAAGATCTGCTGGCCGCGCTCGGTCCTAGGCGCTCCTGCGTCGCCAGAGAGCTGACCAAGGTGCATGAGGAATTTGTCCGCGGCACCCTTGCCGAGCTTGTCGAGAGGTACGAGGGAGCGAAGGTGCTGGGCGAGATCGTCGTCGTCGTGGAGGGGCGGACGGGTTCTGCTCGCTGGTCGGAGGAGGAGGTTCGTTCCGCGCTCGAAGAGGGACTCGGCCGAGGCGAGCCTTTGAAGGCGCTGTCCAAGGAGCTCGCCCGGCGCTCGGGATGGTCGGCGCAAGCGCTCTATCGGCTCGGGCTCTCGCCGTCTCGCCGCTGAGGGTGGCCAGCGCACTGAATCTGGACCCGATGAAATGGAGATTTAGAAATTCAGGCGCGCGCTGGCGTCGACTTGGAAAATGAATGCGTCGGTGACGCGAAATCGGCGGGAGACGACGTCCGTGCGGAAATCGAAATTTGGGTTCACCTCGCGCGGACTCCCGGTGACGTCGACCTTCCCATCGTTGTCGAGATCCTTGCCGATGGTCTCACTGGTGAGGAAGTGGGGCGTGTTGTAGACGAGAGTGCTGCGCAGTTGCAGCGTCAGGACCGCGCCGACCTGAGCGGTAAGTCCCAGCGCCCCGCCGTACTGTAAATATTGCTCGGTATAGAGGAGCTTGCCCAGCAAGTCGCTCAGCTCGTTGTAGTACCGCCCTTGCGAAAAATAGGTGGCGGTTCCTCGGAGATCCACGGCGAGCCGGTAGTGGTGTTGACGATCGTCGATGAAGTTGAATTCCGATCCGAAGATGACTCCGGCGGTTTGTGGCGGTTGAATTCCCGTGTCGGCACGGCTCCAGGCCGGGTCGGCGCAATTCTCGGGGTGAGCCATGTTCTCAGGACTGGGATGGTCGCAGTTGGAATACCAACCCGGTCCGCGCGCCGGCACGGTGTAGTGCATTTGAAAGTAGGGGTCGAATGCGCCGATCCGGCGCGACAGGGAGGTATAGAACTTGTAACGGTGAACGCGCTCGCCGATGTTTCCACGAGAGTCGGAGGTGGTGGGCACCGTTGGATCGAGAGCGGCGGCGGTCGGGGCAGTGTAATCCAGGCCGACGATCCACATTGGTTTGGTGTCGTCCCTCCGCTGATTGAAGATGGCGTACGCGAGGCCGAAGGTCATATCGCCCACGCCTCCTCGATAGCTGTTTGAATTCGAATTGAAGATGGGCTGGCGGCCCTCGCCCGTCGTCGGGCAATTCGGATCGAACAGTTCGCCGTTTGCTCGAAGGCAGTTGTTCGCCACGGTCGAGTTCGAATCGTCCGTTCCTCCGGCATATCGCCAGCTGCGGTCCTGCGCGAAAACGAACGGCACCGCGAACTTGAATTCTAAATCCCTCCACAGGCCGATTCGGGCTTCCACGACCAGCCGGTGGTCGATGGCCACGTGGATCAGCTCCGGCATGTCCACCACCTGGCCTCCCTGGTGTACCTCGCGGACGATCTTCGAGCGCTCTTGAGTGAACTGATACAGCGCCTCGAGCGAGAACCCGAAGGGATGGCCTTCATCGAATGAAGAGACGATCCGCGTCAGCTCAGCGGCTGGCAATGAGGACGGCGCCGCAGCGATCAACGCGGCGAGGATGACGCCGCGGCGCTTCGTCCGGCGCTTGATCATTTGCCCGCCAGGGCCACCGCCATCAGTCCATCGAAGCGGCCGATCTCACTTTCCAGCGGTGGTTTGTCTTCCGCGTTGATCGAGCGGCGATAGGCCTCGTGGCTGGCGAAGGGATCGAGGACGCGCTCGCCGCTCATCAGCTGATAGTGCAAGTGAGGGGCGAAAGAATGACCGCTGTTGCCGCTGGAGGCGATCACCTGCCCCTTTGCCACTCGATTGCCAACCTGGACCGCTTTGGGGAGCTCGGACAGATGGAGGAACAGCGCTTTGCGATATTGTCCACCGGATTCGGTCACCTCGAGGCAATTGCCGTTGCCCCGGAAGTTCCAGTTTCTTCGGGTGATCGTCCCGTCGAAAGTTGCCTTCACTTTGGAGTTGACCGGCGTCTTGAAGTCGACCCCCTTGTGGTGGCGGCCATCCTTGACGTGCGAGGTCACCTGCTCGTACTCGTCCAAGGGTGCGTCCTTGAGGCGCAGCTCCACTTCTTCGCCGTCTGGCTGGTAGAACCGTGCGAAGGCGGCGCCCCGCGCTTTGAAGCGATACGCGCGGAAGGTTTTTGCGGCCCGTGCGCTCGTGAACCGAATCGCGTCCACGACCGGCTCTTCTGCGGGCCTCTCCTCGAAAAGGACGTCGAGCTTGTCTCCCTTGCGCAGGTCGGCCGGAACGGACACCCACCACACCAGCGTGCGGGTGATCACCTGCGCGAGGGCCTGTCCCATCTCTCTTCCGGTGCTGGCGACCAATGACCGCTCGAGAGGTCCATCGATGGAGATCGAGATGAAGCGGAAGCCGTTCTTCTTGAGGATTTCGTCGGGCGTCGGGGTTGCTGGCGCAGGGGGCGATCGCGTGGGAAGAGCCGCGGCAGCGGGCGGCGGTGACTGCGCCAGCGCCGCGGTGGGCGCCGGCAGCGGCACGTGCTCCTCGCGACGCTCGCGGTGTTTCCACCACCAGAGGCCGGAGGCCGCTCCAGCCGCGAAGAGCATCAAGACGAAGAAACGCCCGGGGTGGCTCTTCTTCCGAGGCTCTCCAAGGGTTGGGAAGCGATCGCGCATCAGGTGCTCCGTTCCTTTTGCGAAGAGGAACACGATCGCCGGCCTCGCCGCCACTTTTGACCATTCGCCTTCGAGCTCATTCGTCCCCGCCCTCGTCGCGCAGTCCAAACTCCTTCATCTTTGTTTGGAGGGACTTGCGGCTGATCTGCAGAAGCCGCGCCGCACGAGTGACATTTCCGCCCGTCTCCTCGAGCGCCTTGGCGATCAAATCCTTCTCCAGCTCGGCCGACTTCATGCGAACGATGTCTTTGAGCCCGGTCTCCGCCGGCGCACCATCGGTAGGTGCAGCGATCGCGCCCGGCGTGGGCGCTGCCGCCTGGGCCGCGCCTTGGCGGATGTGGTCCGGCAGGTCTTTGGTGGCAATCGTCGGCCCATCGGCGAACAGCAGAACGCGCTCCATCAGATTCTCCAGCTCGCGGATGTTGCCGGGCCATGGGTACGCCTGCAATCGCGAGAGCGCCTCTTCGGTGATCCCTTCGATTTTCTTGTTGAGCTTGCGGTTGTACTTTTCGATGAAGTGCCGGGTCAGCATTGGAATATCGCTTTGCCGCTCGCGCAGCGCGGGCAGCACGATCGGCACCACCGCCAGTCGGTAGTAGAGATCCTTTCGAAATCTGCCCGCCTCGATCTCCAGCTCGAGATCGCGGTTGGTGGCCGCGATCAGCCGCACATCGACGCGCGTCGTCTTGATGCCGCCGACTCGCTCGAATTCGCTCTCCTGAAGCGCTCGCAGGATCTTCACCTGCATCTCCACCGGGATTTCCGCGATCTCGTCGAGAAACAGCGTTCCGCCGTCGGCCAGCTCGAAGCGACCGGGCTTGGAGGTTACCGCGCCGGTGAAGGCGCCCCGCTCGTAGCCGAACAATTCGGATTCCATCAGGTCCTTGGGGATGGCGGCGCAATTGATCCGGATCAGCGGCTTGCTGCGCCGGGAGGAGCCCTCGTGCAGGGCGGTGGCAATCAATTCCTTTCCAGTTCCGCTCTCTCCGGTGATCAGCACCGTGGAGGGCGTGTCCGCCACCTTCTCGATGATCTTGAAGATCTCCTGCATCTGCGGCGACTCGCCAACGATCGCGGCGCGAGCTCGCCCGTCCACCCGCG
The DNA here is from genome assembly GCA_035262305.1 of Myxococcaceae bacterium. GTDB lineage: Bacteria > Myxococcota > Myxococcia > Myxococcales > Myxococcaceae > DATFTC01. The sequence goes on along the minus strand of DATFTC010000312.1, from coordinate 12,820 downwards.
CGTTCCGCTGCGCAATGTCGTGCGTCCGCGCCGCCTTGGCGATCACCGACTGGATTTCCGCCTGGTCGAACGGCTTGGTGATGTAGTCGAACGCGCCGAGCTTGATCGCCTCCACCGCCGAGTCGACGGTGCCGTGCGCGGTGATGATGATGACCGGCACGTCGGGATTGCTCGAGTTCACTGCGCGCAGCACCTCCATCCCGCCCACTTTTGGCATCACAAGGTCGGTGACCACGATGTCGGCCCCGCTTTTTTGGAACTCGGCCAGTCCCTGCTCGCCGTCTGCGGCAACGGTGACATCGTACCCCGTCCGCCGGAGCATGGTCGCGAGCACTTTACGAAGATTGGCCTCGTCGTCGACTACCAGCACCTTGGCCATGCACGGCCGCCTGTACCAGATGAGTCCGCATGGCGCAAACCATCGAACGTCAGTGATGAACGCCAGGCAGGTCGGGCGCGCCGTTTGCAGCGCTGTTCTTTGGACGCCGGTAGTCGGGCGCTAGAGTAGCGACAGGTGAAGGAATTACCCAGATCAGCCGCCGGCGCTGCGGCTGCAGCACCGCGGTCGGCAGAGGCGGGTCCTCATCCGGGCGTGTCCAGCAAGCAGGATGAAAGCGGCAGCGGCGCCTTTTTCGTCGGCGCTGGAATTCTGCTCTCGCGCATCGTCGGCCTCATTCGGGAAAGCGTCTTCGCCCACTACTTGGGCAATTCGCTGGCCGCCGCTGCATTCAAGGCTGCGATCCGCATCCCGAACGTACTTCAGAACCTCTTCGGCGAGGGCGTCTTATCCGCATCTTTCATCCCGGTGTACGCGCGCCTGGTCGGCCGAGGCGACCGCGAGGAGGCGGATCGCGTGGCCGGAGCCGTGTTCGGAATACTGTCGCTGCTAACTTCGCTCCTGGTGGTGGCCGGGGTGCTCGGAGCGCCGCTGCTGATCGACGTCATCGCTCCCGGCTTCAAGGGCGAAGCGCGAGAGCTGACCCTTCGCTTGGTCCAGATCCTCTTTCCAGGCGTCGGCTTTCTGGTGATGTCGGCGTGGTGCCTCGGGATTTTGAACAGCCACCGCCGTTTTTTCATCGGGTATGCGGCGCCGGTGATTTGGAATGCCGCGCAGATCGCAGTGCTGGTCGGGCTGGGGAGGAGCACTGGCCAGCAGAAGCTCGTCGAGTACGTCGCCTACGGAATGGTGGCGGGGAGCTTCCTCCAGTTCGCGATTCAGCTTCCGCCCGTGCTCCGACTCCTCGGGACATTTCGGCCTGCGATTTCGACGGCGCGAGAAAGCGTTCGCCAGGTTTTCCGCGGATTCCTTCCGGTGGTGCTGGGACGGGGCGTGGTGCAGATCAGCGCTTGGGTGGACGTGGCGTACGCCAGCTTGATCTCCGCGCGCGCCGTGGCGGCGCTGTCCTATGCCCAGACGCTTTCGTTGCTGCCGGTGAGTCTGTTCGGCATGGCGGTCTCGGCGGCGGAGCTTCCGGCGATGTCGCAGGCGTTCGGCTCCGAAGAGGAAATCACCGCCCAGCTCCGCACGCGCGTCAATCAGGGGCTTGCGCGGATTGCATTCTTTGTCGTGCCCTCGGCCGTCGCATTCATCTTGCTGGGAGACGTAGTGGCCGGTGCGGTTTTCCAGTCCGGAAGATTCAACTTTTCCGACACGCGTTACGTCTGGTACTTGCTGATCGGCTCAGCCGTAGGGTTGCTCGCCACCACCATGGGTCGGCTGTACGCTTCGACTTTCTACGCGCTCAAGGACACCCGCACGCCCCTTTACTTTGCTTCCCTTCGCGTGCTGATTACCGCGGTGCTCGCTTATCTGAGCGCGGTCAGGCTTCCCTCGGCGCTCGGCGTTCCCAAGGAGCTCGGAGGCGTCGCGATCACCGCAACCACCGGCATGGCGGCATGGTTGGAGCTCATGCTGTTAAGGCGCGGCATTCAACGCCGCATCGGCAAGACGGGGATTGGCGCGGTGAGACTTCTCAGCTTGTGGACGTCCGCGCTCGCGGCGGGCGGGATCGGACTGGGGCTCAAGCTTGGGCTGGCCAGGTATTGGGGAGCGATGGCGTCGGATCCAAACCAGTGGGAAGGGCGCGCGCTGGCAGCGCCATCCTTACCGCCGGTGCTGACCGCCGTCATCGTGCTCGGCATCTATGGAATGCTGTATTTCGCGTTCGCCGCCCTGCTGCGGATTCCGGAGAGCGCGATGATCTTCCGCCGATTGAAGCATCGTTAGGGACTGAGCTCCCAGGGCGAATTGAAGGCGCTCGCATCTTACGAGCTGGGACCCCGTCGATGTACCTCTGGCAATCGAATCGATTTAGAGCCGTATTAGTCGCATTCCCAAGGGAGGAATCGATGAACGCAGCGATGATGTTGTTCGTGTTGGCCGCCTCGCCCGCACCGCAGAGCTGGAAATTCAAGACTGGAGCTACCCCGACGGTGACCGTCTCCAACGTCGATGGCTCCATTTCCGTTCAGGCCGTTCCCGGCGAGGAGGTTTCGGTCGAAGCGACGATCGTCGGCGGAGAGGACGACGGTTGGAAGGTCGACGTGAAGCAAGAGGGCGCGGAGGTCCATGCCCGGGCGTGTTGCGGCTCGTGTGACTCCCAGCAGGGTAACAAGTGTCGATCCGGCAAGGTCGACTTCGTCCTCAGAGTTCCTCCAGGCACTCGCCTCAAGGCAAACGCAGTTTCGTCCGATGTGTCGGTCGATGGGCTCACAGGGCAGCAGAGCATCCGAACTGTGAGCGGCAAGGTCGATAACCGCGGGAGCGCGTCATCACTCGATGTTCATTCCGTATCCGGAAAGGTGACGCTCTCGCCGAAGGCGCTGGCCGAAACGCAAGTGCGGACGGTCTCGGGCGACGTTCACCTCAATCTTCCGGCAAACCCGGACGCGATGGTCCATCTGTCGACGGTCTCGGGAACGCTGAATGGCAAGTCCGTTGGAGTAGGGAAGTCAATGGACGCTTCATTTGGCAAGGGGACGGTGGCGATGAACATCCATACGGTCAGCGGCTCGGTGGAGGCACGGCCGGGGCAGTGACCGCAGGCGGGTAGCCAGACGATCTATTGCGAGATCCCCCTTCCGGGTTGACCGCTCACTTGTGTACATTGACCCGCTCCACAAGGGCGCCAGAGGGTGGGCCCTGAAGCGCGAAGAAGGTTGTCCAGGTGAGCGACGAAAAGAGCGGCCCCGGAGGGAAGCGCGGTTTCGGGCCGAAGAAGCCCCGCGCCACGTTCGGCGATGTGATGCTTGGAATCCCAGCGGGTCGCCCCGGGGAATTCGATCGCGGCCGAGGCGAGGAGCGCCGACGGCCTCGGGAAAAAGAAGCTCCGCGCCGGGGGCCTCGCGACGCGAGCCCCTCGACGCCCGTCGAGGAAAAGGCGCCGCCGCCTTCCGAGCCGCAGGCGACCCCATCGCCCGAGCCCCACGAGGGTGCCCAGGCCGCTGCGGGAGATGCCCCACCATCGGCCAAGAAGCCGGCCGCCGACGATCACTCGATGAGCAGCGGACGCAGGCACGAACGCGGCGCCGCGCGCCAGAAATCTCCAGACCGCAAAAAGAAGCGTCCGCTCGGACCGATGGTCGTGGTCAAGCGATTGACTGGAGCGATCGAAATGCGTCCGCTGAAGGCGCCGGACGAGCCGTCGCTATCGGAGGCGCATTCCGGTCCGCAGGACGAACGCGGCGTCCATTCTGAACCGGTCGCCGCGCCGGCGTCCGCCGCTCCCGAGCAGGCGCAAGCAGGCAAGGTCGCAAACGGCGCGGTCGCCGAGGGATCAGGTGCGCACCCGGAAGAGCCCCGCAAAACCTACGAAGAGGTCCCTGAGAAGGAATCGTTCGCAGAGCTCTACGAGGCTTCGACGAAGCACGAGGCGGGCACGAGTCGGCGCATGCCTCGGGTCGGAGAGAAGGTATCGGGCACGATTTTTCAGCTCGGCGCCGAAACAGCTTTCCTGACTCTGACCAGCAAACAGGAAGCGATGATCGACCTCGACGAGCTCAAAGACGAGGAGGGGATTCTTCGATTCGGGGTCGGGGACGCGGTCGAGGCATACGTCATCGAAGCCGGAGCGAAAGGGATCTATCTCAGCAAGTCGCTGCCGAAGGGGATGGCGACGCTGGAGATGCTCGCCGATGCGCGCTCAAGCGGAATCCCCGTCGAGGGCCTGGTCCTATCGGTGAACAAGGGAGGATTGGAGGTCGCGATCGGCGACATTCGAGCATTCTGTCCGGTGAGCCAGATCGACGTGCGCTTCGTGGAACAGCCAGAGCACCTGGTGGGGGAAAGGTACCTTTTCAAAGTGCTCGAGGTCCGGGGCAAGAAGGTCGTTCTTTCGCGCCGGGCGCTGATCGAAGAGGAGCTGAAGGCCCGCGCGGCAGAGACGCGAAAGTTGCTCGCCGAAGGCAAGGTAGTGAGAGGCAAGGTCACGCACCTGCGCGAGTTCGGCGCCTTCGTCGACCTCGGCGGAATTGAAGGGCTCATCCCCGTGTCGGAGATCTCTCACGTGCGAATCGCGCGGCCGAGCGAGGTGCTCAAGACCGGCGACGACGTGGAGGTAGAAGTTTTGCGCATCGAGCCGCCGAACCCGAGCTCACCGGACAAGGCGAAGCACAAGGAACGCATCACGCTCTCGATGCGCGCCCGACAAGAGGATCCGTGGAAGCTCGCCGCCGCGGAGCTCAAGGAAGGCGATCGGGTGCAGGGCAAAGTCGTCCGCCTCCAGCCGTTCGGCGCTTTCGTCGAGCTGAGGCCGGGCGTGGATGGGTTGATCCACATCTCCGCGCTGTCCGACCGGCGCATCGCCCACCCCAAGGACGTGGTGAAAGTCGGCCAGGAAGTCCAAGTGGTGATCGAGAAAATCGATCCAGCGGAGAAGAAAGTGGGCTTGCGCCTGGTGCGCGAAGAGCCGGAGCCAGCGCCGGAGGAGAAGGCGCCCCCACCCAAGAAGGAAGCGCCGCCGAAAATGGGTCAGGTTGTCACCGGGAAGATCGACCGGATCGAACCGTACGGTGTGTTTCTCGTCTTCCCTGGCGGCCAGGGCTTGGTGCCCGCGAGCGAGACCGGCACCGAGCGAGGAACCGATCTCAAGCGACACTTCCAGCTCGGGCAGGAGCTTAAGGCTGCGGTGATCGAAATCGACCAATCCAGGCGCGTGAAGCTGTCCGTCACTGCAGCAGAGAAGGCGGATGAGCGAGCGGCGATCGAGTCTTGGCGCCAAAGCCAGCCCAAAGCCGGTGGCGGCAAGGGACTCGGAACTTTCGCCGACCTACTGAAGGGCAAGAAGTTGCTTTAACCGCGCGGGGTCCTCAGAGAAAGAAATCCGGAAACAGCTCCGCGCCCGGAACGAATTGGTACTTCGAGAAGTCACTGACGCCCTCGTTGCGAAGAACTTCCTCGTCGACGCAAAAGTTGCCAGTGAATTCTCGGCTCGGCTTGGTAAGGATGGCATGGGCCGCATCGGCCACGATTTCCGGCTTGCGGCTTCCCCGCAGAGTCTCGTCGCCGCCGAGCAGATTCTTGACCGCGGCCGTGGCGATAACCGTTCGCGGCCACAGCGCATTGACGGCAATTCCCTCGCTGCGCAGCTCCTCGGCCATTCCGAGCACGCACATGCTCATGCCGTACTTCGACATCGTGTAGGCGACGTGGGGGGCAAACCAGCGCGCCTCCATGTTGAGCGGCGGCGAGTTGTTCAGGATGTGGGGGTTGCTCGACTGCTTTAAATGGGGAATGCATGCCTGCGAGCAGGCGAACGTGCCTCGAACATTGACCGAATGCATCAGGTCGTACCGTTTCATCGGTGTGTCGACGGTGCCGGTGACGCTGATCGCGCTCGCGTTGTTGACCAAGATGTCGATGCCGCCGAATTTCTCCACCGCCTTACCCACCGCTGCGGCGATCTGAGCTTCGTCCCGAATGTCGACGACACACGCCAGCGCTTTTCCACCCGCCTTCTCGATTTCTTCCGCGGCGGTGAAGATGGTTCCAGGGAGTTTTGGATGCGGTTCGGTCGTTTTGGCGGCGATTGCGATGTTGGCTCCGTCCCGAGCGGCGCGCAGCGCGATCGCCTTTCCTATTCCACGGCTCGCTCCGGTGATGAACAGAGTTTTTCCTTTCAAGCTAGCCATCGCCGCTCCTTTCAGGTTTTGTGGAGGTATATCTCGATCGCGGAGCATTCCATGAACCTCACGAATCATCAGTTTCGACTTGCCGCCCGCCCGGTGGGCACTCCCAAACGCAGCGACTGGACCTATGTCGAAGAGCAGGTTCGCGAACCGGCCGACGGCGAGCTTGTGGTAAAGGTGCTGTACATCTCTCTTGATCCGGCGATGCGCGGCTGGATGAACGAGGGCAAATCCTACGTTCCGCCGGTCGGCATCGGCGAGGTGATGCGCGCCTTCGCTGCCGGACGCGTTCTCGCCTCGAAGCATCAAGGTTTCAAGGTGGGCGACTACGTTTCAGGTGTGCTCGGCGTCCAGGAGTTCGCGGTTACCAACGGCGCGGGCCTGCGTAAAGTCGATGCTCGGCTGGCGCCTCTACCCGTGCAGATGAGCACGCTGGGCATGACGGGGTTGACCGCCTACTTCGGCCTTCTGGAAATCGGCAAACCGAGGCCTGGCGACACGGTCGTCGTCTCGGCTGCGGCCGGTGCTGTCGGTGCGGTGGTGGGACAAATCGCTAAAATCAAGGGCTGCCGTGCGGTGGGCATTGCCGGCGGACCGGAAAAATGCAGATCCATCGTCGACGAGTTGGGTTTCGACGCTGCCATTGACTACAAGCGAGAAGACGTCAAGAAGGCGCTGCGGACGCATTGCCCCAAGGGCGTCGACGTGTACTTCGATAACGTCGGCGGCGATATCCTCGACGCGGTCCTCGGTGAGCTGGCGCGCGGAGCCCGGGTCGTTGTCTGCGGGATGATCTCGCAATACAACAACACCGGTCCTATGAAAGGGCCGTCAAACTACAGATGGCTGCTCGTCAATCGCGCGAGCATGACGGGCTTTTTGGTGTTCGACTACGCGGAGCGGTATGCGGAGGGAGCGCGCGAAATGGCGGGGTGGATGGCCGCCGGCAAGCTCAAATCGCGAGAGGATATCGTTGATGGCCTGGAAGCCTTTCCCGACGCGCTGCTGAAGCTCTTCAATGGAGAAAACCAAGGCAAGTTGATGCTGAGGCTGGCCGACGCCTGACGCGCCCCTCATTTCCAACCCTACCGGACGAAAAGCTCGCGACAAGGTCCTGGCTGGGCTGGGGGGTTCGAGATGCTTCCTCCTCGAGGGACGCATTGATCGGGCGGAAGCGGCATACCGTGCTCGACGTGTTGGACCAACAGATCGAACGCGTGCTGCGCGTGCGGTTGGATGCATTCGAGCTGCGGGAAAATGCTCTTGTAACCGTCCAGGTGATTGCCGTTCTGGATTTCATAGAGCCGATAATCAGCGTGTCGCAGAACATGCTCGCCCTGGAATCGGCGGACTGATTCCGCGTAGGCGCGGGCGTGACGCCTGATCGGCAACAGCGCGTCGAGCGTCCCCGCGAGCGATACCAGCGGCCGCTGGATGCGACCGGTCGTCGCCACGTGAGAAACGCGCTCGGCAACGGCGGTAATCTCCGCGCGCGCTGCCAAGTCGTAGTTCTCGGTTCCCGATCCGTAGGTGTTGTAAGTGGGATCGAAGCGCTTCTGAAACAGCGCTTGAGTAATGTCCCAAAAGGAAAGAAAGTGGCGCAAGTAGAGGGAGTTGGAACGGTCCGGCAGCACGATGTCCGGTCCGTACCCCGCGGCGAGGATGTTCTGGGCGGCCTCGCTGTTTGGATCGAATCCGGCAGCGGCGTAGTCCGGATAGTTTTTGAGCGCCGGCGGTAAGTCGCTCAAGATGTTCTGCACGAACGTGCCTTCCCAATCCACTCCTCCATCGAAGAGCTCCGGCGCGTTCTCGATTGCCTTGCGCACCTGGTAGCCGCCGTTCGAGATGCCGACTGCGTAGGTGTGCCTCGGCGGATGTCCGTAGTTGGCGCGCAGGGCGCCGTGAGCGAGGCGCGCGGCGGCGATCATGTAGTCGCTCCAGTCCGTCCACTGTTTCTCAAGGGGGTACTCGTGAAAATAGATGGGCGGCGGCACCTGATTGAGCCGGCATGCCCGCGGATCGTCGGCTGTGGAGGCAGACAGGTTCAGCGTGCCTTTGTTTTGCGAAGCGTACGCATATCCCTTCTGCACCACGTAGTCGCTCCAGGCGAAGTCGCCGTTGAACTCGCTCCGAGTTCCGGAGGCTCCGGCGACGACAAGCCGCCCGTTCCAGTCGTCTGGAAGACGTAGCAGGAAACGAGCGTATCCCTTCGGATCGTCTGCAAAGCGCCCCTGCACCTGGATGCCAGGGACCATGCGCTTGATCGGAGTGCGATCCGGCGGATTGGGGGAAATTACGGCTCGATCCGTCCGCGGCGTGAGCGCTCCAGCGGGCAGGATCTCGGGCGGGAACGGATTGTCTATCGGCGTGGTGTCTTCGTTGTTGGTCGTAAGATCCTTGCTTTGAAAACACACCACGTCCATCGCGCGATCTGCGAGGAACGCTGTCAGCTGACCACAGGCAGATTGTGCTTGCACGGTTGAACGAAATGCTTGCGTGACTAACGACGAGGCACGAAGAGCTGGCGGCAGTGACCGCGCTGAGCCGGGTGATTCGAAATCCTTCCGCCGTGTGGAATGCATTGGCTCGGGGGCAGCGGACGATCGTGCTCAACGTGCTCCACCAGGAGCTCGAACGCATGCTGCGCGTGCGGTTGAATCAGCTCGAGCTGAGAATAAAAGGTGGTGTAGGTCTCGATGTGGTTGCCGTTTTGCACTTCGTAGAGCCGATAATCAGCGCGCCGTTCGCGGGATTCGGTAACCTCGGATTCGTACGCGCGGGCATTGCGCCTGATAGGCAGCAGCCCATCCATCGTGCCTGCAACCGTCACCAGCGGCCGTCGGATTCGCCCGTTCGGCTCGAATGCCTCGAGCTGGTTGGCGACGTCCGTAACATCCGTCCGATCGTAGTAGACGTAGTTGCCGGGTCCGGACCCATAGGTGTCGTAAGTAGGATCCAATCGTTTCTGCCACTGGCACTGCGTCACTTCCCAGAACTGGCCCAGGTTTCGTTCCCAGAGCGTCATCGTCGGGGGCGGGCCGATGTCCTGCTGGATGTCCTGCGGGTAGCCGGCGGAGCGGATGTTGATGGCCGCTTCACTGTTCGGGTCATATCCCGATGCCACATAGGCCGGCATGTTCCTGATCGCGGGGGGCAGATCGATGAGCAGATTCGATCCGTCGTCGTCGACGAAAGTGCCCTCCCAATCCACGCCTCCATCGAACAGGTGAGGAGCGAGCTCGATTGCGCGGCGCACTTGATAGCCACCATTGGAAGTGCCGACCGCGTAGGTGCGGCGCGGGGAGCGGCCGTAATGCGCATTCAGCGCGCCTCCCGCCAGCTCAGCCGTGCGCACGATGTACTGTTGCCACTGAGTGAAGGGCTTGCCCGGATCATTGTCATAGAAGTGCACGAAGACCGGCGACGTCGGATTCAAGCGACAGGCCAGCGGATCCTCTGCCGTCGAGACGAACAGGTTGAGCACTCCCTTGTTCTGCGATGCATACGCGTACCCTCGCTGCACCACGAAGTCGCTCCAGGCAAAGTCGCCGTTGAATTCACTGCGAGTCCCCGAGGCGCCGGCGACGACGAGCCGGTGATTCCAGTCGTCCGGGAGCCGCAGCAGGAAGCGGGCCTGGCCGGTGGGATCGTCAGCGAAGCGGCCCTGGACTTGAATTCCGGGCACCATTCGGAAGATGGGCGTGTGATCTGGAGCAGCGATGGTGGCTCGATCGGTGCGAGGGGTTAACGCGCCCGCCGGCAACGCCGGGTCAGGATTGTCCATCGGCGTGGTCGCTTCGTTGTTGGTTGTGAGATCCTCGCTCTCGAAACAGACGACGTCCACGGCCCGGTCAGAAAGGAAATTCTGAACCTGATCGCATGCGGGCTGCGCATTGGCGCGAGCTCCAATCATTAGAATCCCCAACCAAGCGTAGGCAAGGTTGCCGTTCATAGTGCCTCCCCGAGCGCAATCGCCGGCAGCGCGCGAGCACGCCTTAGGATTATTCCGCCGGCGGGTCAAGCGCGTACGTCTCCGTCGCCTGGGCTTGCGTCGAGAAACAATAATTGCTTGGGGACACAAAAATAGTGCTGAGGCCAAATCGGAAAACCCAGCCTTCGCCGGAAAGCACACTCGGTCCGGGCGAACGTCGCTTCGCTCAGAGAGATCGCGAATTGCGTTGGCCGTGCCGCGTGGGCTTCACGCCCGGGGGCGAGCGCTCAGCTATTGCTTTTGCCTTTCGCTGATTGAATCAGCCGCACGTACGCCGCGGCCGCCGCACGGCAGAGCATTCCGATTTGGACCAATGCGCGATCGGGCAAGGGCCCACCGTCCGCCGCGTGGCCGTAGATGAGATTGACGACTCGGTCTCTGATGATGATCGGCGCAACGATGGCCTCCTTCGGTGTGGGCGATCGAAGTAACTCCCAAAAATAATGATCAAGCTTGGCTCCTTCGGCAGGAGGCGCGCCGGAGAAGATGGTCTGACGCCGATATGCGATTTGCAGAATGCTCGGAGCGGCGAGCGGCAGTCCGAGCGAACCGATTGCTTCATCTTCCAGCCCGGGCGCGAATCCCTTCCAGCCCATCACGACTTCGTGCTGGACGATCATCACCAAACCGACTCCGCACGTAGAGCGCAGGTAATTGACGATGGCGTCGGCAATCTGATCGCGATTGCTGGCGACCGCTATGGCGTCCACCGCTTCGGTGGCGGACCAAGGCCGGGGAGCGGGTTCGCGACTCTGTTTTGACTCCGCCAGCCCCGGAGCGGGCGCGCCCGGCGAAATGCTCGCCTCGGGCGTCGCTGAGTCCGCCATTTGGCCGGCTGGCTGTATGCGCGCCTGCTCGATCGCCGGCGATGCCGTGGCTAGGCGCTCGCGATTCACCTCGGCTCTGGGGGGTGCCGGGGAGCGCGGGGATTTCGGCGCCGCGTCATGGCGGAGGTCGCGGGACTTGTCCGGAGCGGACAAGGCACCTGGTTCGTCAGTCAGTGCGGCTTCAACTGGGGAGGCGCTCGGCTCGCCCCACAGCTCGTCGATCGGAAGCGAGGCGAATTCTGCGTGAATCTCCGACGCTGGGGAGAAGCCCGCGGGATCAGCGCGGCTTGACGGCGATGTCCCCGCGCTTGGCGCACGCTCTGAGATTGATTTCGGTTCAGTGCCAGGAGCGCCAGCAACTGCCGCCGCCTCGGTGGTCAGCGCGCCTTGCCGCAATGGCTCGTCGGCTAGATCGAAATCGATCTTGATCGTCGGGGCAGAAGCCTTGGCGTCGTCTGAGCGCGCCGGTTGCGAACTCGGCGCCGAACGGGATGCTGTCTCGAGGTCGATCGCAAATGCCGGTATGTCTGGGATTGTGGGCGCCCTCGAGGGAGCGTCGCTTTGGTCCACGCGCTGCGGAACAGCGTTGGTCGCAGGCGTTGGCGGCCTGGGCTTCGCCGCGGACGCAGTGGAGGACACGGCGCCTTGCAGTTTGCTCGGGCTCGTCGGCGATCTCGTCGCGGGCGCGGCACCGCGAGGTGGTCCTGGCTTCGCGGATTGGCTCGTTCTGGAGGGTGAGCGCGTGCGCGACTCTGAAACGGGCAGGGGAGGCGGCGTACTCTCTCGCGTGGGTCTTCTCGCGGGCGAGCCGGACTGCAGAACTGGCGCGGCGGCGCCGGGTGCAGCGGGTGGCTGTGCTCGCGGGCCGGACGAAGCCTCTCCGGCGCCGGGCTTCGCTGCTGCACCGGAGGCGGCAGTCTTCGCAGATAGAGCAGCTGTTCCCAGTGAGCCCTGCGATTGCGAGCTGCTCTTTCCGCTTGCGGATGAAGTCGTTCGCGCCTGAGCGGCCCCTTGCGCAGTGGACTCCTTCCGCGCTTGAGCAGACGCGTCGGACGGCACGGCCTCGGTGAGCAAGATTGCCGGGCGTCTGCCCGGCTGAGACAGGTCCGGCCGAGTCATGTCGAAGAACACTTGAGGGTTCGATGCGGGGATGCTTCCTGGCGGCGTGAGTTCCGATGGAGAGAGAAAACCTGGCGCTGCTTGCAGTACGGGGGCGGACGTTGGCGGCGATCTGGCAGGGGCATCCGACGTGGTCCCCTCCGTACGCAAGAAGCGCACCTGCCGCGGGATGCCATAGAGCTTTTCTAGGTAGAGAAAGATGCGCAGCTCGGGCGCAATGACGGGATAGATTCGCGCACTGGCAGCGAATTGGATTTCGTCGATCGCCCCACGCTTCGCGGGATCCAGAAAGGCTACGGCAAGTGTCTTGGGGTCGTGAGATGTAAACCCGAGCGGGATGGCGCAATGCTTTTGAGCCAGCTGCGCGGGAACAAGACCCACCGCCTCGCGGTGAATGGACTCGAAGTGCCTTTGCAGCGCTGCGGGCACGCCTTTCTGGCGGGCGAGCGCGCGCGTGAGCGCCTCCAGCTCGATGGTGCCGAGCTCGACGAGATTCGTTCCGATTCGCCCGCCGTATGACTTCTGCCGCCGCAGCGCTTCATCGCGCTGCGCGGGCGTGATCAGCCGCTCCTCAATCAGGATGTCCCCAAGTCGACGTCCCAAGGATTGCCATTATGACCCGGACAGCGCGGGGTAGAAACTCTTGACGGATCGCGTACCTGCCATTACAAGCGGCTCGATCGCGGGGTGGAGCAGTCTGGTAGCTCGTCGGGCTCATAACCCGAAGGTCGCTGGTTCAAATCCAGCCCCCGCAACT
>DATFTC010000311.1:0-4109 GCA_035262305.1 Myxococcaceae bacterium | reverse complement strand
ATCTATGCTGATCCACCGTGGTCCTTTCGCAATTGGAGCGCGAAGGGAACGGGACGCAATGCAATTTCGCATTATGACTGCTTAGATTTCGCCTCGCTGGCGGCACTGCCCGTTGCCGATCTGGCGGCCGATGATTGCGCTCTGTTTCTTTGGGCGACAGACCCGCTGTTACCTCGCGCCATCGAACTGATTCATGCGTGGGGCTTTAAGTACAAGACCGTTGCCTTCTATTGGGTGAAGCTCAACAGCAGGGCAAAGAACGAAGCGGATTTCTTCACCGGCCTCGGTTATTGGACACGCGCAAATCCTGAGCAATGTTTGCTTGCAACGCGAGGGAAGCCAATGCGTCGGGCAAAGGACGTGCGGCGCTTGGTTGTTGAGAAACGTCGCGAGCACAGCAGAAAACCGGATTGTGTACGGGAGCGGATCGAACGGTTGGTGGCAGGCCCTTACGTTGAATTGTTCTCACGCGAGACGAAGCAAGGCTGGGAATGTTGGGGCAATCAAGCCGGGATGTTCGACCGGGGAACGGTCGCGACACGGCGACAACCCTCTCGCCTCGTAGACGCCCAGGAACTGCCGTCTCCCATGTAGTTCGCCGATAGAGGCCGTCCATTAACACTGCTCCCAGCCGGTCGGCAAGCAATGCGTTACTGGTGGGTCAACCAGAACCAGACGTACCGTCACGAAGTTCAAGGAGGTTATCTTTGGTCGCCCAAGCGCAACGCCAACGGCGCGAGGAATCCTTTTTACGAGTCAATGCGCGAGGTCGCGCCGGGCGATCTTATCTTCTCCTTCATGGATACTCGCATTCTCGCGATTGGAATCGCGCAATCCTATAGCTGGGAATGCCCGAAGCCCCAGGAGTTCGGCAACGCGGGACAAAATTGGAAAAACGTCGGTTGGAAAGTGAAGGTCAACTTCACTGAACTGGCCAACAAGGTACGACCGAAGGACCACATCAACATTTTGCGACCGCTGCTCCCCGAGAAGTACTCACCTCTTCAGCCGAATGGAAACGGCCTTCAATCTGTCTACCTCACGGAGGTCCCAACACCGCTTGCCGAAGTGCTCATCGGTCTGATTGGCCAGGAGGTCGCGCCCTTAGAGTTGGCAGCGCGGGGTGTTAAGCCGGTTCCTGCTGATGATCTGGACTTTTGGGAACGCAAGCTCGAGCAGGAGGTCGCAGATGATCCCGCTGTATCGGAAACAGATCGGCTCGCTCTGATCTGGGCACGGAAGGGGCAAGGGCTGTTCAAAGACAGGGTCAGCAAGATCGAGTCCAGATGTCGGATCACGGGTGTCGACAATCCGGTACATCTGGTGGGAAGTCACTGTAAGCCGTGGCGGGATTCGACCAACGAGGAGCGGCTCAACGGTGAGAACGGGCTGCTCCTTACGCCGAGCATTGATCATCTCTTCGACCGCGGATTCATCAGCTTTGAGAACACCGGAACTCTCATAATCTCGCCAGTTGCCCACCGACTGTCGCTACAACGCATGGGAATCGACACCACAAAGGTCGTCAACGTGGGAGGGTTCACCAGCGGCCAAAAGCAATTCCTAGATTTTCATAGGAACAGTGTGCTGCTGCAGTTCCGTCCGCGGTTAGTGCACGCCAAGCAAATCTAATCGCCCCACCACAGCCGCAGAACGCCCGTCGGCAGATCGAACTTCGCGACGGCTTGCTGACGGGCTTTTATCAGCTTGAGGTTCAGATTGAAGTCTGATTCCCCGCGAAAAGTTGTCCCCATTAACAACAAGCCCGTCTGGCGATGGCACCTTTCCTCTCACTCTCCGGGCAGCCCCTCGAAGTGGCTCGATGGCTGACACGCCTCAGCCGGTGGAACCAACGCTTTCAGGATCAGAATGGGGGCGGTCCGGCTTGGCCTCGAGCCGCAGCCCGATGGATGAAAGCACCTTCAAGACCGTGGCGAACTCGGGATTTCCGTTAGCATCTAACGAGCGATAGAGGCTCTCGCGCGCGAGTCCGGTCTCGCGCGCGATTTGGCTCATTCCTCGTTCGCGCGCAATGACTCCTAACGTGTTCATGACTGTCGTCGCGTCCGCACGAGCCAGCGCCTTGTTCAGTACGGCGACCGTCTCGTCGAGGGATAGTGATTTCGCAGGTGATGACGTCGAAGGCTCTGGCACCGGAAGACTTCTCGCCGGATCGGCCATGGGCGCATCGAGTGACGAGAGCTTTTTCGCCCACGCGATCACATCATCGGGCGTCCGCAGCGGGCGGGGACCGTGCCAAAGCGCTATCGGTGGACCTTCATTCACTGACGGCGAGCACAGCCTCTTGATTTCACTGTTACTGCAAGCGTACCCCAAAGCTCGCAGGAACGGCCCGATATCCTGTTGAAGGAGAAATTCCTTCTCTTCGCCATTAATCAAAATCCGCGTTGTCTTTACAGATCGGCCATAAAGTCTTGATCTAGCTCCCATTTTCTCCCCTACTGCTCAATGAAGATTATGGCAATCGATGTCTCCCTTTGGCAACAGCTTGGAAGTTTCCGCCTAAGTCGATCTTGCGACTCTAGGATCAAAGTGGTCAATAGTCGGGTCGCTACCCATCATCGGCGGGGCGTATTCGAAATAGGGGGAGCCAAATGAGAAAACTGCTTCTAAGCACTGCGGCGACGATATTCATTGCTGGCCCAGCGTTGGCTGCCGACTTAGGCGTGAGACCAGCACCAGCAGCCCCAGCATTTATCGCGACGCCATGGGACGGTTTCTATATCGGCGGCAATCTCGGCTTCGGGTCAACGGACTTCACCATTCCCGGCGCACCGAGCCTAAATGGCAGTGGCGTGTTGGGTGGTTTTCAGACAGGCTACAATAAGCAGTTTGGTACGTTCGTGCTGGGCTTCGAAACAGATTTGGATCTTACCTCGATTAAAAACACGACGGACGGTGTAGA
Source organism: Myxococcaceae bacterium (assembly GCA_035262305.1). Taxonomy (GTDB): domain Bacteria; phylum Myxococcota; class Myxococcia; order Myxococcales; family Myxococcaceae; genus DATFTC01. Next base: position 1,183 of record DATFTC010000311.1, on the reverse strand, counting down.
CACCAAGCTTACGTGGTTTGGCACCACGAGGACGCGGGCCGGCGTCCTGATTAATCCCTTGTTGCTACTCTACGGTACCGGCGGCGTCGCCTACGGGCGCGTCGAAGAGTCGGTGCCGGGAGCGTCGCTCAAAACTCCGGGTGTTGGTTGGGCGGCCGGTGCGGGCGTTCAATATGCGCTGACTCCACAATGGAGCATCGGCGCAGAGTATCTTCACGTCGACCTCGACCGCGGGAACGCCAACGTCGGTGGGGTCAACGTCGACCTCAAGGCCACCACGAACCTCGGTCGCGCAACGCTTAACTATAAATTCTGAACCGTCCTGAATAGGGATCACGAATAGGAAAGGGCGCCATCATCGGCGCCCTTTGTCGTTTCAATCCGGGTGTGATGACTAGCGTGTAGGATAGCCGCTGGCGGCGCGTATCGAGTGGCGTCTATCGCTGTTCGTCGGCGACCAACGCCATGAGCCGATAGCCGGGCCGCAATGTTCCTGATTGTGCCAGCAGCATGATCGCGCTCTTAACGGCCGCCTCTTCGCCGGATGCTCTGGCCCTCGCGATTTCGTCGCCATGTTCATCGCACAGCGTCAGTAGCAGCGGCGGCGGGTGATCGCCCTGTACCAATCGAAGAAATGGAGGCACGTATCGGCCCTCTGCGCCCGAGGTGCCGGCCATTTAGACGACGTTAGGTGGCCGCCGCAATGAGCCGATTGGCGTTTGGTAAACGGGCGCCATAGGCCGCTTTGATGGTGGGTCGACGGCACCTATCGATCCGGTCCGTGCCCGCTCTGGATCAAGGTCTGCAAGCTTGCCAGCATCGCCGTGCAGCGGGAGAGGAGCGAGATGTGGGATCGATGAACCCGAGGCAGCGCACGCCAGATCTTGCGTCTCTGCGACTGTCGGCGGCAGAGGCTTCGTGAATTGGGTTTGCTGGAGCACCAACCTGGCGGCACCTAATCGATCGCTTGCCCCGCCAGGAGCAAGCCCATCATTCGAGACGCAGCGCGTGCGGCACTGGCGGTGCGGAAAGCCTATTCTCAGTTGTTCCGATTATCTCTTTTCCCGGCGTCGTTTCACTTCGATGGTCGCTTGCCCCCCTCGATCGAGGGTCGTTTCCCCTGGGTCGCTCGACGGCGTACCAACACTGGGTGCCCTCGTGACCGGGCGCTCTCAAGGTCCAG
>DATFTC010000310.1:0-7744 GCA_035262305.1 Myxococcaceae bacterium | reverse complement strand
GTAGGAGAAGATGAGGCTGCCGCCGAGACCGTTGATGATCAGCCATAGCAATAGAAAGCCCGCGAGTCTCGCGTATATCCGTTGCGTTCTTTTCCCTTGAGCGTCTTCGATTCCGAGTTTCATGCGATCCCTCCCATCCCTCGGCGTCATCGGTGCGTGATTGAAACTAACGTTTTGTTATGGATTCGATTGCTTCTCGAGTCGCAGATTCCGACTGGGCTTGCCATGGGCTAGACTGGGGCCGGCTAGGGGGTGGGCGTCACGGAGGTCGAGCGCCATGTTCGAACTGGACCGGTTCATCGCGGATTGCCGCGCCGAAGCTTCCCACGCCGCGGTGCGGGAGGTCGTGGCGCGAGCTGTCTGCGAGCCTGACGCAATTCTCCATGCGCTTGGAGAGCCAAAGCGCGCGCAGATCCAGACGCTTCATCGCTCCGGCGATCTCACGATCCTGAACGTGATCTGGGCCCCTCGGATGGTCCTGCTGCCCCACGACCATCGGACGTGGGCGGTGATCGGCATCTACACCGGGCGGGAGGACAACGTCTTCTGGCGGCGCGTCCCGGACGGGGTCGGCGCCCGAGTCGAGGCGGCCGGCGCCCGCGCGATCTCCGAGAAGGAGGCCGTGCCGCTCGGAGAGCAGGTGATCCATTCGGTGATCAACCCGATTCCCCGCTTCACCGGAGCCATCCACGTGTACGGCGCCGACTTCTTCGGCATCCCGCGAAGTGAATGGGATCCGGAGACGCTGCTCGAGCAGCCTTCCGACGGCGAGAGCACGATGCGCCGTTTCGAGGAGGCGAACGCGCTCTACGCTCGCAGCGGCTGATCCTTCCTCTCCTCGACCATCGACCACGGCGGCGAGTTGCACGAGGGCTAGAGATGCTGGCGCGGCAATTGAAGGCGAATTTCGTGCGCAAGCATGCCGTCTTCGATCTCGGTCGGTCTCCAGAGCGTCGCGACATCGCGCGCGACCGCTTGGCCGCGGTTCTCGATGACATCAGCGCGCACCTGGATGCGCCGATCTCGCTGATGGACCTCGCCGCAGTCGATCGATCGATCGATCGATTGATCGATCGCGGAAGTCAGCGTGTTTCATTTCGCAGGACGCGTTTCGACGGCGCATGGGGATGCCGCCGCATCAATACGTACTGAGGAAGCGAATCGAGCGCGCGATCTCACTGATGCGAGATCCCGAGGAGAGCATCGTCGACATCACGCTCCGCTGCGGGTTCAGCAGCCAGAGGCATCTCGCGAAACACCGGAACAAAACAGCGAAACATCGCATCATGTTTCGTTTGGCGGATTGGCCGGGCGCCTTGCAGGAAAATTAGGCAGCTAGCCACCGCACTGGTTGGCACGATTCGCGCAGATCCAAGCGCCAGAGGGCCTGTCGCGGGGAGACTTTCGATTGATGGGAGGTAGCATGATTCGGTTGACCACGAGGGTGGTGGTTTTTCCCCTTCTTATTGGCGTCGCGGTCAGTAGCTGCATCGCGAGGGATTCGGAGGAGCAAAAGACTATTCGAGCCGCATACGAGCGACTGTCGCAGTACGCGAGCAACAGCGGATCCGCACTAGAGTTCCAATTGAGCGACTTTGTAGCCATTTCGCGAGCGGAGTTCAGCACCATCCCACTGGTGGATATCGCGACGATGCCCGGCGGCGAGATGGTTGACGTCCTGCGAACTGAACAACGCTATGAAGACCCGAGCCTTTCTCAAGTCAGCTTCCTGGCAAACTGGAATACAGGACCCGACTGGCTGGATGTTCCTGAAAACCAACAGTTGAGCAACATCTCCATTGCGAGCGCCCTCGACAAGGCCGGAGCTGATCAACCGGAGCTCCAGAACGTCATCGCAATCACCAGCTACACCGTGAAGGTCACCCTTGACGGCAAGTCGAGGAGCTACATTGCGGCCTTCCTTTGGTTGAAGCCTGCTGATCAAGAAGGCACCGCGGCTCGGCGATTCATCCCGGTCGACCATATCACGCAGGCTGTGGGCCAAGCCGTCGTCGAAACATTGCCGCCAACGAACTTCTCGCCGTCTAATCCAGAAGCACTCGGCACAAGCCAGCAGGAGCTGGCGAGTTATTGCACTCCCCAGGAATGGACCCCCTCGGTGACTCAGGGCGCTCAGGACGCCACCAACCACATTTTCGGGCAGCACGCCAGCAGTGCAACGTTTGGCTTTGTCTGCACCTGTAACTCAAGCTGTACGTCCACCTGTCGAGCAAACATTACCAGTTCCAGTTGTAGCGATACTGGGCTCACCATTGACTCCTGCCACGTAACGGCTTCGAATTCCCAAATCAGTGTGGTCGGGCGATCGGATGGTGACCAGGGCGGAGCGGCCTGTGCCGGCGGTTACGGGTGTGTGGTCAAGAGCTGTTTTCTTTGCCTCTGCAATTTGAGCGTGGCGGTCATGGTCACTGGAGCCACGGTCACTTTCTCCTCGAGCGGGAACCCAGACTGGAGTGAGAACATCCAGGCGAGTTGGACTTGCCCGAGCTGCTCGCGTACCGCGTGCACGCCTTGCATCTCCCAGGAGTGCGATTACGACTATTCCTGCGGTCCGCCGGTCTACTGCGGTTCATGTCAAGTTGGCACCTGCCAATTAGGCCACTGCTACGGCGGTTGCGTGCCCGAGTATGGCTACTGCGGCGGCGGTGGGCCGTGCTGCGATTCCACCGACTTTTGCGATGCCACTGACACCTGTGTACCTACCGGGTTTTGAGTCCAGGCACACGCGCTTCTCGCGGGCACCTCGCAACGCTTGGTCATCGCGATCATTTTCGCGTCGGGCGCGTGAGCGGAGGGACCGTGCGGCCAGCAGCACTGTCGCGGATCAAGATCGAGAGCCGGCGCTCGCGCGTCTCCTCGCGCTTCGCGCTGATCACCCAGTGGATCACCGTCCGTTGGTACCATGGCGGCTGCGCGTCGAAGAATGCGGCGGCCTTTCGGTTCGCGCGAAGCCGCTTTTCCTCCGCGGTCGTCAGGGTCGCGGTCTTTTTGCGCTCGAAGGAGTAGATGGCGGTCTTCTCCGGCTTGCGCGCATCGAACGCCCGCAGCCCGGCGGGTCGCATCCGTCCGAGCTTCGTCAGATCTGCGACGCGCGCCACATTGATGGCGCTCCAGTTGCTAGTCGACTTCCGCGGCGTGAACCGAATCGTGTAAGCGTGATCTCCAAGGCTGCGGCGGACGCCATCGATCCATCCGAAGCAAAGCGCTTCGTCAACGGATTGGGGCCAGGTGATGCTCTTCTTGCCGCTGGCCCTCTTGTAGAAGCCGACGACGAGCTCACTCGCTGTCTCGTGGTTCTCCTCGAGCCACGCCCGAAAGGCTGCAGGAGTCTCGAAAAACTTGGGCAACATCATCGAACCAGGACTCTAACGCCGACACTCTCGCGTTCGCACTTCGCGTGCAAAGCGTTTCGAGGAGCTGAACGCGTTCAACGCTCGCGGCGGCTGATCCTTCCTCTCCTCGACCATCAGCGAATTACCGATACGCGGTTTCGCTTCCGCTCGCCTCGATAACGCGTTCCCGCGGTGAAGCAGTCACATGTTGCGCTCAGCCGATGCACCGGCGGCAGGCTGAATCGTTCGGGTCACCTTCGCCGCGCCCATCGGGGTGGAAACGTTGGACTCGGACTTAACGACGCGGCGTGAGCTGGCGGCCTCGATCCACAGCCTGGACGTGTTGCCATCGTCAGATGTGAGGTCGATCCGGTAGGCGTCCACTCCTTTCCCGTTAAGGTCCAACTTTTCCTTCGACGCGACCTCGACATTCCAAGTGCGCTGCTTTGCCGTGATCACGCTGAAGGTCTTGATCGCCGCTCGATAGCCGGGTTCGAGAGGAAGGGTGGCTAGCGCCACGTCGACGGACGCGCCGTCGAACAGGGTTGGTCCGTCGAGCTTTGCGTTGATTGGCATCTGCTGAGGACCTGCCTTCATTTCGCCCTTCACCTCCCCATCGGCCACGGCCAGCTCAATCGTGCCCGGCCCCTGGTGGACGGAACGCTTGAGCGGCAGCAACGTCTTCGCGTCCAGCCACACCGTGTCGTCACCGGTGCCCATTTGGCTCTTGGCCAACTCGACGACCTTCCACGTCTTGCGTCCGTCCAGGTCATCACGAGCGATAGTGCGGGTGACAGTGCCCTCAATTTTTCGGCCGCTGATCTCGACGATCTGCTCATACGTCGCGGCAGCGGGATGAACGGCGTCGCCCGAGAATGACGGCATGGTGCCCGACGCCACAGCCGTGGGAGCGGATGGCATTTTGACGGATTTCACGTCCACGGTGATGGCGGCGAGCCGCTCCCGGATATCGTCCGGCATGCCCTCCTGGTTGCGACCGCCGAGGTGCTCGGTGAGAAAGCGCTCGATCTCCACCATCATCGCGAGGCGGTTCTCGCGCCCCGCGTAGCCGTGACCCTCGTCTGGCGCGACGAGGTATTGCACGGGTAGGCCGAGGTCTCTCATCGCCACCACAATCTGGTCGGATTCAGCTCGCTTCACGCGCGGGTCGTTTTGGCCTTGGATGACCAGCAGCGGCGCCCGAATCTGCTTCGCGGCGAAGAGCGGAGATTGCGCTCGGAGGCGCTCGACGTCCTTGGGATTTTCGATGTCGCCCACGCGTTTCGCAAACGCTTTCTTAATCGGCGCCCAGTAGGGTGGAATCGAGTTGAGCAGGGTGACGATGTTCGAGGGCCCAACGATGTCGACTCCGGCGGCGTAGAGCTCAGGCGTGAAAGCGACTCCTGCAAGCGTCGCGTAGCCACCATAAGACCCGCCGAGGATCGCCACTCGCTTCGGGTCTGCGATCCCCTGAGCGATGAGCCAGCTCACGCCGTCGCTGATGTCGTGCTGCATCGTGCCGGTGCCCCACTGGTTATTTCCCAAATTCAGGAAACGCTTCCCGTAGCCGGTGGACGCGCGGAAATTCGGCTGGAGGACCGCGTAGCCTCGGTTCGCCAGGAACTGCGCCCAGGGATTGTATCCCCAGCGATCGCGGCCCCAAGGGCCGCCATGAGGATTGATCACCACGGCCAGATTTTTCGGCTCGACGTTTTTTGGAATCGTGAGATACGCCGGAATCGAAAGGCCGTCCCGGGCGGGGTAGCGCACCGGTTTCATCGCGGCGAGATCTCCGCTCGGGAGCTTCGGACGCGACCGATACAGGAGCTCTACCTTCTGCGTCTTGCGATCGAAGAGGTACACTGCTCCAGGCTCAACGTCTGACGTCACGGCCACCAGGCGCCACCGGTCGTCGTTGCTTTGTGAGACGAAGCTGAAGTCGCCGTCGGGCAACTCCTTCTTGAGAATCTGATACTCGCGTTCAAAGTCGGGCTTCTTCGGGTAGATCCGGACTCGATCTCCGACGTAGTACGTCCCCAGCAACTCGTCTGTCGCGCGTGAAAACACGGCGCCGCCGAAATCCACTTCGGCCTGCGGATCCCGATCGACCGACTGCTCCTTCCCCGTCTGTGCATCCAACAGGACTAGCTCGGCCAGGTCGCGGTTGCCCCGATCGGTGATGAAGTACATGCGGCGGCGATCTTTGTGGAATTGGATGCTTCCGCAGGACTCCTCGAAGGTGCAGGTGTAGATCGGCTTGAGTTGCTTTCCCTCCACTCGGAGGATCTCCGTCCCCCCGTCGTTGGTCACACGCTCTGCCGCGCGCAACTTACCTTCGAGATCGAAGACCCACGCAGCGACGTTCTGATCGTTTTTGAAGAGCAGCTCTCGCTTACCGGTGCTGAGATTCAGCCGATAGACGTCGTGCAGCGAGGCGTCGCGATCGTTTAGGCCGATCAGGATGTGCTTGGGATCGCGCTTCGGCACGGCGTAGATTTGCGCCTGGACGTTGTCGAACGGCGTCAGGTCTCGAGCGGGCGGTACGCCGCTGTCCGCCTCCGCGCGCGCAGACGGATCGACAGCATAGATGCGGAAGTTCTCGTCGCCGCCTTTGTCTTGTGCGTACAGGATGTACTTGCTGTCTTGGCTCCAGAAGTAGGCGCGGATGGGGCGCTTCATATCGGCCGTCATCGGCTTGGCCGCCGAGAACGGCTCGCCAATCCCCTTGACCCAGACGTTGATCACGCCGCGATACGGTTTGAGGAAGGAGATCATCTTTCCATTGGGCGAGATCTGCCCGCCGGTGATTTCCGGATCGCCGAACAGCAAGTCGCGGTCGATGATCGGTGGCAGCTGCGTCAGGTACGGCAGCGGCGGCGAGGTCTGCGCCGGGCTCGAGGTGGCTATCACCGGCGGCGGCGACGGTGGCGCTTTCGTCGGCTGGACGGACGGGGACGACGAGGCACAGGCCGCTGCGGCCAGCGCGCAAATGAGGACAAAGATTCTCTTCATGGATTCTCCAGGTTCAACCCCCTTGGGGTGCCAGTACGCTGCTACCTAGCTTCGATTTCCAGTCAGGGCAAGCCGACTTCCGAGCTCAGAAGCCGCTGAATGAGCAACGACCCATTCTGCAAACGGGCAGCAGCGCACCGGGCAATGCACATGATGGCGAGGCTCCACAGACCAGCCCGTCCGCAGGGCAGTAGCGATCGATTTCGTATTGGGCTTCCGTCTCGAAGATTTGAATCGATCCGCGACTGACAAAGTAGGGTGGACACTCCCCCGCGCCAGTGCATCTCGGATTCAATGCAGCCTCGACGCAGTCATCATCGACTCCGCACTCGTTGTATTTTGAGAGAATAATTTCGAGCGCGCAGAACACGGTTTTCAGACGAGGACAGCCGTAATCCTCATCTGCGCAACCTGGATACTCGTATGTTTCCTGGGTGGCGGACCGGAACCTGTCACCCGTTTGTGTATTCGCCTCGGGGGAAGCTGACCTTGAACAGGAACAAGCGCTAACAGCAACTAAAAGGCAAACCGAAAGACTTGCTCGCCGCATCGCCGAGCCTCCTGCCAGAAAGGAAGCCTAGCATGACCGCGAAGACCAGGTCGAAAGAAACACGACTAGGCGTGCTTCGGCTCAAGTGCATCGACTGCGAGAAGCGTGGCAGATTCCACTAAGGCGTTGATGTTTCTGCCCTCCACGTGTTCACTTGTCGCGTGGCACCTCCGTCGCGCGCCAGGTTTTCGATGTGGGTCGGCCTCGTTCTCGTCGTTGCCATTGTCGCTGCACTTGCTGCGGCGACCTACGTGCATGTCTCTGATAAGCGTCGAAAGCCCGCGGAGCAAATTTCTTCAGGGGACGTCGCTGTCCGGCTCGACGCTTTCTGGAGTTGGTGGCGCGAGGCTGCACCGCGCTTGGCGGCCACTGTCGACACTGGACAAGCGGACTCGATCGTCGGCGAGCTCAGCACGAGGGTCCACGCCATCGACCCAGGACTTGATTGGGAGACAGGACCGGGGCTCAAGGGAGCACGCCACCACCTTGCGCTGTCTGCCGAGGGCGACATGAAGCTGCGAGCTCTCACCGAGCGCTGGCTGTCGCGAGCTTCACCCGCTGATAACAATTGGGAGTACTATCCTGCTCGGCAAGCCTTTCCACGCAAAAGCGTTACACTCGTTGACGCTCGCGATGTCCCCATCGATGTCGACAGTGTGAGGGTTGGCCTCGAGACCGACTCTACTCGGGAGGTTGTAAACGTTAGCTTCAGCCATCCCGCACTAGCGAAACTTGACGAGCTCCAGCGAGCGCGCGCAGCTTTCCTCACGCTGGATAATCTCCTGGGCGAGGATGGCGTTGAACGATGGGTCGGCGAAATCACGACTAC
>DATFTC010000309.1:0-2105 GCA_035262305.1 Myxococcaceae bacterium | reverse complement strand
CCACGCCCTCTTCCTCACTCTCGCAAGCCATCCCCCGCGCAATCGGCCAGCCATCTCCTCCAAATCAGCCCTCAACGCCCCCTCGCTGCGCCCGTCCGCCCCAACCATGGGTACTCACGCCTCTCTCCAGGACCCGCGCTGCACCGTCGGCGCCAGCGAAAGATGCTATGAGGCGGGACGGAGGCCCACCTCACTCGTTTGCCAAATCTCCTTCGTCCCTGATGACAGAAGGAGAACTGCGATGGACTGCACGAGAACCGCTGCCGGAAGCATCCTCCACTGCGCGCTGGAGCCGAGCAAGAAGACCTGGCTCTTGGGGATCCAGTTTCCTGACCGACCGCAGCCGAGCCTATACCCGATCAAAGGTGGAAATACGGAAGATCTGATGTCGAAGCTTACCGTGGCCCGTGATCGGTGCGCCAAATTGCGCGGTCGGGCACCCTCGATTGTACTCTGTTACGAAGCTGGTTACGACGCGTTCTGGCTGGCACGATTTCTGAAGGCGCGCGGCATTGTATGTCTGGTGGTCGACTCCGCCAGCATGCGAGTCAACCGGCGAGCGCGCAGGGCGAAGACGGATCGCATCGATGTCGCTAAATTGCTGCGCGGGCTGATCGCATGGTTTCGAGGCGACCGCCACGTCGGTGCTCGATCAATCAAGGACAAGCCCTCCGGTCGCTCATATAAACCCCATTACGCCCGCCGATAGGGGTGCCTACCGCCCGCGGTTTCCTTCCCTGGCGGCTTTCGAACGCCGGCCCGGCGGCCGTCGTGCATGTTGCGAGCACTGTGATGGGGCCGGTATCCGAAACTCGTCACACGAGCAAACCTGACCTGATGACGCCCCGACCCGAGTGTGACCGGAACCCCACATTCACCCTGCTCCGCCCTCGCCAAAGATGGAGAACGGCCCCCAGTAATCGGGATAGGCATTCCAGGGGCTCGACGTGTAGGCCTATTGGCCACCGTTATGAACACGACGAGCAATTGCTGAAAGCTCTTGACGCGCGGCGCACTGCAGGCAATTTTCCGGAACTCTGTCTTGTGCGAACGGCGCCCTGCTGCGCGGCAGCGACGCTTCGGGGGTAAACTCGCCACGAGGTGCGCATTGCTCCTGACACGTTAGCGGGCTCGACCCCGTCGGTTGTTGTAGCAGCATTCTTTCGCCGAAGCTTCATAGGTCGCGCGATAGCCCGTGCCCAACTATGACGAATCTTCGGACTTAAGAAGGTGTCGCTACACAAGAACTATCGCTAGTAGGCGCTCCGATGCTTCTACGAAGTGTTGGGAAGGGGAGGTAGCCAGATGGAGCTCAATGTTCGCAAGGGGGACGACCGCTTCGTCCCACCTGGCGCCTATCGCGAGCTGGAGGCCCGTCTCAGTCGACGAGGGCACGAACTGTCCGAGATTCCCGCCGTTGTGCTTTCCTGCTTTGACAGCAGCACGCGCATGCTGCCGTTCGTGCTCTACGACAAGTTCATGTTTCCAGCCGGCGCTCGCACAATCGCCGGTGCTCTCTATCAAGCCGGCTTCGTCCGTACACGCGCCGTTTTTCAGCTCTGGAACCCGAACTTTCGGCCGAGCCAGGCGCGGTTTGACGCCAAGGCACCGGAGTTGCTGCTACTCTCCACAATGCAGATACATGCCGAGAGGGCCTACGAAGCCGTTCGCGATGCATGGACGATGGGAGAGGATCGACCACTCATCCTCGTCGGCGGTCCCAAGGCGCCTCACGAGCCCCATCACTTTTGGCCGCTACGCGGTCGCCACGGGCAGGCGATCGGGCCCGATGCAGTGATCACGGGGGAAGCCTACATCCTGCTCGATCTGTTGAATTTGTTGATGGGCTATCGCGGTAACGGCAGATCAATGCGCGCCGCCTTTGAGCATGCGCGCAAGGAGGGGGCGCTCCAGAGTATCCCGGGCCTTGTCTATCTGGAGCCCGGGGCTACACTCGAGGAGCCTGCGCTGATCGACACTGGCCTGCAGCGTCTCGTGCAACATCTCGACGAAATGCCGCACGAGGTAACTGGGCTGGGACTACTTGAGCGTCCACACCGCGGCGCCGGTCTGCGGCCGGTGCCGCTGGACGATTCCGCTGTCCG
>DATFTC010000308.1:0-14534 GCA_035262305.1 Myxococcaceae bacterium | reverse complement strand
GACCACGCTGTCCAAGCTCACGCGTGCGCTTTCGCACGCGCACTACACGTTTCAGAAAAAGCTTTCGCACACCGCGGACAGCCAGGATCAGCGTCATCGGATGACGCCCGCTTCGCGGCCGGTGCTGCACGCCCAGTTCGTCGCCGGAGAGGTCGATGCGATCACCCCCGATCTGATCGAAGCCGTCCCCGAGGCGAAGGACCTGTTCGACCGGACGCTCAAAGGGACCTGGCGCGCCATCGAGCAGCTCATCGACGCCGGTGCAAGCGAGGAGATGGCCCTGTACCTTTTGCCCAACGCGTTTCCGATCCGATTCCATGAGTCCGGAGAGCTGCTCCATTTCCATCACAAATGGGTGCATCGCCTGTGCTATACGGCGCAGGAGGAAATCTGGCGCTCGTCGTTGGAAGAGGTGCTGCAAGTCCGGGCGGTGCATCCCGCGCTGGTGCGCCACATTCAGCCGCCGTGCACGCTCAGAAAGGAAGCGAGGCTCACGCCGTTTTGTCCCGAAGGCCCTCGCTACTGCGGCGTGCCGGTGTGGAACCTGGACCTGCCCGACTTTCGTCGGCGTCTGTAGCACAAGCGACATCTTGAATACGAATTTGGTTGGACGCTGGAGGTCCAGGCCGCTACAAGCGCCCCAAGCACCTCTTTCGGGCGTGGATGCGCCCGGCGGCTGGAGGGGAGTTCATGGACGCAAATGTCACTGCAGTGCTGGACCTGATTTTTCGATGGACGCACGTCGTCGCCGGAATCATGTGGATCGGGCACCTCTACTTCTTCAACTTCGTCAACGGCCAAGTGGCGAAGACCTACGACGCCGATACGAAGAAGAAAGTCGTGCCCGAGCTGATGCCTCGCGCGCTCTACTGGTTCCGCTGGGGCGCCGCCTACACGTGGATCAGCGGCTTCCTGCTGCTGGGAATCGTCATCTACGGTGGCGGTGTGATCGTCGCGCCGGAGTCGTCCCTCGGCTCGGGGGTCGCGTCGGTCATCGGGGTGGCGCTTCTGGTGGTGGGCTTCATCGTCTACGACGTTCTGTGGAAGGCGATGGCGAAGAACGAAAAAGCGGGCGTGATCGTCTCGTACATCCTGGTGGTCATCACCCTGTTCGTGATGAACCTGCTGTTCTCCAAGCGAGCGGTCTACATCCAGATGGGCTCGATCTTCGGAACCATCATGGCGGGCAACGTCTGGATGCGCATTTGGCCGAACCAGCGAAAGATCATCGCCGCCACCAAGGCCGGCACCGCGCCGGACGCAGCCCTCGTTTCAACCGCGGGCCTTCGGTCGAAGCAGAACACCTATATGTCCGTGCCGCTGGTCTTCGCGATGGTGAGCAATCACTTCCCCACCATCTACGGGATGGACGGCGGATGGATCGTCCTTGCGGTGCTGATCCTCGTCGGTTGGGGAGTGACGAAGCTCCTCTATCAGAAGGCTGCGAGCCCAGCGCCGGCGCAGTTCTAGCTCTGGGAGCGGGCAAGCGGTTCTCTGCGCCACGCTGGCGATCGCTTGGGGTCAGCGCTAGCTTGCCGGCGGTGATGTCCTGGGTCGTCCGCGCCAGCTTTCTCCTGCCTCTCTTGCTCGGAGCCTGCGACAAGATGCGAAGCCCGAGATCGGTGTCCCAGGAATTCATCGACCGCTACTACATCGAGCGAGATCATCGCCGCGCTCTCGAGCTGGCGGAGGGCGGAGCCGCCGAGCGCGTCAAGGCAGAGCAAAAGCTTCTCGATGGAACGAGCCTTGCCAGCCACACCGGGACGCTGCCGCGGGTCTTCTACAATTTCCAGAAGCAGGAGCCGCGCGGCGAGCAAACGGACTTGACGTACAACCTGACGATCGACTCATCCGGCGTCGAGCTGAAAAAGCAGGTCCTGATCACGGTTGCTCGATTCGGAGAGCGCTACAAGGTCACCTTCTTCAACGAGCGCGACCTGCCCTCTCGCAGGTAGCGGGCGAGCGGAGTAGATCAGGGCGATGGCGCCGATTTACACGAAGACCGGAGACGCGGGAGAGACGGGGCTGTTCGGCGGAGGCCGGGTGGGCAAGGACGACCCGCGGGTGGACGCGTACGGCGAAGTGGACGAGCTGAACGCGGCGATCGGCGTCGCGCGAAGCGCGGGGCTCGACCCCGACCTCGATGAGCTGGCGCAGGCGATTCAGGAGCAACTCTTCACGGTTGGCTCGGTGCTGGCGACGCCGCGCGGAGCGAAAGCGGAGCAGGCCATTCCCAAGGTCGAGCCACAGTGGGTCTCCGAAATGGAGCTGGAGATCGATCAATTCGACGGCGAGATTCCCGCGCTGCGAAATTTCATTCTCCCCGGCGGAAGCCCAGCCGCAGCCAGCCTTCACCTGGCCCGCACCATCTGCCGGCGGGCGGAGCGCAAGGTGGTGCCGCTGTTGCGAACGGGAGTCGTGGGCCCGGAGGTGGTGAAGTTTCTCAACCGCCTGTCCGATTTGCTGTTCACCATGGCTCGGGTCAGCAACGTGCGCGCGGGCGTCGAGGACGTCGTATGGAACCCGCCGAAACCGAAATAGCCGGCGGCGCAAAGCCGATCCTCGAAAGCGCGCTCATTCGCCGCTGGGCGCGGGAGGCGGGCTTCGACCTGTGCGGCTTCGCCCGCGCCGAGCCGATTCCTTCCGAATCACTCACCCAGTGGCTGAGCGCGGGGATGGCGGCGGACATGCGGTGGATGAACGCGCGCGCCGCAGATCGATTGGACGTCGGCCGCCTTCTGCCGCGGGCCCGGACCGTCGTCGCGCTCGCCTGCAACTACTACACGCCGGACGAGAGCGCCCCTGACTCTCCGGTGGCTCGCTATGCGCGCGGCCGCGATTATCACGCGACGCTGAAGGATCGACTGCGCGCCCTTCGCCGCGCGCTGAATGAGCACTATCCCGACGTGCGCAGTTACGCGTCGGTGGACACCGCGCCGGTGATGGAGAAAGTCTGGGCCGCACGAGCGGGCCTTGGATACGTTGGGCGCAACGGCTGCTTCATCACCGAAGAGTTCGGATCGTTCGTGCTGCTGGCGACGATGGTCCTCGACGCGGACGTCGATGGCTGGGCGGTCGGCCCGGCGCCGGATCGCTGCGGAAGTTGCAACCTTTGCGTCAACGTCTGCCCCACCGAGGCGATCGTCGCCGACGCGACGGTCGACGCGCGCCGGTGCCTTTCCTACCAGACGATTGAAAACCGCGGCGAGTCGCCTCAAGAGCTTCGGCCTGCTCTTGCCGGAATGGCCTTCGGTTGCGACATCTGCCAAGACATCTGCCCGCTGAATCTGGATCCGGTTCCGGCGCAGCGGGGGTTTGCTCCGCGGCCGATCGCAAAGCTGAGCGTCGAAGAGCTGGCTGGCCTAAGCCTCGAGCGATACCGCCTGCTTGTCCCCGGCACGGCGGTGGCGCGCGCGAAGTACGACGGCCTTCGCAGAAATGCGATCTATGCATTGGGCGCCGCCCGCGATCGAGAAGCGCTGCCTTTGCTGCAAAACCTCTGCGCCGATCCGAGCGAACTGGTACGAAGCGCGGCTCGATGGGCGATTCGACAGCTGAGGGCGTAGCTCCAACGGTCCGCCCACACGCTCGGCCCGGAGCAATTGTCTACGCAGCGATGGTTTTGCAGACGCTGATCAGCGCGGGGACCTTCTTGGTCGCCAAGCGCAGCCTGCAGGAGATTCACCCGATCGCGGCTCTGGCCAGCCGTTTCCTGCTGAGCGGGATCCTCTTCTGGCTGATTCTGCTTGCCGTCCCGGGCCGGGCGGTGCCGCCTCGGCGCGCCTGGAAGAAGGCTCTCATCTTGGGATTGCTCGCCGGGCCCCTCAATCAAGGTCTCTTCTTCTGGGGACTGTCCCGTTCCACGCCGGCGCACGCCGCGCTCTTCTACGCGCTGACCCCTGCCGCCGTGTATCTCTACTCTTTGCAGCGAGGACAGGAACGCGCATCGCCGAGGAAAGTCGCCGGGATCGCCATCGCCTTCTCCGGCGTTCTGGTTCTTCTCCTCGGGCGAGGGCTGCGCGCAGCGATGGGGCCGCTGGTGGGAGACCTCTTCATCTTGGGCGGCGTCGCGGCGTGGGCCGTCTACACGGCCGAGGGGAAGGCGTTCACCGCCGAGCACGGCGCTGTTCGAGCCACTGCATGGAGCCTGATTGCCGCGAGCCTCTGGATTTTGCCCGCCGCGCCGTTCGTCCTGCTGCCGAGCCAGTTTGCGAACGCGAGCGCGATAGCCCTCGCGGGGATCGTCTACATGGCGGTTTTCACCTCGGTGGTCTCGTACTCGCTCTGGTATTTTGCGCTCTCTCGCCTCGATGCCTCGAGGGTTGCCGTTTTCTCAAACCTCCAGCCGGTGGTGGCTGCGCTCGCTGCCTATTGGCTGCTGGGCGAGCCGCTCAACTGGGAGATGGCGGTCGGTGGCCTGCTGGTACTGCTCGGCGTTCGGGTGACTCAGACATCCTGAGGCTCGATCGGTCGCGTCCACCCGGGACTTTTAGCGGGACGAAAGGTTAAAAACTGGTTGATGCACTGCTTCATATCTTTCAACTGCTGAAAGCGAGTGAAGGGAAGGCGATGGTCATTCCCGGCTTCAAGGGCATGTCGCTGCGCGAGTTCGCGAAAATCCTGTGGCGGCGCTCTGAGGACGATGCGCTAACAGATAGGGCTGCCCAGCTCTCCTACTACTTTATCTTCTCGCTGTTTCCGTTCCTGCTGTTCCTGGTGACGCTCACCGCCTACCTGCCGATCGGCGGCGCGGTAGAGACGCTGCTCGACAGGGTCTCTCAAGTGATGCCGCCCGAGGCATTCGATCTGATCAAAGGACAGGTCGACTCCCTGCTTCATCGGCCCAACCCGAAGGCGCTGACCGGCGGGATCATCGTCGCGCTTTGGAGCGCCTCGCGCGGGTTGAACGCTATTCGCATCGTGCTGAATCTCGCATACGACGTGAAGGAGTCTCGCCCTTGGTGGAAAGTCCAGGGCCTCGCCTTGCTGATGACGATCGCCACGGCACTGCTCGTGGTCTTCGCCGTCGTGCTGATTGTTCTCGGTGGAAAGTTTGGCGCCTGGCTGACGCACAAAGTCAACTTCGGCGACGAGTATCTGCTGGTCTGGAGGTACCTGCGGTGGCCGGTGACGGCTTTCGTCATCATGGGGGCGCTTGCGCTGACCTACCATCTGCTTCCGGATGTGAAACAGGAGTTCAAGCTCATCACGCCTGGCTCAGTCACCGGGTCCATCTTCTGGCTGCTGGCGACCTGGGGCTTCACCTACTACGTCGAGCATTTCGCCAACTACAACGTCGCGTACGGCTCGATCGGCGGCGTGATCATCCTCTTGACCTGGCTGTACATCGGCAGCCTGATCTTCTTGTTTGGCGGCGAGATGAACGCAATCATCGAACAGGCCGCGGTGGAGGGGAAGGCACCCGGGGCGCGAGCTCCCGGCGAAGCGGCGGCGCCTTCGAGCGAGCGCGCCAGCCACGCATCCCCTTGAGCCACGAAGCGCGCCTCATCCGCTTCGCGGTCTGGACTGCGCTTCTGAGGAGGTCACGCGGGCGCGGATGAGCGCGGGCATCGTTTCTCACTCGGATGCTCGAAGTTGCCGGTCGCGCCGCCGGCCATGCGGCGTCAGTGCGCGCCCAGCCGCTGCTTGATGGGCGCCAGTCGCTCCGCGCCCAGATCGGTGCCGGTGAGGTGATTTTCGGCGATGAACTTGTTGACGTGCTCGATCCGATCCGCGGTGGCGGGGTGGTCTGAAAGAATGGTGAGCAACTTCGATTCGCTGCCCTGCTTCGCGAGGAGCTTCTGAAAGAACGTCACCAGGCCATGAGGGTCATAACCCGCCATGCTGGAGTACCTCGCTCCGTATTCATCGGCTTCGGTCTCGTCGGCTCGACTGTTGGCGAGCATCGCGCCCTTGGCGGCGATGCCGCTGGCCACTGCTGTGAGCAGCCCCGGGTTCTGGCCGATGGCGAGGGCAACGATTGCATCCAGCCCGTACTCATCCACCATTTGTCGCGCTGAGTGCCGCGCTACCACGTGGCCGCTCTCGTGCGAAAGCACACCCGCCAGCTCTGCCTCGTTGTCCGCCTCGGTGAGAATTCCCGAGTAGACGTAGATGTACCCGCCCGGCGTAGCGAAGGCGTTCACCGTCTTGAGGTCGTCGATGACGTGCAGCTCCCATTTCTGGTCCGGACGATCTTTCTTGGCGAAGGGAAGAATGCGGTCGACGACGCTCTGGACGTAGGAGTTGATCGCCGGATCGGTGATGTACTTCACGTGCTGCTGCTGCTCGAGCTCGTTCTTCACTTGCAGGCCAAGCTGCTGTTCCTGCTCGTCTGAGATCACCGCCTTGGCGGCGGACGTTTCGAGCCCTCTCCGCTGTTGAGCACTGCAGCCGAGTCCCGCCACAGCCGCCAAAAAGAGCGCCCAGACAATGAGTCGTGTCATCGAGATCCCCGAGCCCGGAGGAATAGTCACAGCCGGCTTGCTCGGCAAGCGTTCGGTGGCGCAGAACGCGGGGGACGTATTGGGGGCTGGCCCTCGACTTCGCTTCGCTGCGCCTGTCCCGAGCCGGTCGTGGGGCTCGAGGTGAATGGCAGTTGCTTCGCGCGCGCTGCGGAGCCAAGTTGTTTGCCGACTGGAGGCGTCCATGGCTCGGGCAATCTGGAGTGGCTCGATCAGCTTCGGCTTGGTCAATGTGCCAGTGAAGCTCTTTTCGGCGGTCTCGCCAAAGGAGGTCCGCTTTCACATGGTGCACGATGCGGACGGCGAGCGGATCAAGCTGAAGCGGATCTGCTCCGCCGACGGCAAGGAGGTGCCCTACGAGCACATCGCCAAGGGTTACGAGGTCTCACCCGGCCGGGTCGTGATGATTACCGAGGAGGAGCTGGAGAAGTTCGATCCGGTGGCGACCCACACCATCGACATCGAGGAATTCGTCGCGCTTCCGGAGATCGACCCGATCTATTACCAAAGCTCGTACTACCTGGTGCCGGATCGAGGAGCGGCGAGAGCGTACCAGCTTTTGTTTCAGGCGATGAAGGATGCGAACAGGGTCGGCCTGGCCCGCATCGTCCTGCGGACCAAGCAATCCCTGTGCGCGGTAAGGCCGTACGGAAAATTACTGACGCTTTCGACGATGCTCTACGCGGACGAGATCAATTCGCAATCGGAGATCGAGGGCGTGCCCAAGGAGGAGGCCAAGCCGAAAGGGCGCGAGCTGCAGATGGCCGAGCAGCTCGTCGAATCCCTCGCCGCCCGCTTCCAGCCGGAGAAATACAAGGACGAATACCGCGAGAAGGTTCTTGCGCTGATCAAGGCGAAAGCCGAGGGCCGCGAGATCAAGGTGGCCGCCCGGGAGCGCCCGCCCGCCAAGGTGGTCAATTTGATGGATGCGCTCAAGGCGAGCCTTTCCGCCGCGGACAAGGGCGTGCGGCGCGCGCCGGCGCAGGCGGCGAAGAGCTCCGCGGGGAAGCGACGCAAGAAAAGCGCATAGCGCAGCGGGAGGGTGGCCGTGCCCAGCTCCTCGATGGAAATCGATGTCGATGGCAAGCGCCTGAAGCTGTCGAACCTGGAGAAGGTGCTTTACCCGGAGGCGGAGTTCACCAAGGCGCAGGTGATCGACTACTACGTGCGGGTCGCGCCTGTTCTGCTGCCTCATCTTCGGGGTCGGCCGCTCACGATGAAGCGCTACCCGGAGGGAGTGAACGGGCAGTACTTCTACGAGAAGCAATGTCCATCGCACCGCCCGAAATGGGTTCGCACCGCGCCGATCTGGAGCGAGGGAAAGCAGAAGGCCACCGAGTACTGCGTGGTCGATGACCGGCCCACTCTGGTTTGGGCTGCGAATCTGGCCGACCTGGAGCTGCATACTTCGCTCTCGCTGGCCAAGGCGATCGGGCGGCCGACGATGATGGTGTTCGACCTGGATCCCGGCGAGCCTGCGGACGTCATTCAGTGCTGCCAGGTCGCTCTTTGGTTGCGCCAGCATCTGCAGAAGTTTGAGCTTGAGAGCTATCCGAAGACGTCGGGCTCGAAGGGCTTGCAGGTGTACGTGCCGATCAACACCGCGGTGACGTACGACGACACCAAGGCGCTGTCGCACGCGCTGGCGGAGACGCTCGAGCGGGAGCACCCGGCACAGGTCGTCTCCAAGATGAGCAAGAGTCTTCGGCCGGGCAAGGTCTTCGTCGACTGGAGCCAGAACGACGAGCACAAGACAACCGTCTGCGTCTACTCGCTTCGCGCGAAGCAGCGACCGATGGTCTCGACACCGGTGACCTGGGCGGAGGTTGCCGCCGCGGTCAAGCGGCGCGACCCGAGCTTGCTCGCTTTCGACGCAGGCGAGGTGCTTCGCCGGACAGAGCAGCACGGCGACCTCTTCGAGCCGGTGTTGAAATTGAAGCAGCGATTGCCGCGCGCCAGCTCGCGCCGGTCATGAACTTCGGGCGCAGTCGTGGTATGCGATCGCGCGTCGCCAGCCATGCCCGAGCTCCCTGAAGTCGAAATCACTCGGCGCAACCTCGAGCGTTGGCTCGCCGGCCGGCGTGTCGTCTCCGCGGATGCGGAGAGGACGCGAACTTTTCGCGGCGCCAGTCGCGACGCGTTTCAGTCGTTGCGCGGGCGGTTGGTGGACGCGTCGCGGAAGGGGAAATACCTGCTGCTGAGCTTCGAGAACGAAGGCTTGCTCGCGCATTTGGGAATGACCGGCAAGTTCGTCCGCCGAAACCGCGGCGTCGCCGAGCCGTACAGCAGGGCGCGCCTCCATCTGGACAACGGCGAGGTAATTCACTTTCGCGATCCGCGGCGCTTCGGAAGGCTGGAGCCGGTGGAGCCGGAGCGCCTGTGGCAGCTGACGCCGATTCGCCAGTTGGGTCGCGATCCGCTCACCGACGGGCTGACCGCCGCGCAGCTGCAAGACGCGGTGGGACGGTCAAAGCAGGCGATCAAGGTCGCGCTGATGGACCAGAGCCGCATTGCCGGGTTGGGAAATATCCACGCCTCCGAAGCGCTCTTTCGCGCCCGAATTCATCCCGCCCGAAAGCCGAGCAGCTTGTCGGCGAAGGAGTGGAAGAGCCTGGCGAAGGGCATCCAGGCGACGATCCAGTTTGCCCTCGATCGAGAAGCGGGTGAGGAAATCGAGTACGTGGAAGAGCCCGGGACGGAGAACCCGTTTCTGATTTATGGACGGGCCAACGAACGCTGTCGCAGGTGCAAGGGTGGTCTGGTCAAAACGATGGTCCAAGCGGGGCGCACGACCTACTACTGCCCCAGCTGCCAACCCAGGAGGGGCTCCCGATGAAATCCAAGGCGAAGGGCCTGGACCACGTCGCCATCGCGGTGAAGGACCTGGATGCGTCGATCGCCTTCTACCGCGACGTGCTGGGGCTCGAGCTGCACGACATCGAGGAAGTCCCCGGCCAGAAGGTGAAGACCGCCATTTTCGGACGCGGAATGGGTCGGATCGAGCTGATCTGCCCAACTTCGGCGGATACCGGGGTGGCGCGATTCCTCGACAAGCGCGGCGAGGGGCTCCACCATGTCTGCATCGAGGTCGAGGATATCGAAGCGGCGATGGCCGAGCTTCGGAAGAAGGGCGCGCCTTTGATCGACGAGGTACCCCAGCCCGGCGCCGGCGGCGCGCGCGTCGCCTTCGTCCATCCCAAGGGAGCGAGGGGCGTTCTCACCGAGCTGCGACAAGGTCCGAAGGTTCGATGAAGCGGCGTGAAACCCAAGAAGGAAATTTTTCCCGAGGCCAGTTTGCGTTGACACGCCATCGTGCCGTGCTTAACTGCCGCGCCTTCCCGAGGTCAGACTGGAGAACCCCTTTGACTGTGAAAGCATCGCTCGTGGCGCTCTTGCTTTGCTGCGCCACCGCGCTCGCTCAGCCGAGCGCCGCTCCCGACGCCGGTACGCCGGCAGCGGCCCCGACCCGATCTGCGGGCAGCTCGACCGAAGAGGAGCTGCGCCGCGAAATGGACGCGAAGGTGGAGGCAGCGAAGAAGGAGATGCGCGAGGAGATCCGCGCTCAGACGGCGACCCAGACCGCGGCAAAGGGGTGGCAGGAAGAGGTCACCGAGGAGAAGCGCAAGCTCGAGCTGTTCGTTCCGAACGGGTACCTGCGAGTGCGGCCGGAGCTCTACAACAAGTTCGACCTCAACCGAGGTACCGACCCCGGGGGGTATTACTATTATCCGCACTCCACGGTGTCCTTCGGCGAGCGAACCACCGCCGGGATCAACATGCGGTTTCGCTTCGAGCCGACGCTGAACGTCTCGGAGGAGGTACGGATCAAGGCGCAGGTCGACGCTCTCGACAATCTCGTCTGGGGATCGACGCCCGCGTACGGCCTGGCGCAGGGCGATCGCGACAGCTTCACCGTTTTTTCGAACAGCCAGGCACCTCCCACGTCCGGCATCAATTCGCTGCGCGACTCGATCGCGGTGAAGCGCGTTTACGGCGAGGTCAGCACTCCAGTCTGGGGCGGCATTCTGCGCTTCGGCCGAATGGGCTCCCACTGGGGGCTCGGAATGCTGCACAACGACGGCAATTGCCTCGACTGCGATTACGGCGACACGGTGGACCGACTGATGTTCGTCGCCGAGCCCTTCACCGGCTGGTACATCACGCCGATGGTCGATTACAACGCCGTCGGTCCCACGACATGGCGCTTGACGGGGGACAGCGGGGACCCGCTTCCACTGTCCAACCAGGACGCGAGCATCAGCTTCATCCTCGCCATCGCGCGGCGCGACGTCGACCAGCAAGCCAAAGCCAAGCTGCAGAACAACCAGTCCGTGGTCAACTACGGCATCCACTTCGAGTTTCGCAGTCAGAAGTACGACGCCGCGACGTACTATTTTCAGGCTCCAACCGATCCGGGCACGGGTCCAATACAACCGCCTGATCCCGGAAGATTTGGTCCCCCGAGCCCCCCCGGCAGCTACGTTCCGCGGTCCGCTTCGCTCTACATGCCGGACTTCTGGTTCAAGTTCGAGCGGAAGAATATTCGGATCGAGCTGGAAACCGCAGGCATCTTCGGCAGCATCAACGGCTCCGCTCTCACCTTTGCGGACGTTGGTGACATCACCAAGAATCGAAACCTTTCGGTCACCCAGTTCGGCGGCGTCCTCCAAGGAGAGTACCGCCTCGTGGATGGCGCACTCCACCTGGGACTCGAGATCGGGTACGCCTCCGGCGATCGCCGCTGGGGCATCGGCAACCGCCAGGGGCGGCGAGGAAGCGCCCCCGACGGGAGCGGCAGCACGCAGCAGGGCGACATCGATGGTCCGCGGTTCTGCATCGTGCAAACGGTGGATTGCGGCGACAGCGAGATCAAAAATTTCCGCTTCAACCGCGACTACCACATTGACATGATTCTGTGGCGGCAGCTCCTCGGCGGGGTCACCAATGCGGTCTACTTCAGGCCGACGATCAAGTACGACATAACCGAGGGCTTCAATCTATTTGCCGCGGTCATCTATTCGCGGGCAGTTTTCTCACAGGGAACGCCCTCCGGCGCGAGCAACGACCTGGGCGTCGAGTTCAACGCCGGCGTGCGCTACGAGACCGACGACGGCTTCTTCGCCCAGTTCATGTACGGCGTCCTGTTCCCTCTGGCCGGGTTGCAGCAGCCCCCGCCGCCGCCCAACAGTGCGATTAGTCTTCCAGGCTTGGACAACGCGCAGGCCCTTCGCGCGATGCTGGGCATTCGATTCTGATGGGAGCGGGCTGCGCTTGAGCCGAACGCGCATCGCGCTGGGCGCCGCAGCCCTTTTGATCGCGATTGCGGCCTGCGGAATCAAGGCGCCGCCCAAGCCGCCGTACGCTGAAGCGCCTCAGGTCGCTCCGCCGGATGCCGGATGTTGCGCGGCGCCGCCTCGATGAACCATTTCCACTACCGCGGTGGCGTCCTCTGCGCCGAACAGGTGCCGCTCACGAGGATTGCGGACGAGGTCGGCACGCCAACCTACGTTTACTCCACCGCGACGCTGGAGCGGCATTTCCGAGTGCTCACGAAGACCTTCCGCGGAGACCCGCACCTCATTTGCTATTCGGTAAAAGCGAGCTCGAACCTCTCGCTGCTGCGGCTGTTCGCGCGCCTCGGATCGGGCTTTGACGTCGTGTCGGGAGGAGAGCTGTATCGGGCCATCTCCGCCGGGGCGGATCCAGCGAAAATCGTCTTCTCCGGCGTCGGCAAGACCGCCGAGGAAATGGCGAGCGCCCTGAAGGCCGGCATTCTCCTCTTCAATGTCGAAAGCGCTGAGGAGCTCGAGGCTCTGGACGCGGTCGGTGCCAGGTTGCGGCGCCCGGCGCCATTCGCGATACGGGTGAATCCCGACGTCGATGCGAGGACTCACCGGCACATCGCCACCGGCTTGAAGACTTCAAAGTTCGGAGTGCCGTTGGAAGAAGCAGCGCACCTCTACGAGAGGAGCCGCCGGATGAGGGGCGTCATCGCGCGCGGCGTGGACTGCCACATCGGCTCGCAGCTTACCGAGCTCGCTCCGATCGAGCTCGCGGTGACGAAGGTCGCGCAGTTCTATCGGGCGCTGGCGACGCGCGGGTTTGCGCTCAACCTGATCGACGTCGGCGGAGGGCTGGGCATACGCTACGCCGAGGAGCATCCTCCCAGTCCGGCCGAGTACGCGGCGGTGGTCAGACGCGCTGCCCGCGGCACTGGCGCGAGGTTAATCCTCGAGCCCGGTCGCGTAATCGT
Organism: Myxococcaceae bacterium; assembly: GCA_035262305.1. Lineage (GTDB taxonomy): Bacteria > Myxococcota > Myxococcia > Myxococcales > Myxococcaceae > DATFTC01. Next base: position 1,817 of record DATFTC010000308.1, on the reverse strand, counting down.
TGGAAATGCCGGCGTCCTGCTCACCCGCGTGCTCTACCGCAAGAAGACGCCGACGAAGACATTCGTCGTCGTCGACGCGGGGATGAATGACCTGATCCGCCCTGCGCTTTACGATGCCAACCACGAGCTGCTTGCGGTGCGCAAACGCTCGGGTCGCTCAATCCCGGTCGACGTGGTGGGTCCCGTCTGCGAGTCGAGCGATGTGTTGGCGCGAAATCGAAGGATGGTGCTTCCTGAGCAGGGGGATCTCTGGGCGGTGATGAGTGCCGGCGCGTATGGGATGACCATGGCCTCCAACTACAACTCGAGACTGCGCGCGGCGGAAGTGCTCGTGAGCAAGAACCGCTTTCGCGTGATTCGGCAGCGCGAGACCCTCGCCGACCTGGTCCGCAGCGAGCTGTGAGGGGCGCGGGCGCCTAACCCCCTCGGGCCGGGGCGTGGTCGGAACGCTCCAAAAGACACTCCAAACCGGATCCGCTCGCAGAAAATCTTGAAACTCCTATACTCGGCCTGCCATGAAATCATTCGAAGGTGCCTTCGTCGCTCTGGCTACCCCGTTTCGCAGCGGAGCGTTCGATGAAGAGGCGTATCGAGGACTGATCCGGCATCAGCTGGAGAACGGGACGCAGGGCCTGGTGCCAATCGGGACCACGGGTGAGGCGGCGACGATGTCCGCCGAGGAGCGAACCCGCGCGGTGAAGGTCGCCGTCGAGCTGGCGCGCGGCAAGGTTCCGGTGATCGCCGGCGCGGGCTCGAACAGCACGCAAGAGACGATCGAATCGGTTCGGCGCGTTCGCGACGCGGGCGCGGACGCTGCATTGGTGGTGACGCCGTACTACAACAAGCCGACTCAAGGCGGCCTTTTCGAGCACTACCGCGCGATCGCCAAAGCGAATCCAGGTTTCCCCATCGTCGCTTACAACGTCCCGGGGCGAACGGGAGTCGATCTCCTCCCGGAGACGTGCCTGCGGTTGTGCGAGATCCCCGAGGTCGTCGCGGTGAAGGAGGCGACGGGCAGCATGCCGCGCGCGATCGAAATTGCGGAGAAGTGCGGCGAGCGCCTGACGCTGCTGTCGGGAGATGATTTCACCATCCTGCCGTTCATCTCCTGCGGCGGCAAAGGAGTGATCTCCGTCTCCGCGAACGTGGCTCCCCGCATGATCGCAGATTTGGTCAAGACGGCGCGCGCCGGCCAGCTCGCCAAAGCCGCCGAGCTGCAGGTCAAGCTGAACGGTTTGCACCGGCTGCTCTTCGTCGAGTCCAGTCCCGTTCCGGTGAAGTGGGCCTTGCACCTGATGAACAAGTTTGGCCCGGAAATCCGGTTGCCGCTGACGCCGATGACCCAGCCGAACGCCGCCAAGCTGAAGGACGAGCTGCGCAAGCTTGGTTTGCTTTCGGGATGAGCCGACGTTCGCCAAGCTCGGGATGACCGGCAGGCGAGGGCGCGTTCTATGATCCGAGTGGTGGTTACTGGAGTCGCAGGCCGAATGGGCAGCACGGTCGTCCGAGCGGTGCGGGACCAGCAGGACATGAGGGTCGTCGGCGGGACGGAGCTCAAGGGCTCGACGGCGATCGGCATGGATGTTGGCCTGGCCGCGCAGCTCCCAGCCCTTCAAATTTCCGTTGTGGACGACCTGGGCCGCGCAATCGACCAAGGCGGGGCGCAGGTGGTGATCGACTTCACCAGCGCCGAGGCCAGCGTTCAGCACGCCCGGATCTGCGCCGATCGCGGCATTCCACTCGTCATTGGCTCGACGGGATTGTCGTCGGATGCCAGAGCGGAGATGGCCCGCTGCTCACAGAAGATCGCGGTGATG
>DATFTC010000307.1:0-2420 GCA_035262305.1 Myxococcaceae bacterium | reverse complement strand
CTAAGCATCACGCCGGGCTTGACCGCCGGCGATTCCGAGGAAGCCTGGGCCGCGCTCCTCGAAGGAGGCCACGTAGCCCTGATTCGCCATGGCAATGCACCGCCCGGCTATGGCGGGGACCCTCCCGGCTTCAAGATCGACGACTGTAAGACGCAACGCAACTTGGACGAACAAGGACGGGGAGAGGCCAGAGCCCTTGGGGAGGCGTTTCGTAACCGCGGCGTGCGTGTGGATCGGATTTTGTCCTCGCCTTGGTGTCGCTGCCTGGAAACCGCCCGCCTGATGGCTGTGGGCGCTGTTGAGGAGTCATGGGCACTTGTTCCGGACAGAGACCCGAGTTCCCCCGTATGACTTCTCGAATTGAAACGGATCGTATCCGCCTGGCGGGGGCCGGGCACACTGGTGCTCGTAACTCACGCCTATTCGCACGCTGGTCGGCAAATAGGGGCTGGTTCTTAGCGGGCGCGTCGCGTTCGATCGCGCCGCCGTGGGTCACGTCGTAGTGCCACTGGCCCGCGAGCGCCCGCACGAGCATGGCGCGGTCCGGGCCAGGGTCGAGCTGCACGTCCTTCGCGAACCTCAACGGAGCTGCGAGAGTAACTTCAACTCGGCCTCAATAGGAATCTGAGGTGCCGTCGCGTTGTAGACGATTAAGAGCTCGAAGGGGAAGCGGCCCCCCTTCGTCTTGCGCCATTGCCCGGCCGCCATACTTGTGATCGACACATTCTTGACAGGGCTATCTCTGAATCGCACTGGGCCGACGATCGTGTCGACCGATAGGTTTGCGATCGCGTTTCGCACGGCCTCCTTGTTCTTCGGATCCCCGGAGCTCTTCATCGCAGCGAGACCAACTTCCCAAATCGCATGCGCGTAGCCGATGGGTTGCGTCCATTGCTTCCCGGTGGCGTTCTCCCACTCGGTGGCGAGCTCTCGACCGCTTTGGCCGGTAATCGAGGATTTGTAGGGGAATTTCGGTGTCCACCAGACCTCCGTGGACATGCCGTCGCCGCGCGGCCCCAGCGCCGTAATCGTGCTGGCGAACAAAAAAGCCGCGGCCATCGTGCAGACTTCGGGCCGGTAGCCAACCTGCGCGGCTTGATTCCAGAAAGTGGCCCAGTGGCTCGGGAAGACAAGACCCGAGACGATCTCTGCGCCGGCACTCTTGAACGCACTCAGCTGGTTCGTGAAATCGTCCGTCGCCATCTTGAAAAAGCCGCCCGGAACTTCCCGGTATCCGTGCTGAGCCATTCCCCCCGGCAGCCCGGTCTTCAAGTTGGCAAACGCCTTTCCCGTAGGATTATCGACGTAGAATGTACCGACGATCTTGTTGGTGCGGACGCTGTTCCACATCGCCAGGAAGTTCTTGACGACTTCCGCGGCGCCCCAAAAGAAGTGGTACGTGTAGGGAAAGCTCTTCTCCGTGAGGTTCTCCGCCGTCGCTCCGCGCGAGAATTTCCACCCCGTCCAGGGCACCATCGTCGAGATCGTCGGCATGCCGCGCGTGTCGGCCAGTTCACCCATCGCGGCCGCTGGGTCTCCGCCGAAACAGAGCACCAGATCGCACTTGTCCCGAAGAACGAGCTCGCTGCTGACCACGGCCGAGCGATTTGGATCCGACTGGTTGTCCTTGATCACGAGCTCGACTGCGTAGGTCTTCCCGCCGATCTTCACGCCGTCTTTGACCGCGGCCCGGATCCTTTCGACGGTCCAGGGTGTCGCTTCACCAAAATTCGCGCCAACCCCGGATTGCGCCCCGATGAATCCGATCTTGATCGTCCGTGACTGGGCTCGCGTCGTGCTCGCGACTCCAAAGGTCGAGGCCGCAGCAACGCTGACGACCCCGGCGGACTTAAGGAACGTTCGTCGATTCATTCCGATTGAAGTCCTCGGCCGCTTGCGTCCCTCGCTGTGGTCGATCATGGCGACCTCCCGTTGTCGAGGCTGACTGACTCGATGCCCATACTGTATCCGGTTTCGCCGATCCCGAAGCGTTGCTCGATGGCGGACGGCGCGATCGCGTGGGATGCGTCGTGCTTGTTATCGCAGCCGGTCCATCAGTCTTCGCTCCCCGGATGATTTCGTCGGCTCGGACCAGCCATGATTGTGGCATCGTGAGCCCGAGCGCCTTGGCGGTCTTGAGATTGATGACCAACTGGATCTTCGTGGGCTGCTCGACGGGAAAGTCGCCGGGCTTCGCGCCAGCCAATTGATCGGAAGCTCGGCGAGCAGCATGGGTCGTGTCGGGCGGTGGCGAGCAGGCTTGAGCTTACTTCGGCTTGTTGTCTGCCTCGCGAAGAATGACGCGCAGAGCTTCTATCCGAATTTGATAACCCGCGACGGTGTGATGCAACCCGTCCTCGACAAATAACTCGCCGCGTGGTTTCCCATCGGGACCGAGGTAAGCGTCGAAAAGATCGATA
>DATFTC010000306.1:0-18603 GCA_035262305.1 Myxococcaceae bacterium | reverse complement strand
AACGTGGCGCTCCCACCGGCGACGGCGTCACCCGTCACCGTGGTGTTGTTGTCCATCAAGAGATTGCCGTGCGTCGCTACCGAGCCGACGCCGGAAGAGAACGCGTCGACACGAGCGATGCTGTCGATGCTCAAGTTTCCGAAGGCACAGGCCGCGTAGAAGAATCGCGGCCGCATGTCCACTACGGTGAAGTGGCGCGTCACAGTGGTGGTGTTGCCCGCCCGGTCCGTCGCGGTCACCACCAGCGTGTGCGCGGCGATTGCGTCGACGCGAGTCCCGCTGGCAAATGGATTTCCGTCGAGCCGCGCAAGGACCGTATCCAGGTGCAAGTCGGTCGCAGAGAAGGTGATGACGAAGAAGTCGGACGTGTCGCCTTCGGCAACGCCGGTGACGGTCACCACCGGAGGCGTGAAGTCGAACGTAAATCTCACCGTCGCGTTGGCGACATTCCCCGCCGTGTCCGTTGCCGTCACCGCGAGGGTGTGAAGCCCCTCGGGACCCGCGACTCGAGTTCCCGAGAGAAACGGTTGACCGTCCAACGTGGCGACGATGCTCACGTCCGTCAAATCGGTCGCTGAGAAAATTGGCGTCACCGCATGATTGATGAGCGCACCGTCGACGACGCCGCTCACCGTAATCGCCGGCGGCACGCGGATGGCGAAAGTGAGCTGGCGCGTCGACTGATTGCCGGCGGCATCGGTGGCGGCGACCGCAAGGACATACAACCCCTGGGCGCTGATCGTCGTGCCGGAGACAAATGGTTGGCCATTCAGCGTGATAGTGTTGGTGCCCGGGTGCGCGTCGGTGACGGTGATGACCGGCGTCACCGACTGTCGCGTCGCCTGGCGGTCGGTGACTCCAGTGATGGTGATGACCGGCGGCGTGACGTCAATCGCGAAGTGGACGACCGAGCTCGAAGCATTTCCGGCAGCGTCCGTTGCGCTGACGTTGAGCGTGTAATCGCCCTCCGCGCCGACGGCTGTTCCCGAGGTGAAAGGATTGCCATTCAACGTCGCGACGGAGCTGACGCCGACGACGTCCGTCACGGCAATGACCGGCGTCAGCGCGTGATTACTCACCTGGCCGTCGGAGACGCCGGTAATGGTGATGACCGGCGGAACGTTCGTGATTCTGAAATTGACAACCTTGACGGTCTGATTTCCGGCCTGATCGGTGGCCTCGACTCTCAAGACGTACAGGCCGTCGGTTGTGATGGCGGTCCCGGAGGTGAACGGCTGGCCGTTCAAGGTGGTGACGACGGTCACTTGCAGCGTGTCGGTGACGGTAATCACCGGCGTTGCAGAGCGGCTCGCCTGGCCTTCGGAGACGCCGGTGATGGTGACCGTGGGCGCGGCGGTAGAAATAGTGAAGCGAATCGCAACCTCGGCGTGGTTGCCAAACACGTCGGTCGCGCTGATGAACAGGACGTGTTGCCCGTTGGAGCTGACCGGCGTTCCACTCACGTACGGCTGCGAATCCAAGAGGATTATCGAGGTGAACGCGCTGTCGCTGGTGATGGTGATGGTGGGCGTGACGGCCTGATTCGTCACCAGCAAATCGCTTACGCCGCGGACCGTAATCACTGGCGGGTTGATGTGGATTTGAGGAACGGCCTGCGCCATCACCCGGTCGAGCACTCGGCCGTCGAGCGAGGCGACGACGAGCTTCGGCCCGGTGCTGATTGCGGCCGTGTTGACGTTGACGACGAATGTCTGTGTTTGTCCCGCGGCGAGGTTGACTGCGATGGACGCGCCTGCCTCGGGCGCGAAGCTCGTGGCGTTGAAGATAGTCGCCTGGAGCTGGCCATTGGAGAGGGCCACTGCGCCGGTATTCTGAAGCTGCACCGAGACGCCGAGCACCTGGCCCACCGCGAACGGGCTGGTGACCGTTTCCGTCCCGGTCACCGTCTGAGTCGCCTGATACACGAGCTGCCAGCCCACCTGTGCCTGAGAAAGCAGACCGCCGAGGGCGTCGTTGAGCCTCGACGCGGCGGTGTAATTCCCAGGAGGCAGGCTGGGAGAAATCGAGAACAGGTCCGCGGTGTCGAGGAAGCCCTGCGGCGGAATCGCCGGCACGGGCCGAGTCGACGTGTACAGAGCGCGGCCGATCGCGTCCAGCACCGAAACCGTGAGCGTCGCGCCCGTGAGGGTTTGGTTTCTGCTCGCGTTCGATGCGCGCTGATTGATCAAAACCGTTCCACCGGGCGCGTAGCTCCCGCGGTCGGTGACGATGGACGTGGTCACCAGCTGCTCCGCGGTGACAACAACTGATGCATCCACCGCCGCGACCTGCCGGCCTGAATTGCGCACGGCGGCGTGCAGCCGGTATGCGCCCGGCGATGAGGTCCCGGTATTCCACGTCAGATTGGCCGTGGTGATAGACGAGCCTGGCACGACGTAACGCGCCGAGGACGCCAATGTTGATTGCGTTGCGCCGCTCGGGGCGATCGCGCTGGCGTCGACGAACACTTCCCTCGCCAGCGGCGACGCGTTCTGGAGCCGCACCGTGAAGAGGACGTTCGTTGCCGGGCCGGCGGAGCTCGGGTTCGCGCTTCCAGTCACCACCAACCCGGGGTCTGCCAATGCGAAGGCCACCGAGAGCGTATTGTTGTTGTAGTTGAACTCGGTCACCCGGCGCGAGGGGTTGACGGTGAGAAAAAGCTGAGAGCTCGCGGCCGGGGCGGCGATGGGAATCGATAAGTTGGTCGTCTCGCCGGGGCGAAGCGGCGGCAGAGCCCCCGTCGCCAAAACAGTTCCAGTCGAGCTGTTCAACGTAACGACGAAATCCGTAGCGCCGGCGGATGCTCCCAGGTTTCGAACTGTCGCGGAAAGGACGACTGTCTCTCCTGCGAACGCGGGGTTCGGCGCCGCCGCAAGCGAGGTGACGATCAGATCCGACGTGGACGACGGCGGCACGAAGAGCTGCAGCATTGCAGTGTTGTTGCTCCGGTCGCCGTCGAGGACGAGCATCGCCTCGTCGGCGATGAAACGGAACAAATGCGTCCCAGGCTCGGCAATTGTCGACACGGTGAACACCATCGACTGCTGCACCGCAAGCGATGGAATGGGCAGCGAGCCCACCAGCGGCCCGCCCTCGGCCGGCGCGCCGTCATAAACGGTGAGGGCCGTCGCACCGCAGGGAATGACGCCGATGTTCTTCACTGAGGCGCTCAAGCTCACGCTGTCGCCTGCGTTCGGAGCACTCGGATTGGCGGAGAGACCCGTAGGATCGATGGCCAAGTCGCACAGCTGCGTCCCCGGCTGGACGAAGTAAGCGATCGACGCGGTGTTGTTTTCGCGCCCGGATTCCTGGATCGCGCCATCCGAATTCGCGACGACGAAAAGCCTGTGTTGCCCCTCGGGATAGGCGGTCCAGGTCACCGAGGCGGGAGCCCTTCCCGTCCTCGGGGGCAGCGGACCGGCGACGACGGAGTCCGCAATCAGCCGGCCGCCCGCATTCGGATCGCCGTCGTAGAAAGAGACCTTGACGTTGGAGGCGGCAAGGCCGCCGACATTCGAAATCTGCGCAGTGATGGTGGTCGCGTTGCCTGAAGTGCCGGGAGTCGGCGACGCGGAGATATCGCCGCTGCGCACGAGCAGATCCGCAAGCAGCACGACGGGCTGTTGATCGAATTGCTGATTCCAGGTGTTGTTCGTCCGCCACCATCGATAGTCCGTGCTGACCCTGAGATTCTCATCCACTCTTCCTTTGACGATCCGCCGGGCATTCCACGCGGTCGGCATCTTGTTCCAATGCGGGCTGGAGAAAATCAGCACCTGCCCGGGCGCGTAATCGACGCCCTGATTTCCCGGCCAGTTTGGATTGTCGTCCGTCTGGGTCGGGATGGCGACGCCGGAACGCCCGTCGCCTCGAAAGTCCACCGCGGTCAGCGGGTGCATTCTCGAGAATTGCATCAGGCCGAGCGTGTTGGTGACCTGTGGAACAAGGATCCGACCGTCGCGGCCATCCTCGATCATCAAAGGATTGGCGGCGTTGTGCAGCAGCAATTGCGGCCGGCCCAGGCCGAGAAGATCCGCCAGCGTCGTCGTCGCAGCGGCAATGTCGTCGGACGCATTGAATCGGCTATTGAATTGCTCCCAGATCAACTGCAGGTCGGGACCAAAGGCAGCGGCGTGCGAATCAAAGCTGTTATCGCCCATTGTTACATACGGCAGGCCGTCTTGACGGACGGAGCCGATTCCAAACGGGGCGTCATGCGACTCGAACGGCGAACCGGTCTGGACCTGATTTCCAGTCAAGGCATCGAAGGCGATGAGATTGTTGCGGTGGACGGGAAAGACAATCTTGGGGCTGCCGCTCAAATCCAAGTCGATGATCGCGTAATTGCTCCCGCCGGGCACCGGCTGTCTCCAGCGAATCGTGCCGTCGCTGTTCATCAGGAATGCTTCGCGGTTGCCGGTGATGCCGAAGATCTCGTGCGCCCCGGTGCCGTCTACGTCCAGGACCGTTGTCGGAGCATCGACGCAATTGCCGCTCGTGGTGAGGGCAACGTTCAAGAGCTGCGCTCCGTCTCGGCCGGAAAAGACGCGAAGATTGTCGTCGATGTAAACCAAATCCGCGACACCGTCGCCGTTGACATCCCCCAACCCGAGTCCTCTGGACGTCTGTCCGAGAGCGCTGGCGATGCAGCCGTTGCTGCCGGCGAAGTTCTGTTCCCATTTGGTCGAGCCGTCCGGCTCGTAGGCGGTAATTCGAGCGACGGGCGTTGTCGTCGCATCGGCGGAGAACGCTACCACCTCAGGGATGCCATCGCCGTCGAGATCGCCAAGAACGATGTCTTGAATTGACAGCAAAAGCTCGTGCTGCCAAAGAATCGCGTACGAGCCGTCTGGATTGCGCTGAAGGACGGCAATCCAGGAATGGGTCGCCCCAAACGGGCCGGGATCCGTGAAGCTGTATCCGAGGACCATCTCCGGCGCCGCCCGGCCGGTGAGGCGCCCAAACCTCAGCTCCTCGCCCGCCGCGCCCGGGACGCCTACGTCGACGATCGAGTCGAGAAACAGGTGCCGCCCGTTTTGGTTGTTCCGTCGGTCGGGATCCAAGACTCCATCCCCAGTCATCCGCGCGTGGACCTCGGGCACGCCATCCTTTCGGACCCAGTCAAACGCGGCGACACCCACGCCCGCGTTGATTTGAATCGGAGTGGTGCCGATCAGGACGCCCTCGGGGTTGGTCGGACGTCCCTGCCACCATTCGACGACACCGCTCGTGGAGACCGGCGGATTGCTGCGAAAGGTCGCCGACAGGTGCACGCTCTCTCCGACGTCAGCGCCGACCGGCGCAATCTGGATGTCGTGCGCGCGAAGAAAAACATCGGCGAAGGTGTCGGAAACGACGACCTCAAGGCAGTTGTCGTTTTTGTTCACCTCTGAAATGAGATTGAACGGATCGACGCAGGCCTTCATCGACATCGGCCGGCTGAGTCGAACGATCGGGCCCATCGGCACGCTCGCCGACGTGCCTCCTGGCAATACCAGCGGCACGAGCGCGAGCTGCCTTCCGTCCGTCTCGTCAACAAGTCGAATGGAGGTATTCGCAGTCTGACCTCCGCTGTTGAGAACGCTTGCGTTGACGGTGAAGGTGCCGCCCGGCGCCGGCGTACTGGAGGCATTTAAATCCGACATCGTCAGCTCGACGTCGCTGGTGCTGGACATGAAACTGCCCAGGACGTCCGTGTTGTTGCTTCGGTTGGGATCCTGGATCAGCTGCTGTGGATCAACGGTCGCTCGCAGCGCCGCCACGAAGGGCAGGGACACCGCAAATTGCGCGACCGTAATCCCCGTCGCCGGCACCTGCGAGAGCTCGACCTGGCTGAGCGTGTCGCCGGAGGATGCGTTGTAGATGGTGACCTGGACGCGATTGGCATCGGCCGCACTCAAGTTGTGGACTGGGACGCTGACGGTGAAACGCTGCCGCGGGCTGGGGCGCGGCGGGCTCACCGTCCATTCGCTCGCGTTGACCGCGAGATCAGTCGAGGCCTGATTCCCCGGATAGAAAAATCGAAACGCGATGTTGTTGTTCTTGTCCGCTTCGACCAGCTGGGTGGTGGGGTCGACAAAAGCGTAGACCGCCGTCGGCCCGTTCACCGTCGCCGTGTTCCAATTGACGGTAACGGTGGTGCCCTGGTTCGGCGCGAGCCCTGCGTTGATAGTTCCGGAGCCGACTCGCGTTCCTCCGCTGAAAGGGCTTCCTTTGTAGACATCGACGCCGACGTTGATCGGCAAGGTGGTTCCGTAATTATTCACCGTCACCGAGACCTGGACCTGGTTGGGGCCAAGGGTGGTGAAGCGGATGCCCGCCGCGGAGACCGCGAGGTCGTTCTCCTGGCGCACGTTGAGCTGCGCTGCCGCGGTGTTGTTCGTCGTATCCAGCTCGCCGATCGTGTTATCTGGATTGACGATCGCGCGAAGGATGTATCGGCCTCCAAGCTGCGCTGTCGGCAGCGAGGTGGAGACATTCGTCGTCTGGCCGGCGGAGAGCGGCGGAATGAAAATGTTGGCGAGCACTACGTCCGGACCCCCGGAGAGTAGGTTGCCGATGAAGCGGACATTGATCGTCGGCGCCGCAGTGCCCGAGCGGTTCTCCACGTCGAACGAAGCGGTGAAAGTGGTTCCCTGGAGTGGCTCGGGGTTGCTCAGCACCAGCGCCGGCCGGCCCAGCTCGTCGGTGGTGATCCGCCAGTCGGGAGAGCCGGCGATCAGGGCGTGAGTTGCCAGCGCGGTGGCGCGCACGCCGCCCGGCCAGGAGCCATTCGCCAGCTGCGTCGCAATCAAGAAGTTTCGTCCGGAGGAAATGGCGACCGCGTTGTTGCCTGACGACTCCAGCAGGGCGAGAACCGCGCTCGCCGTCGAGGTGACCGATCCCCACGAGCCGTCCCCTCGCTGTAGATTTCGCAAACAATTGAGCGCTGCCTGATACGCGAAATTGACGTTTGGGTTGAACGAGTAGCTCCGGAACGCGGAGACGATGTCTGCCGTCAGCTCGGGCGAGGGATCGTTTTCCACGAACGCGTAGCACCCATCCGCACGCGCGAGGCCGGCGAGCTGCACGGCGGCGGCTTGCGCGTCGCCCAATGGAGACAAACTGACTTGACGGAATGCCTTCAAAGACAAAGACAGATGCAAGGCATCGGATTGCTCGAAGCCGGGCCCCTCGCTGAACAGCTCAAACGGCTGGAGCGCAAAGCCGCTGCCCGCCAGAGCCAGCTCGCGACGAAGCTGGAGCTCCGAATCGATCGGCGCCAGGCTGGTGGCGAGGTACAACTCGGCGCTCTGCGCTGGAGACAACGCGCCCGCGCCAGTGGCACGAAGCGTCAGCAGCGCCTCGTACGTGGTGACCACTGGTTCTTCGCCGACGGCTTCGCCAAACGCTCCTACGGGGCTCTGGTTCTGGAGCAGGAAATTGACACCGCTCTGGATTGGATCAGCCAATGCACGCGCGGAAAAAACCAGCAGCGCCAGGGAGACAAGCTTCGCAGCATTCAAGCGCATAGGACCCTCGGCAGAGCTTCGTGAATCACCCGTCCAAGGACGCCGGGCGCAATTCGGCTGGCTTGACCCCTCTGATGTTCCCCTCCGCAGCTGTTCACTCCGGCGCCCCGGTGATCCTCGAAAGGCGCGCGACGCTACCAGTCCTTCAAGAGTTCACAAGGAGAAAATGAGACTTAGGGAAAACCGCATTGTGCGGCGCGTTAATTCGCGCGATCCCGAATGTCTCAAGGCATGAAACATGCGGTTCCCGTGGGGCAGCTCCGAGCGCACCCGCTCGGTCAAAAATCCTTGTCATCGAGCCGAACCAATGGCAGGAGCGAGCGGATGGAGATTCGCGACGCAACGTCCGACGACATGAAGCGAATTCTTGCGCTCAACAACGCTGAGGCAGAGGCGGTGAACGCAGTGCAGGAGCATTGGCTTGCTTCGATACGCCAGCAAGCCTTTGCCATGTTGGTGGCGGGCGATCCGATTGAAGCGTTCGTGTTGGCCTTGAGCCACGAAACGCCCGCGCAGGGCCCGAACCACGCCTGGTTTCTCGCCCGAAAAGACCGTTTTGTTTACGTGGACCGCGTGGTAGTCGCCCCATCAGCGCAGCGGCGGGGCGTAGCCCGCAAGCTTTATGACGCGCTCGAAGCCCGGGCTCTGGCGGCTGGGATTGAGAGGCTCTGCTGCGAGGTCAACCTAATCCCGCCAAACTCGATCAGCCTCGCGTTCCACGAGCGCGCCGGTTTCACCCCGGTCGGAGAAGCAACGGATCCGCGCAATGGCAAGCGCGTGCGATACCTCGTCCGGAAAATCTAAGAAATTGTGAGTTAGCAACCGGCGGAGAGATAGCACAGATCGGTGCAACCGCCGGTTTCGCTGATGCACTCGATCGTATTGCAGACGAGGTTGCGGACCTCCTCGAGCTAACCCTTGCGCGGGAATCGGTTTGTGATAGCGAATGCCGCATGACCGAGCGCCTCTACCTGACGGACTCCTACTTGACCCGCTTTCGCGCCCGAGTTGTTCGCACGCTTCAGTTCAAGGGCCGGCTGGCCGTGGTTTTGAATCAGACCGCCTTCTATCCCGAGGGGGGCGGTCAGCCCGGGGACCGCGGCACGCTGGGAACCGTTTCCGTCCTTGATACTCAGGAGCGCGATGGCGAAGTGTTTCACCTGGTGGACGCACGGGACTGCGCTGCCGAGGAGGTGGAGGGCGCGGTCGATTGGCTCCGGCGATTCGACCACATGCAGCAACACCACGGACAGCATCTTTTGTCTGCCGCGTTTTTGCGCGTTCTAGGCGCCGCGACCGTTTCGTTTCACCTGGGCGAAAAGACTTGCACCATCGACCTCGAATGCTCGATCGACAAGTTGAACGCAGCCGCACTGCGCGCCGTAGAGGCCGCCGCCAACGACAGCATCTGGCAAAATCATCCGGTGATCGCGCGAGATTTCGTCGGCGAGGAGCGGGCGCGCCTTCTCCTTCGCAAGGAGGCTGTCAAAGGCGATCGGGTGATACTGGTCGAGGGAGTCGATGCGTCGCCCTGCGGCGGAACCCATCCGCGAACGACCGGCGAGGTGGGCTGCATCGCAATCATCCGCGCGCAGCGCTGGGGCTCGAACGCGGCGCGGGTGGAATTTGTATGCGGCAATCGCGTGGTCAAAGCGCTGGACCAAGCGAACCAGTCGATCGCCCTGGCGGCCGAAGCTCTCCGCGTGGCTCCGGCCGAAATCGCCGAAGCGGCCGCGCGCCTCGCCGCGGAAAGCCAGGCTCGGCGCAAGGCAATCGATGCGCTGGAGGCAAAGTTGACCGCGCAAAAGGCGGAGGAGTTGATCGCTGCGCATCCGTCGGGAGCGATCGCAGAAACCGTGGAGGGAGGAATGCAAGCGGCAAAGCTCTTGGCCGCTTCGCTGGTCGCGCGCGGTCGCACTGCTCTGATCGCCTCGCCGGATGGCGAGCGGGTCCACCTTTGCTTCGCGCGCCCTGCCGGTCCGGGCATGCCGATGAACGATTTACTAAAGAGCGTTCTGCCCATCCTCGGAGGAAGGGGCGGTGGGTCCGACGAGATTGCTCAAGGGAGTGGAAGCGCGTCGCAGCTTTCGGAAGCGCTGTCCGCCGCTCAGGATCTTCTATCCGCGCCCCCTTTGACGTAGACGGAGAAACGGGCATCGCGAAGGCGCGCACGCGGGCTCCCTCCAGTTGGCCGACCTTGCGGTTTTGGGTCCGGCTCGCCCGCGGTGTATAGCTGGAGTAAGAGAAGCATCCACCGTGGCGTCGGGGCCCAAGACTCGTCAAGCGAAACGCTTGGACCGTGGCGCGGAGGAGTCGGCCCGCGACATGGATCCGTTCATTGGCCGCGTGCTGTCGCACTACCGCCTCGAGGGGCGGCTCGGCGCCGGCGGAATGGGAGTCCTGTATCGAGCGACGGACCTAAAGCTGGGGCGCGCCGTGGCGATTAAACTTCTGGCCCGGCATCTGGTAAGCGACGCGACCGCGGAGGCGCGCTTCGTGCAAGAAGCCCGCGCAGCAAGCGCGCTGGACCATCCCAACATCGCCACTGTCCACGACATCGGCGAGGAGGACGGCGAGCTCTTTATCGTGATGGCGCTTTACGAAGGCGAGACGCTTGGACAGCGCCTCGAGAAAGGGCGTATCAGCGTTGACGAGGCGTTGGCTGTCGTTCGGCAGGTGACGCTCGGCCTGGAGGCCGCGCACCGTGCGGGGATTGTCCACCGAGACATCAAACCCGCGAACATCCTGATAACGAAGGATGGGGCCGTCAAAATCCTCGACTTCGGCGTGGCGAAGCTCCTCGGTGAGGCAGAAGCGCAAATGACGAAGGCGGGGCAGCCGATTGGGACAATGGTGTACATGTCCCCTGAGCAACTCAACGGGGAACGAGTCGATGCGCGAAGCGACCTCTGGTCCTTGGGAGTTCTCGCGTACGAAGTGTTGGCCGGTGTCTCGCCCTTTCAAACCGAGTCGAGCGCCTCGACCATGAAGCGCATTCTCATCGAGGACCCGCCCTCGCTGGGCACCATGCCCGGCGTTCCCGGGTGGCTCGCCGAGCTTGTGTCACACCTGCTCCAGAAAAACCCGGCCGAGCGGCTCCAGAGTGCGACCGAGTTGGTCAACCGGTTGAATCGCCCCGCGCCGATCGCTCGGGCGACGTCAGATGCGCCTCTCTCCACCGGCTTGCGACGCTCGGTGCTCGCCGCGCTGATTGTGGCGATTGCCGCTGTGGGCGCGGGAGGATTGTACCTTTACCTCCACCGCGCATCCCCGAACAAAGTAAAGTCCTTGATTGTCCTGCCGTTCGTCAACGTGGCTGCCAATCCGGATGCGGAGTACCTCTCCGACGGCATTGCGGATGGTCTGATTAACAGCCTTTCCCAGATACCGGAGCTGCGGGTGATTGCTCGCACGACGGCCTTTCGCTACAAGGGAAAGGAGCTCGACTTTGAAGGCTTGAGGCGCCAGCTTTCCGTCGACAGCGTGTTGTCGGGACGGGTGCAACGGGTCGGCGATACGCTGGTCATCCAGGCGGACCTTGTCGACACCGGCACCGGCTCTCAGCTTTGGGGAGAGCAGTACAAGCGCCCATTCGCGGACGCGTTGTTTATCCAAGAAGAAATTACCAAATCCATCACTGACAGGCTGCGGCCTCGGCTCGCGCCTGACGTGCACGAGCGAGTGGCGAAGCGATACACGGACAACTCGGAGGCGTATCAGCGGTATCTACAAGGCCACTTCTTTTTGACAAAATATACGAAGGAGGGACTCGCCAAGAGCCGGGAGTATTTTCAGCAAGCCATAGCGCTGGACCCTAATTACGCCTTGGCTTACTCTGAGCTTGCCGCTTCGTATACACTGGCCCCGGAGTTTACGAGTGAACCCGGCAGCGAAGCTTATCCACAAGCTCGTCGGTACGCCCTCAAAGCATTGGCTTTGGATGACCAGCTCGCTGAAGCGCATGTGTCATTGGGCCTGGTCGGTGTTGGGACATGGGATTGGACCACCGCGGAGAGGGAATACAAGCGCGCGATTGAATTGAATCCAAACCTCTCTCGGGCCCGCAATAGCTACGGCGTGTATTTGAACGCGATGGGACGTCGCGAGGAGGCTATAGCAGAATACAGAATGGCGCAGCAGCTGGATCCTGCGAATGTCTTCCCAGCATGTAATATCGGGAGCAATTCTTGCGATCTGGGACAATACGAACGTGGCATCCCGGTACTGAAGGATGTCTTGACCTTGGACCCCACCTTCGTGCCCGCCTATATGGGGTTGGCACGGTGTTATCTGCGCCAGAAAAAATATGCAGAGGCGACTGCGGCGTTGCAGGAAGCACGATCGCTCCGCTTGAATAGTCGCGGAATCTTGGGCCTATTGGCATACGCCGACGCGGTATCGGGTAATCGGGACGACGCACTGAGAATCCTGGAAGAATTGAAATCGTCCGCCGAGACGGACGATGACGCGCTGCTAAGGGCAGCGCAGGTTTATATCGGACTCGATGACAAGGAGCGCGCGTTCGAGTGGCTGGAGAAAGCATATCAACGGCGAGCGCATTGGCTCAGAGCCCTGAAACTCGATTTCATCTATGACCCATTGCGTTCGGATCCGAGGTTCAAGGATCTGCTGCGCCGCATCGGACTGCCTCCCTGATCAGCCGCGTACCGGCCTGCCAGAGCCAGAGCCGCCAGGTCAGTAGCCTCCCGACGTGTCGTTTAATGTGCTTCAAAACGGCGCGATCCAAGGCGTTAAATCCGCGTAATTGTCGTCAATTTCAGATAATTCGTGGATTTTCCTGGCTCTGTTGACAACTTCTCCGCGCAAAGTCATTTTCCCTGGCCGTGCGCCAAGACACACTCAGCCTTGAGGGGGGCTGAGGCGAGTAATCAAAGTGAGAATCGATATGGAACGAGAGAGACAACCAAGGGCCCGCCGAATCTATTCGAGCTCACCGCTGGCCGCGCTGGCGCTCTCAGCGCTGCTCTGCTTTATGACGGCCTGCAATTGCGGCGGTGGTTCAAAGTCGGGCAACAACAACCCCGTGCCTGTGATTTCCAGCTTGTCACCTGATCACATGAATGCCGGCAGCTCGGCCTTCACCCTGACGGTGAATGGCAGTGGTTTCATTTCATCCTCTGTCGCCAATTGGAATGATTCGCCGCGACCCACGAGTTTTGTAAACAGCGGGCAGCTCACCGCGTCGATCAGTCAAGCCGATGTTGCAGCGGTGGGAACGGCTCAGGTGAGCGTCTTCAATCCTTCACCCGAAGGCGGCACGTCGAGCCGTCTCACCTTTTCAATCAGCGGGTCGGGACCGAGCCTTACGTCTCTCTCGCCCGCAAGTCGAGCCGCAGGTGGCCCGGCCTTTATTCTCGTGGCGAACGGCAACAACTTTAATTCGAGCACGGTCTTGAGGTGGAACGGCCAGGACCGCGCGACCCAGTTTGTCAACGGAAGTCAGGTGGCTGCCTCCATCACGTCCACTGATATCGCCGCGGCGGGAATCGGCAAGGTGACGGCTTTCAATCCAGGCGCGGGAGGTGGGGAGTCGGCGGTGCAGATTTTTCCGGTGTTCCTCAATATCGCCACTGCCGACCTGATTTATGACGAGGTCAACAGTCCGAAGAATTGGATCTACGCTTCCGTTCCTGCCAACGCTGGCCCTGGAGCTGGCAGCGCAAATACCATTACTGCGATCGATCCGGTGGCGGGCAAAGTCCTGGACGCGCCGGCGCCCGTCAGCGTGGGAGGGGACCCAGGGCGCCTCGCCCTCTCCGACGACGGGCAGTTCCTCTACTTCGGTCTGAATCAGGCGCCGTCGGTGCGGAGATTGAGCCTTTCCTCAGACCCGCCGGTGCTCGATCCGTTGACCATTTCGCTCGGGAGCAATCCCGACTTACGTGTGGAAAGCCTTCAAGTACTCCAACTCTCGCAGGGCAACTCGATTGCTGTAGCGAGAAAGGTCCCCGGGACTCCCAGAAACGCGGGCGTCGCTATTTACGACGGCGCCACCCAACGCCCGACAACCACAGCCGCCGGCACTTCTCCCAACGTCATCCAGCTGTGCGCGACTCCAAACATCCTGTTTGGCTTGAACGTGGGAGACGGCGGTCCTCCGGTCTTCTATAAGATGTCCGTCAACGCGAGCGGAGTAACAGTTACCAACACCTCGAACTTGATATCGGGAAGCGACATCAGTCTCGGGGTTTCAGCCGCCGGTGAAAGGATCTTCTCGACCTCTGGACAGGTCCTGGATGTGACGAACCTGATCCTTGAACACACGTTTCAAGCAACCGGTCTGGTCAAGGCGGACTCCACCGTGGGTCGCGTCTTTTACCTCAGCCAAGATCCAGCGCCTTCAACATGGACGGTGCAGGTATTTGATGTCGATACTTTTGCTCCGAATGGAAGCTTGAAAATTCCAGGTGTGAATGGCAATCCGGGCAGCCTGATTCGCTGGGGCACGAACGGCCTCGCCTTCCGGACCGACAGCAACCAGGTCTTCCTGATTACCAGTCCATAGTCGCCCGACCGCTGGCGGACGCGCAGACCGCCGCCGGGCTTTTAGCGTCATGTCGCTCCGAAAGGCCGTCGAACAGCTGCTTCGAGAACTCGCCCCAAAGCCCGATTCGATGCAAAAATACCCCGCCCTGGGGCCCCTCAGGCGCCCTGCCTCAGCACGCCGATGGGTTCTGGGTCTCGGCTCTCCCGCGGTATATAGCTGCGGGCAAGGAGCGTGCGCTCGAGTGGCTGGAGAAAGCGTATCAACGTCGATCGTATGGGCTCAGGGAACTGAAATCGGGTTTCATATATGAGCCACTGCGCTCGGATCCGAGGTTCAAGGATCTGCTGCGCTGCATCGGACTGCCACCCTGAGCAGTTCGCCCTTGAAGCAAACGCTGACAGTCCTGCAGCCAGCGGGCGCTTTCGGCAACGTGAGCGTGGTCTGGTGCTTGCAGTCCGCTCTCTGGGTGGCAGCGGTGCCATCGAGTCAAGGAGACAAAGAAATAATGACGAAGACGAGACCGAAAGACGTACGAGCAGAATGCCCGCTGCGTACTTTGACCCCGGCGCATCTTAGTCACGTGATCGGAGGCCAGGCTGCGGGTCACCCGCCCGCGATCCCTCCCGACCCCTGCTAGCTAACCTGAGCAACGCCGGGGCTATCAACGAGAGCAGCTTCGGCCTGTAAGGAAGCAGGGCGAGGTGGAGTATCTGCCCAAACGCGCTGTTGCAGCCCGGCAGCGCGCGGGCTCTTTGTGTTGCTGAGCGGCAACGCGCGCCTGACACCGCTTCATACATTTGGGCGAGGCGCCGTGTGGCTGCAGCACTATGACACCACCCCCAATGCGTAGGTTCATTGCTCGAGACGCGCACTGGGGTGGGGGTTGGAGGACTCCTGCGTGCGGCAGTTAGTCCCGGCACGCCGCCTGCAGAAGCCGGCTGCGAACGGACAGGAGGAGCGATGAAACAGCAGACCACGGAGTCGAAGTTTGGCAGGCAGCCGCGATTCATGGTCGTCGCGGCAGCGATCGGGGCACTGACATTCATCTCTGGACTATGGTCGGGAGCCTGGAGTGCCACCGCACCCACGATGGGCGAGGCGGAGGCTATCCTCATGGCGCAACCCGCGACCGACGCGGCTGCCGATCGAGCCGCGTTCGAATTTTCCTACGCAGCGACGGAGACACCATGATCACCCCGGAGCTGATGTTTGGGCTTGGCGTGGTGGCGATTGCAATTGGTTTCGGAATTTGCAGACGAGCCCAGGACGCCGGATGGAGCAATGACGTTTGGGATCGGGCAGGTTCGCTGCTGCAGATCATTGGCGGTTTCGTGATCCTGCTCGGATGTGCTCTGGTGATCCAGCCACGTCCAAATCGGATCGCGAGTCCCGTCGTCGTCACGCAACCGGTGTCGTCGCAGAGGTCGGGGCTCCACCTCAGGCTCCCGCCGCCCAACGCGACGGTAGACCTGGGCGGGGAGACGGATGACCTTCCCGGCTCGCAAAAACCTTAGTCCCGGGGGAGTGAAGAATCGATCGCGATTATTCAAGGTGCATCTGCTTCAACCTTGAGTCGAATTTCTCTTGCCTCCGCCTGGCCGCGGGTGAAGTTTGGTCCGAGTTCGCCAGCGGTATATAGCTGCGGTAAAGAGAATACCCGCGTGGCGTCGCGAACTGAAACCCAGCAAGCGAAGGACTTGGGCCAAGGTACGGAGGAGATGCTCGCGGGAGAGACGGCGCTCGCGGTCGACCCGTTCGTCGGCCGCGTGCTTTCGCACTATCGCCTGGACGAGCGGCTCGGGGCAGGCGGGATGGGAGTTCTGTATCGAGCGACGGACCTCAAGCTGGCGCGCGCCGTCGCGGTCAAGCTTCTGGCGCGGCATCTGGTTACCGACGAAACCGCCAAGGCTCGCTTTGTTCGAGAAGCGCGCGCCGCCAGTGCCCTGGACCATCCCAACATCGCCAACGTCCATGACATCGGCGAAGAGGGCGGCGAGCTCTTCATCGTGATGGCGCTCTACGAGGGCGAGACACTCAGGAAGCGCCTCGAGAAAGCGCGGCTCGCCATAGATGAAGCGCTGGATGTCCTTCGTCAAGTGACGCTGGGTCTGGAAGCCGCGCACCGCGCCGGGATTGTCCACCGAGACATCAAGCCTTCCAACATTCTTTGGACGAGTAGCGGAACCGTCAAAATCCTCGACTTCGGCGTGGCGAAGCTGGTGGATGATTCGCAAGCGCAAAATGACGCAGGCCGGGCAGGCGATTGGCACCGTGTTGTACATGTCCCCCGAGCAACTCACCGGGGAACAGGTCGATGCGCGAAGCGACTTGTGGAGCCTGGGAGTGCTGGCCTACGAGATACTGGCCGGTGTCTCGCCGTTTCAAACCGAGTCGAGCGCGGCGACCACGAAGCGCATTCTCAACGATGACCCGCCCTCCCTGGCCACCGTGCCGGGTGTTCCAGATTGGCTCGGCGAGCTGGTGTCGCAGCTGCTTCGGAAGAACCCGGCCGAGCGGCCGCAGAGTGCGAGCGAGTTGCTCAAGCGATTGGGCAACTCGGCACCGAGCAGTCGGGCGTTGCCAAGCGCATTCCGGTCCACGGGCGTACGCCGATCGGTGCTGGCTGTGCCGATCGCAGCAATCATCGCTTTGGGAGCAGGAGGATTTTACCTTTATCACCGTGGATCGCCGAACAAAGTAAAGTCCTTGGTTATCCTCCCCTTCGTCAACGCAACTGCCAATCCCGACGCGGAATACCTCTCCGACGGGATCGCGGATGGTCTCATCAACAGCCTTTCCCAGATACCAGAGCTGCGGGTGATCGCGCGGACGACCGCCTTTCGCTACAAGGGAAAGGACCTCGACTTTGAAGGCTTGAGGCGCCAGCTCTCCGTCGATGGGGTGTTGTCGGGGCGAGTGCAACAGGTCGGCAATACGCTCGTCATCCAGGCGGATCTCGTCGACACCGACACTGGCTCGCAGCTCTGGGGAGAGCAGTACAACCGCCCGTTGGCGGACGCGTTGCGGATACAAGGGGAGATTACGAAAGCCATTGCAGAAAAGCTGCGACCTCGGCTTGCGCCCGACGTGCACAATCGAGTGGCGAAACGATACACCGACAACTCGGAGGCGTATCAGCGGTATCTACGGGGCCTGTTCTTTCTTTCCAAATATACAAAAGAAGGATTCATCAAAAGCAGGGAATATTTTCAGCAAGCCATTGAGCTCGATCCTAAATATGCGTTGGCTTACGCTGGACTTGCCGATTCGTATTCACTGGGACCCCAGTTCACGAATGAGCCAGGCAGCGAAGCTTACCCCCAAGCTCGTCGGGCGGCGCTCAAAGCATTGGCTTTGGATGACCAGCTCGCTGAGGCGCATGTGTCATTGGCCCTGGTAAGCCTTGGCACCTGGGATTGGGCCACTACGGAGAAGGAGTGCAAGCGCGCTATTGAATTGAGCCCAAACTTTTCGCGGGCTCACGGTAACTACGAAGTATACCTGGATAATATGGGACGTCTCGAGGAAAGTCTAACCGAATTAAAAATAGCGCAGCAGCTCGATCCTGCTTCTGCCGTCTCGGCGAGTAATCTCCGCGTTATTTCTTGCAAGCTGGGGCAATACGAACGTGGCATCGCGGCAATGAACGATGCTTTGGCGTTGGACCCAAGCTTCACGCCTGCCCGTTGGGAACTGGCACGGTGTTATCTGCAACAGAAGATTTACCCGGAGGCGATTGCAGTACTAAAAGAAGCGCAATCCCTCCGCATGAACAGCCCGAGAATTTTGGGCGCGTTGGCATATGCCTACGCGGTATTGGGTAAGAGGGACGATGCATTCAGAATCGTAGAAGAATTGAAATCAGCCGCTGAGACGAACGCTGACGCGCTGATAGGGATAGCGCAGGCGTTTGTCGGACTCGATGACAAGGAGAGTGCGTTCGAGTGGCTGGAGAAAGGTTATCAACGTCGAGCGCCAGTTCTCAGAAGTCTGAAAGTCGATTTTACACTTTACCCACTGCGCTCGGATCCGAGGTTTAAGGATCTGCTGCGCCGCATCGGATTGCCACCCTGAGAGCTGCGAGCGGCAAGCCCTGGGCAGAGCGCTCGCGGAAATGCTTCGAATACCCCCACCCCCCGGTGCGATAACCAAGTCGCCTCGATCACTTGCCCCATGTGCACAAGCACAAGGAGGGCAACGTGAGCAAAATAGTCAGATGCGTGCCCAAGAGAGCGATGCGTCAACTAGGGCTCGGCGTCGTGTTGGTGGTTGCCTGGCTGGTTCTCTATAACTCGTTCTTGTCATGGATCAGCCGACCGCGCGACAGCGAAGCCGTCGTTCTGCGAACTTTGGCGATCGCGCGCTAAGGAACATGATTGAGCACCACCTCGACCAGTCTTGCGCCTTAGCGCGGATCCCTCCCGACCCCTGCTAGCTGATTAGCTGGAGCCTTGGATGCGTCCGCCAAACTGCGTGGTTGCCGACCGGCAGCAGCGCGGGCAGTTCGTGTTGCTGAGCGGCAACGCGCGTTTGACCCGCTCCAAACTGTGGCCGAGGCACCACATAGCACCACGGTGGCGCCAC
>DATFTC010000305.1:0-16255 GCA_035262305.1 Myxococcaceae bacterium | reverse complement strand
CATCTACGACAACGCAAAAGCGAGCGGGCTCACCGTGCGCGCGTACGGCGAGCGTGGACTGAACGCGATCAATCCGGCGACCGCGACCTGGACGGACATCTTCAACGATTGGAAGAACGGAACGCACAACGTCAGCATCGCGCCGAAAGCGGTCATCGTGGGCCTGCGCGACATCTACAATCCCAAGTATCCGGCGGCCGAGAGCCGCGTTCCCGATCAGCTTCGCGCCGACATCTTCCTTCAGGAGTTTGCTCAGTTCGAACAGAATGGGAACCTTCCCAATCTGATACTTCTGCTGCTGTACGACGATCACACCGAGGGCACGAGCCCCGGCTTCCCCACGCCGCGGGCAATGGTCGCGGACAACGACCTGGCGCTCGGCCGGATCGTCGAAGCGATCTCCAAGAGCCGGTACTGGAGGGAGTCGGCCATCTTCGTGACCGAGGACGATTCGCAGGACGGCCTCGATCACATTGACGGGCACCGCACGGTGGGGTTCGTGATCAGCCCCTACGCGAGGCATGGTGTCGTCGACAGTCACTTCTATACGATCGTCAACATGTACCGGACGATCGAGCAGATCCTGGGGCTGGCTCCGCTCAACCAGTTCGACCTGGCGGCGGAACCGATGTTCACCTCGTTCACCGGCAGACCGGACCTCACGCCGTACACCGCGCTGCCGAATCAGATCCCGCTGAACGAAATGAATCCCGGTCTGGCGGGGCTCAAGGGCCTGCAGCGCGAGCTGGCCGAGTTCTCGCTGACGATCGACAGCTCGGAGCCGGACTCGGCGCCGGCCGACATGCTGAACCGGGCGATCTGGCACTCGGTCAAGGGATTCGACACGCCCTACAACTACGGCAGACCCGTTCAACGCGGAGGCCCAGCTTCACTCTCCTTGCTCGAGCTCGCGGGATTCTAGGCGCGGCCGCGACGCCTGCTCTTTACAAGAAGTTTACCTCGCGCAAACAGAACAAGGCGTATCTTCCGCCGCGCTGTTCCTACTCGCTGCGATCCTTTTCGCGGGAAATCTCCGGGACAAAGGAGACACAAAAGCCCGAGCCTGGGACCGACGAAAAAGGGGGGGAGGCCACCTTGAAACAGAACATCAATGACATACGGATCCTACTGCTGCTCGCTTTGCTGCCAAGCTCGACCATGGCGCAGGAGCTACGCGGGAGTGGGCACACCAGACTGCCAGTCGGAAATTATCCTAATGGATCCATCCTTCCGACCGGGCAGGTCATCACGCCAACCGCTGCCCCGGGGGCGGCGATCGAAATACTTTCCACCGGGCTGCGCGACGACGGCAATGCCGACGCTGCCCAAGCCGTCAACACCGCGCTAAGTCCCGACGGACAGACCTTATTGGTAATGACGAGTGGCTGGAACAAGAACAACCGCCTTCCTGATGGCACTCCCGTTAGCTTTGCCACTCTAGATCCAATCACCGGCGCGCCGGTCGGTACGACTTCGCTCGCCGAATGGGTTTTCGTCTATGCCCTCAACCGGGATGGAGCTGTAACCAAGCGACAGCAGATTAACATCCCAAGCACCTATGGCGGACTGGCGTGGGCCCCAGACGGCACTCGTTTTTATGTCTCGGGCGGCCAGGACGACCGTATTTATGTGTATAGGTCAAACGGCTCAGAATTTGTAGCGGATGCGCCGTTTATTCTGCTGGGTCACAACTCGGATCAATTTGCCCCGTTCCCGAGGTATGACGGTTCCATTTTGAAAGATACCAAGGCTGCGCAAGCCGTAACGTTTGGCGGCACCTCGCTGATTGTGAGGGGGGCGGTGGTGGCCGGTTTGGGTTTGAGCCGCGATGGCAGGACACTGGTGGCAGCCAATTTCGAAAATGATTCCATCTCCATTGTGGACACGGCCACTCGGCAGGTGGTGAATGAGGTCAAGTTTTTTACGCCGGGCGGGACGGCAGCGCACGGCGAGTTTCCGTTCGATGTAGCCGTGCTCAGCAATAGAGACGGCTCGGCCAAGACCGCGTTTGTCACGAGCCAGAGAGACGATGAGGTCATGGTCGTGGATATCGACAGTGGTAGCTTTACTTTCATCGCGGTTGGCGCCCAGCCGAACCGCATGACGCTTTCGAGGGACCAAGGAACCTTATACGTTGTGAACGGCAACGATGACACGGTCTCCGTGATCGACACCGCGAGCGAAACCCTGGTTGAAACCATTTCTCTCTCCAGGCCTCGGGACAAATACAAAGGTTCGAATCCGAATTCGGCAGCACTGAGCCCAGACGAGCGAACTCTCTACGTGACCTTGGGTTTTGAGAACGCGATAGCGGTGGTGGACCTGCTCTCGGGGCGTGTCGAGGGCCGTATTCCAACCGGTTGGTACCCTACATCCCTCTCCGTCAAGCCAGACGGCTCCACGCTTTATGTCTGCACTTTCAAAAGCAATGCTGGGCCCAATCCCACCAACGGCCCTGCGCCAAACCCCACATTCCTGCAGGCTCGTCCATGGCCATTGTCAAAAGCGCAGTTGAACATTATCCCGGTGCCGCGCGGGGATGTTCTGGAGCATCTCTCCCGACGAGTGGACCGGAACAATGGCTTGTCCAATCGACGTCGCGACCCCTTGATGTCTTTCTTGCGCCACAGAATTGAGCACGTCATCTACATCGTCAAGGAGAACAAATCTTACGACCAAGTTCTCGGGGATTTACCAAGAGGCAACGGCGACCCCTCGCTCACGCAATTTCCAGAAGCCATAACTCCTAATCATCACCACTTGGCCATGAGGTTCGGCCTGTTGGACAACTTCTACGACAGTGGCATGGTTAGCGGCGACGGCTGGGGCTGGTCCACTTACGCGCAGACGACGGATTACAACGAGAAAACCATCGCCGTAAATTACGGAAACGGCGGAAGCGGTGTTTCGTACGATGCAGAAGGCACGACGCGCTTGATTGGTGAGGGCCTGCCGGACAGCGCTCCTGATCCCAGTCAGTTCACTGTGCGTCTCACGACGCTTCTCGATCCAACCGGCAGTTCCTCCATTCTTCCGGGCAGCAAGGATGTGTGTGCTCCGTTCGGCAGTGATTCTTTCAAGCCAAATTCGTCTGGCGAAAATAATGATGATGATGGATCCGGGGACGGTGAGCACTTCAGCGCCGAAGCCGTCGGTGGGCATCTCTGGGATTCCGCGCTGCGCTCTAACAAGACTGTCCGCAACTATGGTTTTTTTGTCGATCAGGCTTACTACCTCACTACGCAGCAAGACCCCACCCAGCCTGATCCGGTCTTGTTTACCTATCTCCCGATTTCCCCGACCCCTTTTGCCTCCAATCGGCCTCAAGGTGTTGCGCTTGAGCCGGAGCTCCGAGAGAAAACCGACATTTTCTTCCGCGGTTTCGATATGAACAACGCGGACACGTACCTCTTCAACGAATGGTCGAGGGACGTAGCTGTCAACGGTTTGCCCAACCTCACCCTTCTCCGGCTGCCTCACGACCACTTCGGCAGCCTGAGCACGGCGATTGCCGGGTTGAATACGCCTTCACTGCAAATAGCTGATAACGACTACGCCATCGGACGAGTTGTCGAGTTCATCAGCAACTCGCCATACTGGCGCAGTACTGCCATTTTTATTCTCGAAGATGATGCGCAAAACGGCGGCGATCACATCGATGCGCACCGCTCCATTGGCTACGTGATCTCTCCCTACAGCAGGCGGGGTACCACCATCTCGACGAACTACAACACAGTGAACGTTCTGCGCACCATCGAAGACTTACTCGGCATCGATCGCCTGAATCAAAGCGATGCCAATGCTGCTCCGATGACGGACGTATTCACTTCTCATCCCGACGTCGCCCCATATACCGCGATCATACCCGGAAACCTCTGTGCTCCTCCGGTAGACCCCAATCTTGTTCCTGCTTGCAGCAGCGCTAGCGCGAAAATTACGGTGAGGGTGCCCGAGTTGCATGACGCTGCTTGGTGGGCGGAAAACCTGAAGGGCTTCAACTTCCATGATGCAGACCGTCTAGACACGGAGGACTTCAATCGTCTGCTTTGGAAGGGCATCATGGGCGAGATGCCTTATCCTACCGTTCGCAGCGGTTTGGATTTGCGCAAGAATCGCCGAGAGTTGCTGAAACGATGGGAGGCAAACAGGCCTTGGCGATAGATTTGGAAATGTCGACCTTCGGCCCGTGACTCGAAAGGCGCAACCTGTCTCAAAGGTTTTGCCTAGATGTTGCACACAAGCTCGATCGCCGCGTTTTAAAGTGAGGTCCTCATTTCGCAGGATCTCGGGGGGCCGCCATGCTGCGTAGTCGCATTCATGTTTCAAGTAGTGGGCTGCTGTTTGTGATTGGGCTGCTCGCAGTCGCGCCTGCCTTGATGGCAGCGAAGCCGAGTGAAGGGGGCGGGGGCTCTCGATTCCTCAGATACGCCGCTCCCGCCGGCGAGCTTCCTGCCACTCGCCACGTGACGATTGACGGGCTCGACGCTGCCGTGCTCCCCAACGGCCGCCTGATCACGCCGGCCGGTGTGGAGGTCAGCGTCGGCGCACCGAAACCGTTCGGCCTGGCCCTGTCGCCCGACGGCCGGACGCTGGCCACCGTGAATAGCGGTGCAGGCCCGTTCTCGGTCACGCTTCTTTCGAACCTGGCCAGCCACGCGCCCCGAAGTAAACGCATCCCGGTCGATGCCGACTTCATGGGCATCGTCTTTTCCAGGGACGGGTCGCGCTTCTACGTCTCGGGCGGCGAGAACGGAAACATCTGGGTCGGCGACACCCGAGGCGCCGCTTTCGTCGGATCGGTCAACCTCAACGGTCCTGCCCATCCGCTGGACCGGCCGCTCGACACTACGCGCCCGCCGAGCCAGCGCTTCAAGGGGACTTTCCCGGGCCGCATGGCACTCTCCAACGACGGCAGGCACCTCTTCGTCGTCGACCAGGGTGCGTTCGAGGTGGACGTGATCGACACCGGCCTCATCCAGACCGGCGTAGACACGGCGGGACGGATCCTCGAGCCAGACAATTTCGCCGCGGTGGCCGCGCGCATTCCGGCGGGCCGATACCCGTTCGACGTCGCGCTTTCGGCCGACGGCGCGCATCTGTACGTGGCGAACGTGGGTACCTTCCAGTTCACGCACCTCATGCCGAGGAATCCCACGGGCGATTTGAATGTCGATTTTCCGCTCTGCATCCCCGGCGCCGGATATCCCGATGAGACCAGCGCCGACCGGACGATCCGCATCTCTCCGGTGGACCCGCGGAACCCGCCGGCGTCGCTTCGCGATCCCGCCGGGATCCGCTGCGGATATGTGGGAGCGGCCCAGGATTTCACCGTGCCGGGGCTCGGGTCTCCGAACGCGCCGGAGAGTCAGTCGGTGTGGATCTTCGACGTGAGGAATCCTGTCAATGCTAGGCGCATCGCGGTAGTCAAGACGGGCCCCGCCATCGCCGAGAGGCTGAGCGAGTCGCTGCAGCCCAACGACGGCGATGACGACGAGCGCGCTTACGCCGGGCCCCACCCGAACGCCATCGCGGCCGGCGCCGGCGCCGTGTATGTCACCAACGGGAACGACGACTCGGTAGCGGTCTTCCGCGGCGGCGAGCAGGTGGCGCGCATCGCCCTTTCACCGCTGAGGGGCGCGGATCGCCGGCTGCGCGGCGTGCAGCCGGTCGCGCTGGCGCTCTCGCCCGACAACAGGACGCTCTACGTGGCCGAGGCGGGTCTGAACGCGGTGGCGGTGATTCGCGAGGGGAGAGTGCGTGGCCACATCCCCACCGCCTGGTGGCCCGCCGCCCTGGCGGTGAGCAGCGACGGGAGGACGATCTACGTGTCCAATGCCCGCGGCCGCGGCGCGGGGCCCAACAACCCGCAGCCTCCCGACGACCTGGGATCGCCGAAGACCTCGGTGATCGGCTCGGTCAGCATCATCCCCGTGCCCAACGAGGCGCAGCTCGCTCGCTACACCGAGCGCGTGCTCAAGAACAATGGCTTCTCGACCGCGGTGAGCGAAGCGGATCTGGCCCGGCTCCGCCAGAAAGTCGAATCCGTCCGGCGGTTGGTGAAGCACGTCGTCTTCATCAACAAGGAGAACGCCACCTACGACTTGTTGCTCGGGGACATCACCCAGACAGAATCCGGGCAGCCGGTCGACGGCGAGCCCTCGTTTTCGCTCGGCTTCAACGCATCCCCCAACCACCACACACTCGCGCTGCGCTATGCCTTCTCCGACAACTTCTTCCTCGAGCCGTCGGTCTCTTCCGACGGACACCGGTGGCTCGAGAATACGTACACCAGCGAGTTCGAGGAGACGCATTGGCCCGCATCTTACGGCGGCCGCCGACGCGACGCGGGCGACAATCCTGCCTCTTTCGGTCCCTACCCGGGGCGGCTCGGATTCACCGACGCCAACTCCTCTGCAGATCCGAACGATTACAATCAGAGCGGCGGAATTCCCCTGCACCTCGTCCGGAACGGAAAGACCTTCCTCAATTTTGGCAACGGCTACGAGTTCGCGGAGGTGGACGAGGACTTTGGCACCGAGCCCACCGGGATCCGCAATCACGTCAACGTACCGATGGAGAAGGTGGTGCGCGACAACAGCGATCACCTCTTCCCGGAGTTCAACACCGGCATTCCGGACGCCCCGCTGGCAAAAGCCCCCGGCCGGTTCAGCCGCTTCGGTCGCTTCAGGCAGGTGTTCGAGTCACAGTTGGTGGACCGTGCGAAGGGCGAATGCATGCTCCCCGCCTACGTGGATCTCTATTATCCCAATGACCACGGAGGCGGACCGAACGACATGTTTCCCGACGGCAGCGACCCCTGGTCGTTCACGCGTTTCGTGCAGGACAACGACGACGCCGTGGGCCTGACCGTGGATCTCATCTCCAACAGCCCCTGCTGGCAGGACACGATCATCTTCGTGGTCGAGGACGACACCCAGAATGGATTCGATCACGTCGACGCGCACCGGTCGATCTTCCTCGCCATCGGTGCCTCCATTAAACCGGGCTACCTGATCAAGACGCATGCCAGCCTTTCGAGCATCTTCAAGACGGTGGATTTGATCCTGGATGTCCCGCCGCTCAACCTCTACGACGCGGCCGCCACCGACCTGCTCGAGCTCTTTGTCGACAAGCCTGAGGACCGCAGCCAGGAACCGTTCAACAAGCAGGAGATCGCCTTCGACACAAACGGGGCCGAGGCGTGGAAGGCCGCCACCAAGGGCATCGATTTCGGCGCCCCGGACGTCGACGAGGTGAGGCTGCGCGAGGCCATCCGGCAAACACAGCTCCAGGAAACGCGCGAGCGATCGCGGAAGAAGGCAGAAGGGCGCTTCGAGTAGGCCGCGCAGGAAGCCAAAGTCCTTCGGGAGAACTGCGGACTTCCGCCCTGGGGCGAGAGTCCTGACAACGAGCGTGTCCTCGGCGCACGGCACGTCGTCCTGGGGGTGTCTCGCCGACGGCTGGAGCCACGCCTCCGGCTCGTTAGGCTATGTTCGCCTCGATGACTGCCGGCGCGCCACTGAGCTTGAATGTCTTCGGCGAGCTGGAGCTTACCCGCCGGGGAGAGCGGGTGGGCCTGCCGCGCTCGAAGAAGACGCGCGCTCTGCTCGCCTATCTCGCTGCCACCGGACGCCCCCAGCGGCGCGAGCATCTCTGCTCGCTGCTGTGGGAGGACACCGACGATCCGCAGGGCAATTTGCGGTGGAGCTTGACCAAGCTGCGCTCGGTGATCGACGACGGGAAGCGGAAGCGGTTGGTGGCGAACGAGAGGCTGGTCGAGCTCGACAGCAGCGACATCGAGATCGACGCGTTCGTCGCCAAGCGCGAATGCGCGGGCGATCTGGCGGGCGTGGCGACCGACCGGCTCGAGCGCGTGGCGCGCTTATTTCGCGGCGAGTTTTTGGACGGTCTCGATCTCCCCGACTCGCAGCCGTTCCATGCCTGGTGGGTCGCGCAGCGGGAAGATGCGCGGCGGCTTCGAGCGCAGGTGCTGGCGGCGCTGATCGCGAGGGGCTCGGGCAATCCCGCCGCCTCGCTCGCCTACGCTCGCGAGCTCGCACAGCTCGATCCATTGGATGAGCCGGCCCATTGCACGCTCCTGCGCCTGCTCGTGGATGCCGGCCGCCACGGAGAAGCCGACGAAGAATTCGAGGCCACCGCGCGCCGGCTCAAGGAGCGGGGCTCGCCGGGTTGGGAGCTGCGGCGCACCTGGGCGGAGTTGCGCGCACGCGTGAGCCCGCGCCGCGCGCCGCCGCTTTCGCTGCGTCAGGAGATCCGATTCTGCCGCGCACACGACGGCGTGAGGATCGCCTACGCCACCGTGGGCGAAGGGCCCGCATTGCTCAAGGCGGCCAATTGGCTAAGTCACCTGGAGGCGGACTGGAACAGCCCGGTTTGGAGCCACTTCCTGTCCGAGCTCTGCCGGCATAATAAATTGGTGCGCTACGACGAGCGGGGCACCGGGCTTTCCGACTGGAAGGCGGAGGACATTTCATTCGAGGCGTTCGTTGCTGATCTGGAGGCGGTCGTCGAAGCGGCGGGACTCGATCGCTTCGCCCTCTTCGGCCTCTCCCAGGGATGTGCGGTCTCGATTGCCTACGCCGTTCGGCACCCGGAGCGCGTGACGCATTTGGTTCTCCTGGGAGGCTTCGCGCGCGGATGGCGACGGCTCAGCCCCGAGACAGCGGATGCGGGCGAAGCGGTCCAGGTACTGCTCCGGCAGGGATGGGGATCGGACAACCCCGCCTTTCGGCAGCTTTTCACGTCTTTCTTTATCCCGGATGCTACCCCCGAGCAGATGCACTGGTTCAACGAGCTGGAACGCGTCTCCGCTTCGCCCGACAACGCGGCGCGAATTTTCGATTCAGTGGGTTCGATCGACGTCACCGAGCTGCTGCCCAAGGTGAAGGTGCCGACGCTCGTCCTTCACTGCGTCAAGGATTGCATCGCTCCTTATAACGAGGGTCTGCAGCTGGCCACATCGATCCCCGGGGCGCGCTTTGTCTCTCTGGACGGCAACAATCATGTGATTCTGGAGCACGAGTCGGCTTGGCCGCGCGCGGCATCCGAGCTGCACGCCTTTCTCGCCAACACTTGACCGGCAAGGACGAGATCCTCCCGATCAAGCTGCTCTCAGATCGCCGTCATCAATCCAACGCGTTTCCGGATGAGACAGCTCGTAGTCGAGCCCGCAGTCGGAGCACAGTTGCCCGCTGCTCCATGCCTCCCCAAGCGACTTCTGGCATCTCTGACAATCGGCACCTTGATCCGGTGCCGTCCCATATGCGTCTAAGGTGTGCATCGCGCCTTCTGTTTTCATTTTGATCTCCTCTATGAAATGTTGAGTCTGTGAGCGAGGCCGGAAACCTCTGCGTGTCCGCTCTGGGTGAGCTCGCGCAATGTCCGATCGAAGTTGGGATGCGTCATCCCCGATAGCAGAAAGGTCCTACGGTAGGCCTTGGTCTGCGCTTGCGCGATCTCTGCTTTCTCTTGGTCGGAGAACGTTCGCCCGGTTGCCTTGGCGAGGCTCGCCAGGTCCAGTTGAACTTGCGCACCCAAGCCGGCATCGAGCAGCTTTCCAATCGCCATATAGTCCTCGACACCCGATTCGATCTCTTGTTGCGTCAGAGAAGTGGCGATCTTGTCGATGACCAAAGTGTCGAGCTTCGCGTGCTGAGCTTCCTCGAGCCAATGGTGCTTGAGCAGGCTTCAGAAGAGCGGATCCAAATCCGGATTGCCCTTGACGCTCTCGACGTAGTGCCGCTGGGACATCCATTCGATGTGCAGAGTGGTGAGGAACACGCCGAGTCGCGAGTGTTTCAAAATGGCAGCCGCGACAACCTTCGCCGGGCCGATCGCTTCGCAGGGCGTGCCGAAGCCTTTCTCGAACTCGCGAACGAACCACTTGAACAGCTGGATGTGTTTGGCCTCCTCTTCCGCAAAGCGCAGCAGGGCGCGAATTTCATAGTCGTCGCCGTGCACCGTGGTTTCGGCGTGCTCGACCACGCTGGGTAGGATGTATTCCTCTACCAGCCCAAACATATACAGATACGTGTAACTGCGTATGTGATTGAGCTTGAGCTTCTCTGTCGCATTCAAGCAATTGATGCCGTTCACACCGGCGAGCGAATCGGGGAGAAATGGCTTGCTGTAGTCGAACGTCCGGCCGCCAATCACATCCTCGATTTGCCAGTTGATCCGAAGCGACGTTTCCAAGGTCGTCTGATAGTCATAGCGATGATTCAACATAAGTGGCTCCTTTTCACCGCGGTAGGACCTATTTGATGATCACTAAGGTCTGTTGGTTTAGGGAGACGAGCTCCTCGCCGTGCCAGAGCTCGCGCGCTTCGACGAAGAAGCCGTCCCTCATCGAAATCATCTCTGCGCGATAGCGGAGCGGAACCGCAGGGTCGAGGGATGCGGGATCGGCGAAGAGCTCGGCGGTGAACTGCACCGTGCCGCAAGGCCGTGGCCCCGACTCAATGGTAAACAGCGTGGGCCACCAAGCATCCATCCGCGCTATCAACGCCGGAGCATCCATCCGCGAAGGCGGCGACTGCTCGCGGATCCATCCGGCGGTCTCGGGCACCGGGTGGCCGACGAAGCCCAGTGGCCCAGACGAGCGATATTCGTAGTGCTGAAAAAACGGCGGAGCGAGCGGTGGCACAATCGAAAGAAGCGGCGCGCCTTGCCACTCCTCCGGCGAGGGAGGCGTGCGCATGAACTGCCGTGGCCCCGGGCGCGGCTTGCTCAAGACCGCAGTTGCCGTAGCGAGGACAGCGCCGCCCTGCGTGAGCTCAGCAGCGAGATTGCTCTGGCTCGACCCGCGGCGGAGCATGCGCACGTGGATGTCCGCGGGCCCGGGGAGAACCGGGCCACAGATGTCCCCCGCCAGCGTGCGTGCGGTGCGCTCCGGGTCGGGCTCGCACCGAAGAATCGCCCGGAGGAGCGTTCCCAGCACCAGTCCTCCGAAAGTACCTCGCCCCTGCTGCCATCCGTCGGGGATTGTGCTTCGAAGGGTGTATTCGCCCACCCGCTCGACCGCGGTCGCTGCCTCAAAATCACTCAACAGGGACGCTTCCAAGTTCGTCTGAGAGTCGTATCGATGATTCAACATCAGTCGCTCCTTTTCGCCGCATCAGTGCGGTGGAGCGTAAGCTCGCAAGCGCGTGTGGGAGCCGGCGTGGGAATTTGCGTGGAAAATGCGTGGGCAGTGACGTCGCCTGCCGCGGTTCGGAGCAACCCTTAGATGTACTGGATTGGAGACAGAAACCGCTGGCACAAAGCTCCAGCAGCTTGCGCCATCAAGTAGAAACTCACCGAGAACCGAGGCTCGCTGACGAGCAGTACCGACCAGCGACCGCTGTTATCGCTTGCTGCAGTGAATTAGGAACATGGTAACGGACCGGCCTCCACAGAGCGCGAAGGCGCGCCGTGAATTCGAGAGGAGCGATGCGCTCACCCGGCTCGTGACCCTGCCTGATGCCCATGGCCTCCAAGCCTGCGCAACGCTGCTAGAGAGGGCGCTTGCCGAAGGTGATCCGCGGAGGGTCCGCGTCGAGTGTGATTCTATTCTTAGCCTCCTCGCTCGAACCTACGCCGTCAGCAGGCCGAAACTGCGGGTGCTCGGGGCAAGACCTAAGAGGCTGTGGGAAGGCGGCCACTCTGAGCTCTTCGGTGACTATGACTTTAGGGAGAAGCGGATTCGCATCTGGATGCGCACAGCGGTCCGCGGGAAGGTGACGTCCTATCGCGGCCTCCTTCACACTCTGCTGCACGAGTTCTGCCATCACCTCGATCGGGAAAGTCTCGGCTTCCCCGAGACACCGCACACCCGTGGCTTCCACTCCCGAGTCGACGACCTGTACCATCTCGCGTTGGCGACCCCTCCCGAGAACCGGCGCCCGCTCGTTTGGATCCGCTTGGGTAGTGTCTGGCGCATCGACTGGGCGAGGATGAAATGGGCAAAGCGCGCTGCGCGAGATTGACAACACCATCTCGCATCCGAACCTCCGGGCGATGACATTCCTCCCCTTTGAACGGCTCACGCTTCGCACGCAACTTCGTTCACACGAGGTCGATCGGGTGGTCGCGGGCTAAGCGGTTCCTCAACGAGCTTACCCCCTGAGTGAGCAATTGGATGATGCCTCAGTGTTTTTCCTGGACCTGCGCTCTCTGACCTCCGAAGTCAGGTTCCGACTGCGGCGCGACGGTGGCGTGCGCCTCGCGTGCTTCTGTCGGGAGTTCGAAGGTGGGTTCCGGCCCGGGCCCGACGGTGGCAAACGCCGTACCTGCTTCTCCTTCTGCCGGAAGGTCGAAGGAGGCTTCCGGCCCTGGGGCGACGGTGGCGACCGCCTTACCTGTTTCTGCCGGAAGCTCGAAGGTGGGTTCCGGCTCGGCCGCGGCGCGCGCCAAACCCCCTCCACCAATGAAACCCAGTGACGCGAATATGCCGACGACGAATCCCTTCCAGCCTTGCCATTTCATGACGTTTCCTTTCGAGTGCTGCTGCCGCCAATACGTCAGCTGCGATTGGCTAGATGTCACCGCAGAGTGAACGGTGCGGCAATTCAGCGTTGCTACGGCTGCAACAAACAGCGACTCGCCATGGTCAACCGCGGCGTGACGCTGCCGGGATTCGAACCGGCGCGACCAAGGTCCGAAAGCGGTGCCCTGCCGCATTCTGCGCGCCCTCTTCTGTAAACCTCCACGGGGCCGCTATAGGAGTGAAGGGCTTGCGTTTAACAAGTTGTTTGAAGTTGGCGCGGCAAGCAGCTGGAGTTATTCACATACTTTTTTAACGCGCACAAAAATTGTTAAGCGGAAAGACTTAACTTCTATGCGCCGCCCACGGGGCACATGAGCAGGCCCTGCCGCCTTGAGCCAACAATGACCTAAGCCACTTGACGCCCGTCCAGGAATGCTCAAAGCCAGTGGACCGTGAGACGACCATCTGCCGATTGAGCTCAATACGCTGGACCACGTCCACTTCGGAGTTGGCGGCTCGTCAAACGCGGAGAAGATTGGCAATCGTGATAAGAGGGCAGCGCCGCCGTGCTGCAAATTGCGTTCAGAGGAGGATTATGAACTATAGCCGCTTTCCGAGCGGTGCTTTGATTTTGGCCGTCTCTATTTTGGGAGCTTGCTCGAGAGGAGCAAACGAGATGCGCACCGGTTCAGTCGGCGCGGATGTTCGCTCCGCCGGTCTCGACCTGGAAGGAATGGACCCGTCGGTCGCGCCAGGAGACGACTTCTTTGCCTTCACAAACGGCGCCTGGTTTCGGCGCACGGAAATCCCTCCGGATCGCAGCGGCTGGGGCATCAGCGCGGAAATGGCCGAGCTCACGCTGCGCCGGACCGCTGATTTGATCGCCGAAA
Source organism: Myxococcaceae bacterium (assembly GCA_035262305.1). Classification (GTDB taxonomy): domain Bacteria; phylum Myxococcota; class Myxococcia; order Myxococcales; family Myxococcaceae; genus DATFTC01. The sequence continues at coordinate 2,878 of DATFTC010000305.1, read as the reverse complement.
CGGCGAAAACCGAGGCCCCTACTGGTTCCGAGGCCCGGAAAATCGGCGATTACTACGTCAGCTTCATGGACGAGAGCGGCATCGAGGCCAAGGGGATCGCGCCACTCAAGCCGATGCTCGAAAACATCGCGGCCATCTCCGATGCCAAGGGACTCGCGCGGGCGTTGGGCGGCACCCTTCGTGCCGACGTGGACGTGCTGAACAACACCAACTTCTACACCGACAATCTGTTTGGGTTGTGGATCGCGCAGGATCTGGATGAGCCACAGCGCTATTCGCCATTCTTACTCCAGGGCGGGTTGGGAATGCCCGACCGAGAGTATTACGTCACTTCATCGCCCCGGATGACCGAGATCCGGCAGAAGTATCTCGCTCACATCGCGGCGATGCTGAAGCTCATCGGCGCTGCCGACAGCGATGCAAAAGCGGCGCGGATCTTCGAGCTGGAGCGCAAGATCGCCCAGGTCCATGCAACTCGAGTGGAATCGGAGGACGTGCTCAAGGGCAACAATCACTGGACGCGCAAAGACTTCCAGGTACGCGCGCCTGGCATCGACTGGTCGGTTTTCTTGGCCGCCGCGGGGCTCGGACAGCAAGGCGAGTTCGTCGTCTGGCAGCCCAAAGCAATCATTGGCATCTCCGCGCTGGTGCGCAGTGAGCCGCTCAATACATGGAAGGAGTACCTCAGCTTTCATGCTGCGGAGCACTATGGAAGTTTCCTTCCTGCCGCATTCGTCGAGGAGAAGTTCAGCTTTTACGGTAAGGTGCTCACTGGCACTCCCAAGCTGCGCGACCGCTGGAAGCGCGCCGTCGATGCCACCAACGCCGCGCTCGGAGAGGTCGTGGGGAAGCTCTATGCTGAACGATACTTCCCCTCGGACCACAAATCTCGAGTCGAAGAGATGGTCCGAAATGAGCTCGCCGCATTCCGCCGCCGAATTGAAGCCTTGCCCTGGATGGCCCCATCCACCAAGCAGAAAGCCGAGGCCAAGCTTTCCGTTTTGAAAGTGGGAATCGGCTATCCCGACAAGTGGCGCGACTACTCTGCGTTGGAAGTGGTGCGCGGCGACGCCTTTGGCAACGCCCAGCGCGCATCCCTGTTTGAGTATCATCGAAATCTGCACAAGCTCGGCCAGCCGGTCGATCGCTCGGAATGGGTGATGAACCCGCAGCTGGTGAACGCGGTCAACCTCCCGGCGATGAATGCGCTCAACTTTCCCGCCGCCATACTCCAGCCTCCCATTTTCGATCCGGCTCGTCCGGCGGTGATGAACTACGGCTCAGTGGGAGCGATCATCGGGCACGAGATCAGCCATAGCTTCGACGATCAGGGGGCGCTGTTCGACGCGGCTGGACGGCTCAACAACTGGTGGACCCAAGAGGACTTGGCCCACTTCAAGGAATCATCGGAGCAGTTGGTCAAGCAATACGATGCTTATCGACCCTTCCCGGATCTCGCAGTCAACGGCAGGTTGACGCTTAGCGAAAACATCGCCGACGTGGCAGGCCTTGCCGCGGCCTATGATGCGTACCGGATGTCGCTCGGCGGTAGCGAGGCTTCGCCCTTTCAGGGTTTCACCGGCGACCAGCAATTCTTCATTAGCTTCGCCCAGAAATGGCGGCAGAAACTCCGCGAGCCAGCGTTGCGCCAGTTAATCGTGGTCGATGGGCACGCACCGGGGCAGTACCGCGCGGACACTGTCCGCAACCTCGATCCTTGGTACAACGCCTTCGCGGTGAAACCACCTCAAGCACTGTATCTCCCGCCGGCCGAACGTGTTCGCGTGTGGTAGGCCGCTAATTACTCCAAGCGGCAACCCATCTGACGCCCGCAAGCCTTGCTCCGACGAGGGAGCTGGTTGCGTTAAACGAGCTAACCCGCTGAGTGAGCAATTGGATGCCGCGTCAGTGTTTTTCCTGAACCTGCGCTCTCTGAACTCCGAAGTCGGGTTCCGACTGCGGCGCGGCGGTGGCGTGCGCCTCGCGTGCTTCTGTCGGAAGGTCGAAGGTGGGCTCCGGCCCTGGCCCGATGGTGGCGAACGCCTCACCTGTTTCTGCCGGAAGGTCGAAGGAGGGTTCCGGCCCTGGCGCTACGGTGGCGAGAGCCTTACCTGTTTCTGCCGGAAGCTGGAAGGTGGGTTCCGGCTCGGCTGCGGCGCGCGCCAAACCTTCTCCCGCGCCACCGATGAGACCCAGTGAAGCAATTAATCCGACGGCGAATCCTCTCCAGGTTTGCAATTTCATGACTTTCCCTTTCGAACAGCTGTTTGCTGCGAATACCCCAGCTGTGCGGATCTGGATGTCGCCGCGCGATGAACGGTGCGGCAATTCAGCGTTGCCACGGCTGCAACGACCAGCGACTCGCCATGCTCAGCGGTGCAGTCGGCCGGAGATTCGAGAGAAAGCGTCGAGTCGAATCGAGATTGAGCTCGAGCGGAGCGCAGGCCCGAGCCAATAGATTTGTTCGATTCGGTACAGATCTATTCGATTCGGTAGCGCTAATGGGCGCTTTGCGCGATTGGGTTTGGACGCCAACCCACTCGACCAACGGAACGGCGTTTGTGACGATCAACCCTTAGATCAGGGTCGAGTCGCTGGGCCGAGCCGCCTGGGCCGGTTAGACTGCGCGGCTCATGTCGCTCCTGCACGCGCGCGGCGTCGCGCTCCGCTACGGGCCCAAGGTTCTGCTCGAGGACGCGAGCTTCACCCTGGGCCACCGCGATCGCGTCGGCCTGATTGGGCCGAACGGCAGCGGCAAGAGCACGCTGATGAAGATCCTCTGCGGCCGCATCGAGCCGGATGCGGGCAGCGTGCAGCTCGTGCGGCGGGCGCGCGCGGCGTATCTGCCCCAGGAATTGTCCGAGTTGCCGGAGGGCTC
>DATFTC010000304.1:0-5612 GCA_035262305.1 Myxococcaceae bacterium | reverse complement strand
CGCGGGCCGAGATCCGTGGTTCGCCCGACGTTCGCTGGAGTTGTGTTTGGACTTCTTCTTGTTATTGTTGCCCATGCCAGGGTGCGCGGAAGGCGCGACGTATTGATGGTATCGCGAGTGCAGGTGCAGAGGCTAGGAGTCTTCGCCCGGCAGTTGTCTGCGGTTTGCCGCTCAGGCCGGCCAAGAAGCGATTCATTTCCGGACGGCTCCGTTACCGTGGTGACTTGCGGTGCGCTGCCCCTCGCCGACGTGAAAGGCTCGTCAAGATTCCGCGCATCGATGGTGCGGGTGATGCAGCTTATCCCGTCCACCAGCAGAGCGAACGGCGGTGGCTGCAAGACGGGCCGGCCGTCAAGCCCACGCCGAGTCGTCTTCGTGTAGCTGCCGGAGTTCGGCGGGCGGCTTCATGGGGACGCCCACCGCATGCCCGAGGAGCGCGTCAACCGTCTCGAGCCAAAGAATCTGGCTTTGGAAGACCACCCCGCAGTTGCGAGAGATGGATTCGCAGACCGCGTTCAGGTCAAGTTGGTGCCCGAGTTGTTGCTGCATGGAAGTGACTGGCTTTGCGCTGATGCCGCAGGGGACGATCAAGTTGAAATAGCTGAGTTCGGTGTTGACGTTCAGAGCGAAGCCGTGCGAGGTGACGAAGCGGGAGACGTGAACTCCGATGGCCGCGAGCTTGGCTTCGGCTGCTGCCGAGCCTGGCTCGACCGAGCGTCCCGCTCGACTTCGCTCCGGGCCGGCTTCCGCCTCCGCCCCTCCCGGAGAGTTGCTGGATTGCGGATCGGTCCAGACGCCGGTCAGGCCGGCGACGCGCTTGGCGGGGATGGTAAAGTCGGCGCAGGTGCGCATCAGGACTTCTTCAAGGCGGCGGACAAATTCAATCACGCCCAAAGTTTTGCGCTTGCCGGCGGGCGTGGCGAATCCGCGGAGATCGAAGATGGGATAGCCGACGATCTGTCCGGGACCGTGGAAAGTGACGTCCCCTCCGCGGTCGCATTCGAACAGTTCGACACCGCGTTCTGCCAGCAGCTCCGGGGAGGCGACCACGTTGGCGGCTTTGGCGTTGCGCCCCAGGGTAATGACGGCCTTGTGTTCCAGCAGGAGCAGGACATCCGCGATTTTGTCCTCCTTGCGCAGGGCGATCAGTTGCTCCTGCAGGCGCAGGCCGAGGGCGTAATCGACGGTGCCGAGTTGGACGACGGAGATCAAAGTGGAATTGAGGAATTGGGCAATTTTCGCAGTTTGCAAATCGAAGAACCGCGTCGCGCGCGAGGTCTTCAACCCGCTCCATTAGCCAATCACGCAATCCTCCCTAGGCGTTGATCGCCATTGCGTACACGCTATTAGATGCATCCAGCATGGCTTCGGCCAAGGTCGGATGAGCGTGGATCGTCCACATCAAGTCTTCCACGGTGGCTTCAAGTTCCATGGCGGCGACGGCTTCGGCGATCAACTCGGTGGCCTGCGGCCCAATGATGTGCACCCCCAGAATCTCCCCGAAATCGGCGTCCGCGACAATCTTGATGAAGCCCTCATGCTGACCAACAATCGACGCGCGGGAGTTTGCGGTGAAGGGGAATTTGCCGACTTTCAGGTTGTATCCCGCTTCGCGGGCCTTGCTCTCGCTGAGGCCGACGCTGCCGATTTCAGGATGGCAATAGGTGGCGCCCGGAATGTGCTCGGGGTTGATCGGCTTGGTGGGCTTGCCTGCGATTCTGGCCACCGCGACCAGCGCCTCCATCGCTCCGACGTGGGCGAGTTGGGGAGTGCCCAGCACAATGTCGCCCACGGCGTAAATCCCGGGTTCGGCGGTCTGCATCCAGGAATCCGTTTTGATGAATTCGCGGTCCGGTTTGATCCGGGTGCGTTCGAGGCCGATATTCTGCGTGCGCGGCTTGCGTCCGACGGCGATCAGAATCTTCTCAGCCTCGATCTTCTGCTGCTTGCCGTCGACGGTGATGGTGACCGCAACCCCGGTCTTGGTCTTGTCCACCTTGTCGACCTTCGCGCTGGTGTGGAAACTAATCCCGCGTTTGCGGAACACCCGGGCCAGTTCCTTGGAGACCTCCTCGTCTTCGACGGGCACGAGCCGCGGCAGCATCTCGACGATGGTGACCTCACAGTCGAACGAGCGGTAGATCGATGCGAACTCCACCCCGACCGCGCCCGCGCCCACGATCACAAGCGATTTGGGGATTTCCTTCAGACTGAGTATTTCGATGTTGGTCAGGACGCGATCGCTGACCTCCAGGCCGGGCAGCATGCGCGCTTCCGAGCCGGTCGCCAGGATGACATTTTTGGCTTGCAGATTCGTTGCCCGGCCGTCGTGGCTGATTTCCACCGTGAAGATGCCGTTTTGGGCCGGACCGGTGAGCATCCCGTAGCCCTTGATGCTCTGGACCTGGTTTTTCTTCATCAAGAAATCGAGGCCTTTGGTGTGCTTGCTGACAATCTTATTCTTGCGATCCTGGATGGCGGCCCAGTTCAGCTTGCGCGCGTCCACGCCTTCGATGCCAAATTCTTTCGCCTCCTTCAGGTGATCCCACAATTCGGCGTTGAACAGCAGCGCCTTGGTGGGAATGCAGCCGACGTGGAGACAGGTGCCGCCGAGAAAACCGTCCTTTTCGATCAGCGCAGTTTTGAGTCCGTATTGGCCGGCGCGGATGGCGCCGGTGTATCCGGCGGGGCCACTGCCGATGATGGCGACGTCGTAGATGGTTTCTGGCAAGAGGATCTTCCCCAGTAACAGATGAGTGAAGGCAAACTAAGGATTCTAGAACAGGGCGGGGAAGCAGGCCAAACTGCAGCGCTCCCCCCCAGGGGTACACCGGGGAAACACGGGCCACAAAAAACGCAAGCCGCCTCGAGAGGCGGCTTGGCGAGAAAAGTGCCCGGGCGCTAGTTGTTCTCGTTGCTGGCGCGCTTCCAGGAGATCAGCTCGCCGATGGTCGAGCTGGTGCTCGAGACCGGCTGCTTGTAGGCTTCGACTTCCGACCGCGAGGCCTCTTCGCCGACGGCCCGGATGCTGAGTCCGACTTTCTTCTCTTCCGGATTCATCTTGATGATCTTGAAGTCGTGTTCCATGCCCGGCTCCAGGTGCAGAGGCGCGCCGTTCTCGTCGGTCGCCTCGGACTTGTGGCAGAGGCCTTCGACTCCTTCCGCGATTTCCACGAATGCACCGAAGGCAGCCACGCGCAGGACTTTGCCGCGTACGACATCGCCAATGTGGTGTGTCGCGAAAAAAGTCTCCCAGACATCGGGTTGAAGCTGCTTCACACCCAGCGAGAGCCGCCGCTTCTCGGGCTCGATTGCCAGCACCACGGCCTTGACGCGATCGCCCTTCTTCAATACTTCCGAAGGATGCTTCACGCGCTTGGTCCAGCTCAGGTTGCTGACGTGAACCAGGCCGTCGATGCCGTCTTCGATCTCGATGAAGGCGCCGAAGTCAGTCAGGTTGCGGACGCGGCCTTCGACGGTCATGCCGACGGGGAACTTCTCATGCAGCGAATCCCACGGGTTGGAGGCGAGCTGACGCATGCCGAGCGAAATGCGCCGCTCGGTCGGGTTCACGTTGAGCACCACGCATTCGACCTGATCGCCTACGTTGACCAGCTTCGACGGATGCTTCATCCTCTTCGACCAGGTCATCTCGCTGACGTGCACGAGACCCTCGATGCCTTGTTCGAGCTCCACGAAGGCTCCGTAGTCGGTCACGCTGATGACGCGTCCTTGCACGTGCGCGCCCTCGGGATAACGGTGCTCGGCGTCGAGCCAAGGATCCGGTGTGAGCTGCTTGAATCCTAGCGAGACGCGCTGCTTGTCCTTGTCGTACTTCAGAACTTTGACCTGAATCTGGTCTCCGACGTTTACCAAATCCTTGGGGTGAGTGAGGCGTCCCCAGGACATGTCGGTGATGTGCAGAAGGCCGTCGAGCCCGCCGAGATCGACGAACGCCCCGTACTCGGTGAGATTCTTTACCACGCCGGTGAGGACGGAGCCCTCTTCCAGGTGCTCGAGCGTCTTGGCGCGTTTTTCCGCCTGCTCGCCTTCGAGCAGTTCCTTGCGAGAGACCACGATGTTGCCGCGCTTCTTGTTCAGCTTGATGACGGCGACTTCGACCGTCTGGCCCTTCAAGCCGTCAAGATTGCGGATCGGCCGCAGATCCACCTGCGATCCCGGCAGGAATGCGTGGGCACCGTGAATGTCGACGGTGAGGCCGCCCTTGATGCGATCGATCACGAGGGCCTTGATCGGCTTTTTCTCGTTGTAGGACCTTTCAATTTCTTCCCAGGCATGAATGCGCTGCGCCTTCTGATGAGAGAGATTGATGTAACCTTCTTCGGCCTCGCCCTTGTCGCGCATCACATCGATCTCGTCGCCGGGCTTAAACTTCGGCTTGCCCTCCTGGTCGAGCACTTCCGAGAGCGGCAACATGCCTTCCGACTTCGCGCCGATGTCGACCACCACGTGAGTCGGAGTCAGCTTGAGAACGGTGCCTCTGATGACGCGATCTTCACTCACTGCTTCTTCGGCTTCCGTGGTGAAGGTCTCGAGCGCGGAGGCGAAGTCTTCGCCGGCAGCAGCCTTATCTTCGGAGACCGGGGCGGGCGCTGTCGCCGGATCGCCGGATCGCGTTGGCTGTTCCGCAGTCGTTGGTTCGGCTTCTGTTAACACGGTGGAGTTGGAATCGGAATGATGGGCGGTAGTATCGTCGAACAAGGTTATGCCTCTCTGATGATCGGATGCGGGGCCTGCTCTGCGGACTGCTGGACGAGTCGTTTGGTTGTAGTGGGCTCACCCTGGCGAGTGAGCTTGGACAATCCCAGCTGTCGGACGTTTACAAAGAACCCGCGTCCAATGGGAACTCTTCGACTATAACAACCACGTTTAGCCAGTGTCAAACGTAAATCCGGCGCACATTACAGGACGGTTGCAGCGTTACGGTTTCCGAACAAAGCAGCCATCTGCTAACCTGCCCTGCTATGGATTATCTCTGGACGCCGTGGCGCTACGCCTACGTCTCGGGCACGGAAAAGCCGGCGGGCTGCGTCTTTTGCCAGGCGGCAAGGGAAAAAGATGACCAGAAGGCAGGCATAGTGCATCGCGGGGCGCACTGCTTTGTCATCCTGAACGCCTATCCCTACACCCCGGGGCACGTGATGATCGTGCCCTACACGCATCTGGACGAATTGCGGAGGCTTCCCGTTGAGGCAGCCAACGAGATGATGGCCCTGTCGCAAAGGATGGAGTCGGTGCTGCGGGAAATTTATCGGCCGGATGGGATTAATCTTGGAATGAACATCGGAAAGGCCGCTGGCGCAGGCATCGCGGGACACATCCATCTGCACGTGCTTCCCCGCTGGGTGGCGGACGCAAACTTCATTTCAGTCGTCGGCGAAACGCGGGTGCTGCCCGAAACCCTCGAGAGCACATGGAAGAAGTTGAGTTCAGCGACGCGGGGCTAGCCGGCATGCGCAGCGCAACCAGACGCACGGATCCTGCGCCCCGCTCCGGGAGGACACCTCGGCAAAGCGGCTCCCGCGCTGGTCGGTGAATCCACGCGCCGGGCGCAATTTCGCATCGCACCGGGCGGGCCGCAGCAAGTCTTG
>DATFTC010000303.1:0-3818 GCA_035262305.1 Myxococcaceae bacterium | reverse complement strand
ACCAGGGCAAAGTCCGTGAGCTCTCCCTTGTAGTCGTTCGACATGGTGACCACGGTTCGGTCTCCATCCCGCACCAGGACGACCTGCGACGCGTCGTTGAAGAGGGAGGCATCGGCCTTGCCGACGTAGAAACCGCAGAAGGCCTGGGCGGCGCCAGGAATGAGCGCCATCGCGGCGGTGATCAGGAAGAGGTGACGACAGCGGGCAAGCATGAGGCAGTCCTTTCGGTTGGCCAGTGGTAGGGGGGAGCTTTGAAAATGCGATCGATGAGCGGAACCAGCGGCGAGAGCAGGAACAGCGACCAGATGAGCGCGTTCTGCTTCCACAGCCCGTGCTGCAGATAGAAAGCGAAGCCCGCGACCATCGCTGCGTAAAGCACGCGCCCGGCCCTGCTGTCCGGCGTCGTCTTCGGATCGGAGATCATGAAGAACGCGAAGAGGATCAGGCTTCCGGAAGAGAATTGATGCGCGAGCACCGGCAGCTTCTGCCCCAGGTAGAGGACACGGCCCCCCTTGAGCGCGAGCCACGAAGCGAGAAAGGCAAGGCTCACGTCGGAGCGAAACGCGCGGTGCGAGACTGCCAGGCCCAAAATGGCGATCCAAGCGATCAGCGCGCCGTTTTCTCCCCATTGGCTAGGCGAGCACCAGGCGTGCGGGGTGACAAGCATGGCCAACGCCAGACCGAAGTTCGTCGGATTGAACACGTGCTTGCCCCGCACGCGAATGAGGAACTTGGAAGCGATCGCCGCGATCGCGGTCAGGACGGGAATCCACACCACGTCCGTTCGGAGCAGCAGCGAAAGTCCCAAGGCGCTGATCAGCGGCGAGAGAAACCCGGCTGGTGGCGCGCGCGTGAACCTCGTCAGCGACCACTGCGCGCCGAGTGCGGTGGCGATGATCAACGGCGGCTGCCAGAGCGGAAGCTGGAATCCGAGGCCGATAAAGCCAGCGGCGAGGAAGCTGCCGAGAAAAAATATCTGCAGCAGCCTCGGATCGCGCGCGTAGAGATGGGCCGGAAAGAAGCGCATTCAGCTCTTCAAACGAGCAAGTATGGTCGAGGATCTAGGGGGTGGGCCAGGGCCGACGCGCGCGGGCGGTGGGTGCGGAGATGACAGCGGGGGAGTCCGTGCGTTTCCCTCAGGGATTTCCCAACGGCCAACCAGCACGCCCTTGGCCCGAGAGGTCCAGCGTGACTAGTGGCGCGCGACGCTCATTGCTGTTGGTGACGCGCGGTTCTGGGCCAGCTCTGGCAACGAGAAATGGAACGTGGCGCCTCGGGCCGGATTGTTCGTCGCCCAGATCGCGCCGCCGTGCGCCTCGATGATCGACTTGGCGATCGACAGCCCCATCCCCATGCCGGTGGCCTTCGTGGTGAAAAACGGCTCGAAGACCCGCTCGTGGACATTCGCGAGCAAACCCGTCCCCGCGTCCTGGACGGCGACGTGGATCGCGTTCTCCCCGTTGGCTTCGCTGCGCACGATGACGGTCCGGTTTCCGTCGGAGACCTCCGACGTCGCCTCCATGGCATTGATGAGAAGGTTGAGGACCACCTGCTCCAATTGGACGCGGTCGCCGTTGACGACGACTGGAATCGGGGCGAGCTCCAGCGCGACCACCACGTTGCGTATCGCCGCATCGCTGCTGAGCATCCGGGTCACGGACCGGATCACCTCGTTGATGTCGAGCCGCGTCGGTCGAAGCTTGCCCTTGCTCAACATGTCGCGCACGCGTTGAACCACTTCCGCCGCGCGCTGGTCGTCGTCGATGATGTCGCCGAGCGCATTGCGCAATTCGCGGAGATCGGGCGGTGCGGAGTCCAAAAACCGCCGAGCAGCCTGCGCGTTGGCCATGATGGTGGTCAGCGGCTGGCGCAGCTCATGCGCCAATGAGGCGGTCAGCTCGCCCATGGTGGAGACGCGGGTGAAGTGCGCCAGCTCCTGACGGCTTCGCTCCGCCTGCATTTCGGCAGACTTTCGCTCGGTGACGTCGGTGTGCGAAACCACGGCGCCGCCTTGGGGGCGATTGAGCGGCACCACGGATACCGCGTACCAGCAGTCTCCCTTCGGACAAGGGCAGAAGTATTCGAACGCAAATCCCTTTCCTACTCCCTTAAGCACCTCCTCGATTCCGGCGACGACCTCGCACGAATGCGGCTTGCGCTCGGGCACAATCTGGCGACACGCCTCGAGAAACTGAGCGCCCACTTCAACGCCCGCGTATCCCGCCCCGCTCTCGCAGCGGAACCGGGTCCAGCTCTCGTTGACGGCGATGACCCGGCCCTGGCGATCCAGGACCGCGACGCCGCTGCTGAGCGACGCGAGGATGGCCGACTTCATCACCTCGCTGGCGCGCAGGGCGTCTTCGGTTTCCTTGCGCGCCAGGGCGCTGGCGAAAACCTCGCTTACGAGCCACAGCCGCTGCACGAGCTCTTCTGGCCAGGTCGGCTCTGGGAACCCAGAATCGAATACCAGCCCGCCGAGCACCTTTCCGCTGGCGACGAGAGGGATGGTGATGTTTGAACCGATCCGGACAGGCTCTTCGCGGAGGAGCCGCTCGACAGCCCAGGGAGAGTCGCCGCTGGCGATCCGCGGCACGGCTTCGGTCTTGGAGGCCGCCCACGCGTGCGACACCGTCAGGTGGTCGCCCGCCGCCAGGCGAAGCATCACCAGCCGCTCTTGCTGGAGAAATTCACCGAGGTAGCGCAGCCACGCGGTGATCTCGGCGTCGATCTGGTCGCTGGGCAGATGCACGAAAGCCGCGGACAGCCGCGCGAGCAGCTTTTCGAATCGCAGTCGCTCCTCGAGAGCTTGCTGGACCCGCCGCCGCTCCGTGATGAGCGCCGCAAGGCACAGGAGCGGAATGGCGAGGACCGTCAAGAAAATCTGGAGGCCGAGGGCCCCCTCGGCAGCGGGCAGCGCGGTGAACGGCCCGACTCCCTGGGTGCACGCCCAAAGCGCCACCAGGATGGTGATGAGGAGGGACCAGCTGGCCCCGGGAGGGCCGAAGCGGACCGCGGCCCAGAGCAGCACCGGCAGCAGGAGCGCAAGGGGTGTGCGCGACCCTTCCGCGATGTCGCCGCGTCGCTCAAAGACGACAAAGGCGACGGAGAGGAGGGATGCGATCAGAAGGGCTCCCTCGATGCGCCGGCGAGGGGAAGCGCGAGCAATCGAGGCGAGGCCACCCGACGCCGCGGTCAGGATCGCGGGCGCCACCGTGAGCTCGGTCACGACATTCGAAGCAAAGCGGGTCCGCCAGACGAGCCAGTACGGCTCACCCCGAGTTGCGGTGACCATCGCGGCATCGGCAAACGTTGAGACGAAGGTCGCCAGGAGCACTGCGCCGAAGATGAACACCGCCACTCGGCGAAGCGTGTCGAGGCGCGCCGGTGCATCGCTGAAGCAGCGCACGAAGACGGCGGCCATCAGAGCTTCGCTGCAATTAGTGGCGTACAGCCCGAGCACGAGCGGCGTCGGAAAAGCGGTCGGCAGCTCCGCGGCGAGATGCCCCGGCAGTGCCGCGAGCAGGTAGATCCACCAGCGCCTCGGCGCCGTCAGAAGCAGGGTCGCCGTCAGAATCGAGTTCGGCGGCCAGATTACCGACGGGGTCGACGATGGGAAGCGGAGGACGAGGCCGGCCTTTGCGCCGAGGTAATAGGCCACCCCAACGAGGATGGCCGTCGCCGCCACGCGGCGAGCCGAGGGACCGCGCGCCATCTGCCTCTCCCTCTCCGGCACTATCGCCCCCTGCGAACGGATCTTGAACCCTATTAGACCAAAGCTCAATGCGCTCGGCCGCCCGTTCCTTGTATTGATGAGCTGC
>DATFTC010000302.1:0-3791 GCA_035262305.1 Myxococcaceae bacterium | reverse complement strand
CTGGCGGAGGCGAGCGCAGCTCCATCGGGTGAAAAGCTGACCACCCGCACCCGCCCGCGATGTCCGTGCAGGACTCGCGTTGCACCGGTGCTCAGCTCGACAATCTGAACCATCTTGTCGAATCCGCCTGAAGCAATACGCCGGCCGTCAGGCGAAAATGCAATCGCAAACACGGTGTCATCGTGCCGTGCGACGATTCGACCTTCACCGGTGTCAACATTCCAAACGCGAGCCGTCTTGTCGGCGCTCGCAGTCGCTACCAGCTGGTCGTCTGGGGAGAAAGCCGCGGCGCGAACCTCGCCCTGGTGGCCCGCGAAGATGCGATGCCGACCGTTGGTTACATCCCATACCCGTACGGTGCCATCCGCGCCGGCCGAGACCAGGTGGCGCCCTGAATGCGAAAATGCGATGTCCCGAACGAGGTTGGGATGGCCGGTGAAGATTCGTTGCTCACCGGTTCGAACGTTCCACACGCGGACTGTACCGTCGAAGCCCGCCGAGGCAATCGAATTGCCATCCGGAGAGAACAGCACGTGGAAGACTAAGGCTTGATGACCTTTTAGTACGCGGCTATCGCCTCCGGCCAAGCTCCAGAGTCGAACGGTGTTGTCGCGGCTGGCGCTGGCCAACCGCTTCCCATCGGGCGAGAACGCCACTTGTTGCACCTGGTCGTCGTGTCCGACGAGCGTCGAAACAGTGCCGCTCTGGATATCCTGTACGCTCCAGACCCGCTTATCTCGATCAGCGGAGGTCGAAGCGAGGTACCTGCCGTCCTTTGAAAACAGCACCTCATAGACCGCGGCAGCGTGCCCGCGCAGAGTTTTGTGCTGCCCGGTCGTCAAATCCCAGAGCCTGACCGTGCCATCCCGTGCTCCAGACGCGAGCTGGCGCCCGTCCGGTGAAAACACCGCGGTGTACACACTGCCTTCATGCCCGGACAAATTCCTTACGCCGGACGTTTGGAGATCGAGAATCCTGATGACACTGCCGCCGGTGCAAACGAGAGAGCGCCCGTCGGGTGAAAATGTAAGGTTCCAGTTCGTCGCGTCGAATTTGAAATTCCGGACAGGCCGCTCAGCCGCCGGGTCCCAGAGTCGAATGCTGCCATCGAAGCCGCTTGAGACGACGGTCTTTCCATCGGGAGAGAAGCGCACCAGGCGTACCTCGCTTTCGTGTCTGCCAAGAATGCGAGTGGCTCGCGTACGAGTATCCCAGAGGCGAACGCTATGGTCTGCGCCGCAAGACGCGAGCTGGCTTCCATCAGGTGAGAAGTCAGCCCATTGAGCTGGGCCTTGATGTCCCTTGAGGACTTGTGCATCGCCGGTGCTGAGGTTCCACAATCGTATCTCTCCGTTGGAGTGCGTCGTCGCGATCAGCTTTCCGTCGGGAGAAAACTGGCGATAAATGATGAAATCAGGCGCCTGGAAGACGCGAAGGGCAGGGTTGTCCAATCGCCCGACCGTCATGTTGGTTCCTTCCCAGTTGTTGAACATAAAAGTCTTTCCATCGGGCGAAAAATCGAAGGCCAGCAGCTCTCCTTCGTTTGGAATGGAGCGCACTGTCTTGCCAGTTGCGAGGTCCCAGATTCGGACGGTCGAGTCTTCACCAGCGCCTCCGAGCAAGGCGCCGTCGGGGGATAAACCGGCGTACGAAACGCGGAGAAAATCATGGTGAAACACATGCCGCGCTACCCCCCGGCTTTGGATCTCGGCTGCCAGGTTTCGAACCGCCGCCCAGTCCTTTCCAGCGACGGGATACGTTTTCAACCAAGCGAGCGCCGCGGTGGGATCTCGATCGAGCGCTGAGCGCACCTGCAGTAGAATCATTTCATTGCGCCGCGCTTGCGCGACATCCCTCTCGTCGAGAATCCGGCGCAAGGCAATAACACTCCCGCTGATCAGCAGTGCGATGCACAGGGCAGCCATCGCAATCAAAGGTCGATGGCGCTTGAGCCACCTGCGGATCAGCCGGTAGAGGGAGTATTGGTGCGCGCCCACGAGCTGGCCGGTTTGAAAACGTCGCAGGTCTGCCGCGAGCTCCTGGGCACTGGGATATCGCTCATCCTGTTCCCTGGCCATCGCCTTGTTAGCAATCGCAGCGAGCTCCTCGGAAATACCCGGCTGGCGCTTTTCCAGCGGCACGGGTGGCCCGGCGGTGAGCTTCGATAGAACTTCGGCGGAGGATGATCCCTCGTACGGCGGCGCGCCCGCGACCAGATGATAAAGCATTGCCCCGAGCGCATAGACATCGGCCCGCGAGTCGACTGCCTGACCTCGCGCCTGTTCCGGCGCCATGTATTCGGGGGTTCCCATCACCGCGCCAACCACCGCCAACTTGGCTGCGTTGACCGGATGCTCCCGCGAGGCAGCTCGCTGCGGTCCGCGTGTATCAACCGCTAGGCCCCAGTCGATCACCACCGTCTCACCGAACCGCCCGATCAAGACGTTGGAGGGCTTCAGATCTCGATGAACGACGCCTTGCTCGTGTGCATAGGCGATCGCGTCTGCAACGGCGATCAGCGTGGGGAGCAGGGCCAGCCTGTCTCGAAGAGCGCTCCGTTGATGGATCGCCGTCGCCAGGGACTGACCGGAGATCAATTTCATCGCATAGAACGGTTTGCCGTTTGACCATCGGCCCGCCTCGTAGACCGGAACGATGCTCGGGTGTTGGAGTCGCGCGGTGATTTCAGCCTCGCGGGCGAATCTCGATTCCGCGTCTTTGCTTTCGCGGAGCAGCTCCTTGAGCGCCACCGGGCGATCGAGGTCGCAGTCGCGGGCTTTGAGGATTCGGCCCAAGCCCCCGCGCGCGTGTTCACCGATCACCAAGTAGCGACGTTCATCGATCAGTCGCCACGCGCAGACGTCCGGTGCAGGACCGAGGCCAACTGCCGCACTTGCGTCGTTGCTCAGGTCGGCGGTGCGGTCAGCGACCTCGGGTCGCGCCTCCAGCGCAGCCTCCGCGCCTTGCGGTCGTCCCCCCGCAACTGCACTCACGACTCGGCCCCTCCCAAACCCCCCCAAAGAGGCGCGACTCTAATCGCAGTTACTGGGAGGGAGTCAATCCCGGCCCGTCCAGTCCGCGCTGCGACTGTTTATCAGTCGATCCATTGTCGGATCGACTGATCACTCCGACGCGTCGTCGGGTGGGCATCTTGCGAGTGCTCAACCCGCTAGCGCTTCAGCGGTTCTGAGCGGTTATCGCCAGCGCGAAAGATTCGGTTGCGTCCTGAATCGATGCGCGCCCTTCGTCATCGCTGGCACGCCTGCTGCACCGGGGTCGGTGCAACCAATGCAAAAAAACGACAATGCTTCGAAGGCCGCGTCGCTTGCGACTGCGTCATCGTATCGCGTCAAGGAATATGTGCGCCTTCGCACGATCCTCGCGATTCTGATCACCGTGCCGTGTGTCGCATTTTTGCTGGCCGGTTTCGGTGCGGCCGGGTATGCGGCCTATCGCCACGGCAAAGCCCTTTCCCGCCTGCCTAAGCCATCGCTTCAACCCGAGCGATTGGCTGCACCTCTGTCGGATGCTGAATTCCACCGAGGCGGCCCGCGCTGGGTGGAGATCGATGCGACTCCCCTCCCCAATACCACTGGCAGACAGACGTCTTATCGCAATTCAGCGGAGTCTGCCAACGCACTGATCCTGCGTTTTACCTCTGAGCCGGGCGATTCAAAACGAACAACGTATCGCGGCATTCTTTACACTTTTCAAACGGCGAGATCGCGCGGCGGCATTCCGCAGCGACTCGAGGCGGATCTTCGGGAAAGCGCGATCACCCCTGCACGCCA
>DATFTC010000301.1:0-3043 GCA_035262305.1 Myxococcaceae bacterium | reverse complement strand
CGTGCCGATCATCGAAACGCGCGTTGGCAGCATCGTCGATCCTCCCGGTTTGTTGTCTCGTCTTGGGCCGAACTTTAGAGTGCATTTCTCTCGAATGAAATGACGGCGAGCGGCAGGCTCAATCTGCTCCCTCTCCCATAGTTCTCGGGCTCACGTTTCCCCATGATGGAAGTTGATTGACGATGGTTCATAACGCCCTGATTTCTCTTGCGTCAATGTGGACTGAGTATCACGTTCGATCCTGTCATTTCATTTGCGGTGCTACCTATGTGAAGTGAAGGTAGCACCGCCCGACAGGTGCCTTCCATGCCACGCATCAAGTTGACCAAGAGCACGATCGACGCGCTGCCGACTTCCAAATCAGACGTCGTCTACTGGGACGCCGCATACCCCGGCTTCGGCGTCAAGGTCACGCCGACAGGCCGCAAAGTGTTCATCGTTCTCTACCGCACCGGCGGTGCCGGCTCCAAGCTGCGCAAGTACACGATCGGTCCCTATGGGCGAGTGACCCTTCACCAAGCCCGCGTGGCGGCGCACAAGGTATTCGCGGCACGGCTAGAGGGCCGTGATCCGGCGGCTGAGAAACGCGAGGCCAAGCGGAGGGTCGTAGCCGATCGAGTCGAGGACCTGTTGGAGACGTTCATTGCCCAACGGCTGTCACAGAACCGGTCCGGGGGTGAGATAGCGAGGCTCCTTCGCCGGGAGGTCGGCAAGACCTGGGGCGGTAGGAGCATCCACGAGATTAGCAAGCGCGATGTCGTTGAGGTCATCACTGCCATCGCGCAGCGGGGGGCGCCGGTCGCCGCGAACAAAGCTTTAAAGGCGACCAAGACATTCCTACGCTGGTGCGTGGGCCGAGCCGTCCTCGATCAATCCCCAGCCGAAGGCGTACCACTCCCTTCGAAGGAGGTCGCTCGCGACCGAGTGCTGGACGACGACGAGCTCGCCCAGGTCGTTCTCGCCGCTCGAAAAATCGGTGGTCCTTACGGCGGGATCGTCGAGCTGTTGGCTCTCACTGGACAGCGGCGCGAAGAGGTCGCTCCTCTACAGTGGGCAGAGCTAGATCTCGCAAGACGAGTTTGGACGCTCCCGAAATCACGGACCAAGAACGCAAAGGCCCACGTTGTACACCTGTCCGAGCAATCGATGGCTGTGCTGGCACGGGCAGACCAGCCGGGGCCATTTGTCTTCTCTCTGCTCGGAATCAAGCACTTCCAGGAATTCAGTCGAGCAAAACGCCAGCTGGATCAGCTCTCAGGAGTGACCGGGTGGCGCCTTCACGACCTCCGTCGAACCTGCGTATCTGGGATGGCCCGGCTCGGCATTGCACCTCATGTTGCGGACAAGATTCTTAACCACCAGTCTGGCACGATCTCAGGAGTTGCCGCCTTCTACCAGCGGTACGAGTTCCTCGCGGAGCGGCGGGCGGCTCTGAACCTATGGGGAGCTCATGTTGCCGAGCTAATCAAGGTCGTCGTCCCAGAGCGCCGAATCGATTTAAAAATCGTCGCATGACCACCGTCCTGCCGATCGACTACGTATCGCAGCGGGAGGGCTGAAGATGGCACTTTTTGTCCTCGGAGCGGGGGCTACAAGAGGAGCTAGTTTTGTTGATCCAGTAAAAAACCCATGTTTGCCTCCCTTAGATCTGGACTTCTATGCGCAACTCCAACGCATCGCTAATTCTAAACATCAGAAGACGGTTCGAGAGGTGATCCAAGACACGATCGATTTGTTTGGCGTCAACTTCCAAGTCACGATGGAGGCGGTGTTCACAACACTTGAGCAGACCGCTCGCATGATAGAAACAACCGGCGAAAACAGAGATTTTAAACGCAGTGATTTGGATGCAAAGAAAGAACGACTAATGCAAGCGATTGCGGCGACCCTTGAAGAGTCCCTTTGTGCCGGTGGCCAGCGTACAGGGACTGAGTGCGATCATCACCAAAAGCTGGTTGAAATGATGAAGCCCAAGGACGCAATTATTACGTTCAACTACGACTGTTTGATTAATGAGACGCTTCGACAGCACGGTGCCGGCAAGTGGAACCCTCGATACGGGTATGGGCTGAACCTAGGGAAAGGACGAGGTAACTTGGTCGGTTACAATGAATGGACGCCGTCGATTTCGATAACAAAGGACAAGACAATTTCGCTGTACAAACTCCATGGGTTCACTTCACTTTCTCGTAGAGGGAGAGAAGGTCAAACTAAAGCATCGACCGTATACTAAACAGCGCGGGGACCTGCGCTTCACCATCATTCCACCTGAATCGACCAAACGCTACGATCAAGGTGTATTCAAGCGAATCTGGTATCACGCCGGACAGGCTTTACATCGCGCGCGTCATCTGGTTGTGATTGGCTATTCTTTTCCAATAACAGATTCTCATTCTAACGCGTTATTCCGGATCAGTGTGAGAAAGGAAAGCTTGGAGTCGCTAGTGCTGGTGAATCCAGACAGGGAGGCCAGAGGTAGAGCACGAGAAGTAGTAAAGCGAGGCTTAGGATCGAATACCCGAGTCATCGTATTTGACAAACTGAGCGAGTTTGCCGCGGCTGATCGTAGCCTTTGGGAGTGACCTGCCCGAGGGATTTCGGACCACGAATTACGTGAGAGACTGGCTCCCGATTCGGAGGGAGCAATGCGCAAAGCGCGTTTCACAGAAGAGCAGATGGTCGTGGTCATCCGCGAGGCGGATCGTAACCGTCTGCCGAGGCCGCAACTGGTGGCCTCAAGCGGCGAGCCTGGTCGGAGCGAGCTTCCAGTTCCAGGGCAGCAGCGCAGCCGAAATCCGCTTGGCCGAGCGACTTTTGCCATGATTTTCAGCCAATTGTGTCGCCGGGCGCGACAGGGGAGGGGCAAGGGATTGCCAGCGCTTTCGGCACGCCGGTTGATTGTGGCTGCAACGACAGCGTTGTCGCTGATTACCGGCGCATTCCTTCTGGCTCTCGCGGCGGGGAACGCGCGGGCGCAAGGCTCGGCGCCCACCTGTGACGCGGCGGGCGAGATCGCGCTCCTGCCCTCGCCGTGGGCGCCGTG
>DATFTC010000300.1:0-4126 GCA_035262305.1 Myxococcaceae bacterium | reverse complement strand
ATCGTAGTTGATGGACTCCGAGAGCTTCTCATCGAGCTCGAAGCTTGCATCGTTGGAGATGCAGGCGAGATGGAGGACGGCGTCCTGACCGACGAGCGCCTCGGCGAGCTTGGGCGTGTCGCGGATATCGCCCTGGATGACTCTCAGATCGGGAGAATTGGGCAGCCGGCAACCGAAATAAAGCTGATCATAGACCGTGACGTGGTACCCTTCTGAAAGCAGCCGCGGCGTGAGGAGATGGCCGACATAGCCGGCACCGCCGGTAATCAACACATTCTGCATAGCGAGCGAACGCCCTTTCTCAAGCTGATGATTTTTTCGGGAGAGGATGGGTAGCAGCGGACAGGCCGCGGAAATCCCCCCGCTCGGCAGCCAATTTCGGGAGGCTCATACACATTTTTTGGGGTCACGTCTCCTGTTTTTGCGAGTTCGCAACAAGCCCGTCCGACGGGCTTCTGCTCCCTGACTGCCCTCGAGGGCGTACATATTTTTGTTGCTAAATCAATTTGTTAGCTAGGGCAAGCCGAGCTAGGTCCGGTCCCGCGCCGCGCTCATGCGCCCGCTCGCGCCGCGCTCGACGCAATGGAGCGGGGAACCGTCCTTGCGAACGACCTCGAGTTCCAGGACGACGCTCGTCCAATTCGGCGTGAAGGCGATCGTGTCGCGGCGTGCCGCGGCCTTGTTCGCGAGCCAAGCCAGCGGCGCCAATGCGACCAGCGCGAGCCCGGCCGAGATGCCGCGGGCGAGGGAACCGGTCGGAAACGACGTTGCGGCTCGCAGGTAGAGCTTGCGAATCTGCGCCGTGAGCCACGTTCCGTGGAACCGAATCGCGGACTTGTCGAGATCCGGGAACACGGCCTCGTAGGCGGCGAATTGCCCCATCCCGACCGGAGACAAATAGGGATTGTTGATATGGACAAGGACCTTGCCGCCGTTTCTCACCAAAGTGCGGATGCGGCGATGCAAGGCCGGGAGCGTGGTGAGCTCGGAGGGGCTGAGCTCGCACAAGCAGGCATCGAAGAGATCTCCGCTCACCGCCTCACTCGTCGGCGTCGTCATCAAGAGGCTTGTCGGATCGCTGCGGTCTTCGAGGATACTGCTGAACAACGAATCCCGGGAGCACAGCCAGAGAATCCGCTGGCCAAACTGGCGCCACGACACGAGCTGCGCGGTGACATCGAAGGTATCGAGCCAAAGCGGGTGCGCAGGTCGCAGGAACGGCAGCGGCCCGAACAGCGCCGTATGGATCGAGCGGAGAATGTACGACAGTCCGCGGCCCTCCTTTTCTATCGGCAGTGATGTCGACACCGCCAGGCTGCCGCCGCCGGTGCTTCTCTCCTTGAGGCGCCGGGTTGTCTCCGTGAACCAGCGCCCAAGCTTGGCGTGCGCGATATGAGACTGCGGCTCGGGCGACAATCGGCGCCCGATTTCGTTCATATAGCGGCGCGACTCCGCAATCACATCATCGACATTAACAGGAAGGTCGCCGGCATGAATCGTCAGGAGTTGCCGTCCACAGCGGCGCTGCTCATGGGTGGTCCAGTCGGATAGAAATTTCGCGATAGCGTCGATCGAAATTCCGCCCGGACGCAGGAGTTCTTCGCCGGTGACGCGCTTCTGTGGCTCGATCATGAAGAAATCATCTGAATCAGCGAGGAAGTAGGGCTCAAGCGTCGGCGCCGCCTCCGGAAGGTACCCGAAATCCCAAACCAGGACCGGCTCCGTGATTACCCGTTCCGGCTTGATTGCGACGAGAGCAACCGGCCACTGGTAGCCCACGAGGGTCTCCTCATCGACGTACCAATAGAACTGATCCATACACCACTGATGGTAGAGGCGCTGATTGACGGTGCGCGCCTTCACCGTGAGGTGCTTGTGGGTCAAGGCGAGCTTCGCCATCTCGCGCGGCTTGACTGCGAGCACGGCGCTCTCCGCATCGACCCGCGCCGCGAGCTGAGGCCACACGTCCTCGAGCACGACGCGGAAGCTCGGTGCATGAATGACGCGCTTGCCGTCGCGCATCAGCTCGGCAAGCCGCCGATACGATCCGTCGGCAATGATGAAATCGGCGTTGAGAAACAGCAAAAACGTTTCCGTCACCTTCGCGCCCAAGTCGACGAAGCCGCGAAACAATGCGGCCGTCAGAACGACGCCGTATTCGCCGGGCTCGCAGGGCATCAAATCATCGAGCGAGGCAAACTTGACCTCGCAGATCGTTGTGAGTCGCTGGAACGAGCGCGCCTGGCGGATGTAATCGACGAGCTTGCTTTCGGTGACGAGCACGACCTCGATATCGAACATCGTTGCGAGCGAAGGGACGTTGCCCGGGGCGAGCAATGCCGGCAACGTCATCGAAACCAGCTTTTCGGCGTAGACAGAGCCCCAAAGCGGGATGATCAGACGGGCTGATGGTCTCATTGGCTCTCGGAACTTACGAAACCTGGAATCCGGCTAGCTGCATCCAGCTTCTCCGCCGCCTCCGGCGTTGGCGAACGGAGCATAGCGTCCTCGGCAGGCCGCGGCCACCAAGCATGGGGCGAGTACTTCAGCTGTCAATCGGCTTGCGACCGCTGGCAGGCGCACCCAGCACCAGCGTCTTCGCCCACCGCAGCGGCGCCGTTATTTGCCAGCTGGTCGACAGCTCGAATGCGCGGATTTGTCTTCGATATTCGTTGGTCACACAATCCGGATCGGCGAGCAATCGCACCGCCCGATCGACGTCCAGATGCGGGCCAAGGCGATCGGCGAACCGCTGGGCCGTGTCGAGCGCAACATCGTTCAACGAGTACAATTCGCAGACGATCATGGACTTGATCAGTTGACTGACGCTGAAGGGTCGACATGGATTTTGGTAATTGCTCTGGTGCTCAACCTCATCGATGAGATCCCGAGCGAATAGAACGTTGACTGTTGCCGGCCTGCCCAGGGAAGCCAGCTTGGAAAGGGGCTTTAACCCCTTATGGACAAGTGCGCGTTGGAAGCTCTCGCGTGGAACTCGATTGAACGCGATATCAAACACCAGGAAATGATTTTCCAGCGCAAGTTCCGCCAGAGTCCCGAAATGGCTCTTCGGATAAGCAGGGCTCACCCCGAAGTTCGTCTCCGTTTCCAACCCAACCACGTTGGCACGCAAGAGCTCGGGCGCGCCAAGCATCACGTCCTTCTCGAATCCCTCGACGTCGATTTTGACAAAATCGGCTTTGGGAATTAGGCCTTCGGCCAACAAGCTATCCAAGCGCCGGATCGGTACCGTCCGGAGCTGCTCCGTCGCGTTCTTGTCGAATCGATCGGCCCGCCGTCCATACATCGAGCTTTCGGATGGAGTGACCGGATTGAAGTAAAAGGCTTGCTCGCCATCGGCGTTTCCCACAGCCATGCAGTGGTAATGCCGATTGGAGCGGCCGCGGTTCTCTTCGGTCAATTGCTGCACAATCTCCTCGATGGGATCGAAGCCGTGCACAACGAGATGATCGCCCAATGGGCGCCAACGAATGTTCTCGCCACCCTGCACCCCGACGTCGATCAATACGAAGGGTTCCGTCAGAAGCCCCGCACTCACCATCCACTTGGTGAAGTCCGCATTGTGGTTGATACCGAGGTCCATCTCGCGGATCTTCTCGTACGTCAGCTATGGGCACGCGGATGGACGCGAGCGCGCACAAAAACAATTGCATTCCGAATCATTACCATCCAATTTGTCCGAACATATCCGTGAGGTTGAACGCAATGGGTCTCGGTCCTCCGATCTTGGCGCTCTATCGTCAACTCAAACTGCTAGGAGCCCTTGACGGGATTGATAGCGTCGTAGAATTGGGTTCTCAAGGCGTCTGGTGTCCCGACCGGCGGCTGTTGACCGGCCTGTTCGAGGCGTTCGGACGTCCGGTCCCGCCGAGCCAGGAGCTCGATGTCTATATCAATGCCACCGGGACCGGGCACGCCGCGTCGCGCCACCTCCACGAAAAGCTCGGTTTCAAGTACGACTGCGTGGACATCGACGGTAACTTTGGATCGCTGACGCTCGACATCAATTTCGATTCGGTGCCGCTGCAATCACGTGGGAAGTACGGTCTGACGACCAACCATGGCACGACCGAGCACGTTCTCGACCAGCGCAACGCCTTCAAGA
>DATFTC010000299.1:0-202491 GCA_035262305.1 Myxococcaceae bacterium | reverse complement strand
CGGGCGGTCTCCAGCGCGAGGAGAGCCGTCTTGCGCTCGGCGCCCCAGCGGTAGTCGCCGATCGCGCCGGTCTCGCGAATCACGCGGTGGCAGGGAATGAGATAGGCGATCAGATTCGACCCAACTGCGGCCCCGACGGCGCGCGCAGCGGTCGGCGCTCCGGCGAACGCAGCGAGCCGGCGATACGAGGTGACAGCGCCCTCCGGAATGGCCAACAGCGCCGTCCAGACCTGAATCTGAAACGGCGTGCCCTTGAGCACCAGGCGCAAAGGCTTCTTGGCGAGGCCCCGCATGCGCTCCGCAATCTCCGCGGCCACGGGCGAAATGAGCTCCGGTCTCTCGCGGAGTTGCGCCCCTGGCCAACGCCCTCGAAGCTCGTCCAAAGCAGAACGGCTGCCATCGAGGAACGACAGCCCGCACAGTCCGCGCTGCGTCATCGCGAAAAGCGCTTCTCCGAAAGGCGTGGTTTGAACCGCCCACGCAATCTCCAACCCGGCGCCACCGCGCTTGTAATCGCCCGGGCTAACCGCTTCCAAACTGATGAACAGATCGTGCAGGCGCCCGGGGCCGGACAGCCCGACGGACAGGCTCGCCTCCAACAGGCTCATCGAACCCGACAGCTTTCGCTTCGCCCGCACGAGAGTGAGGAACTGCAGAAAATCCTTCGGAGTGATGCCCGCCCATTGGCGGAAGAGCCGTTGAAAATGGAACGGGCTCAAGCCCAGGTGACGGGCGATTTCTTCCAGGTCGGGTTGCTCTTCCACGCGCGATTCGACGAAGCGGATTGCCTCGGCGATTCGGTGGTAGTCGCTGCCGGTCATGGGGTGGTTGGTACTAATCGGGAAAACGTCCCTGCGCACGCTTGCTTCGGTCAATGTCATTTGAATTCTCCTCGCGACGAAGTGTTGGCCTCTTGGGATGCGAAAGCCACCCGATTCTTGCGGCCTTTGTCGAGCGAGGCGTGCTATGCGCAAACTTGGATGAGTTTGCTGAGACCAATTGGTCTAGCGCTGTGCACGTCTTTGGTCGCGGCTTGCGCGACTTCGACGCCACAGCCCGCGCCACCGCGCGCTGCCGCCAGAGTGATCATCATCATCTTGGATGGATTGCGTCCGGATTCGATCAGCCCTACCGAGACACCCAATCTGTACGAGCTGCGCGAATCAGGGACTGATTTCACCGATAATCACGCAACCTACCCGACATTCACGATGATGAATGCGGCGAGCTTTGCCACCGGCGGCTTCCCGGGCACGACGGGATACTACGGCAACGTCCTGTGGCAGCCGGATGCCAAGGGTAAGGACTTCGCCAGTAAACCGGTAGACTTTCGGCAGCCTGTTTTTTCCGAAGATTACGCGATTCTCGATGCGATCGACCGTTGCCTGGACGGAAAGCTGTTTCTCGTCGACGGGCTCTTTGATGCCGCCCACCGAGCAGGAATGACCACCGCCACCCTCGGCAAGAACGGCGCTGCCTACGTTCTCGATTACAAACGCCACGGCCTGATGCTGGACGAAAAGACCGCCTTGCCGCTGAGCTTTGCCAAGGAGCTTCAAGCCACGGGCATCCCGCTGCCGACTACCGCAGGCAACGCGTATTTGCCTGGCGAGCTGGTCCTGCAACCCAGCAACGGAAATCCGATCGAGTCCAAACCGCTCAAGCGTCTCAAGGACGGAGTGACGGCTGACCCAACGGATACCAGCGGCAGTCCTTACAAAAGTCAGCTCCAGTATTTGGTCAAGACGTATCTGGACTTCATCCTGCCTCAAAAGGAACCGCGCCTGACCGCCCTCTGGCTGCGCGATCCAGATACCACTCAGCACAATTACGGCGTAGGCAGCGCAAATTATCGAGACGCGCTGAGCTCGACCGATCAGCTGGTGGGGCAAGTGCGCAGCAAGCTGCGCGAGCTGGGCCAGGATGCAACGACCGACATCATCGTCGTGTCCGATCATGGCCACAACAATGTCGCCGGCTCGACCACGCTCTTTCCGCTGCGAGCGATCAAGGATGGCGAGGTCGGAAATATCGACCCCAATGGCTACTCAGTGTCCGGGCTCGTGCGTCTGGCCGACTTGTTTCGCCGCGCAGGATTTGTCGCCTTCGATGGCCTGGGTTGCAGCTACCTTCCCGTCGCATCAGGGATCAAAGCCGACGGCTCCCCTGTCTACAAAACATTGATCGACGCCGACGGGAACATCTGCGGAGCCAAAGGACAAAAATATCTCTCCCCCTCGTTGAAGGTTCCCGGCACCTTGCCGCCCAAGGCGCTGGTGATCGCGGTCAGCGGCGGCAGTGATTACATCTACGTTCCCGATCGCGATCGAGAGACGGTGCGCAAGGCGGTCGAGCTCTTGCAGAGCCGCAGCGAGGTTGGCGCAATTTTCGTAGACGCGCGCTATCAGGACATCCCCGGCACTCTGCCGCTGCAAATCATCCGCGCCCAAAATGCCGCCGATCGCAATCCCGACATCATCGTGAGTTATGACTATGATGAAAACGCCGTCGTCAACGGGGTGAAAGGAACCGAGTACTCGGGAATACTTCTCAACTCGAGCTATCGAGGAATGCACGGAGGCTTCGGCCCGCTCGACGTTCACAACACGCTCATCGCGTACGGCCCTGACTTTCGCGAGCACTTCAAAGACACTCTGCCGACCGGCAACGTGGACATCGCTCCGACGGTTGCCCGCATTCTCCAGTTGCCCCTCCCGCCGGCCGATGGACGCCTCCTCCTCGAGGCGTTGAAAGGTGGACCGTCCGAAAGCCGATACAACGTGTCTCGTCGGGCGATTCAACCGAAGAAAACGGCAACGGGACTTACGATACGATTACCCACCGATCCAGATGGTAAGGATATCGACGCGGGCAAGAGCACGTACACGTTTCAAGTCCAGACAAAACTCTTGACCTATGAGGGCACGACCTACAGCTACTTTGATTTCGCAAAAGCCGTGAGGCGGTGAAATTCGACGCATCCACCGCCCCAATCGGTGATTGCCTAACGCAGTACGTCGCTGCTTTCGGCTTGAGCTACGTAGCGGAACCAATCCTCCGAGATGAGAAATCCTTCGCGCATCAGCTGAAGCCCGGCATCCCTCACCGCCTCGACGTATCCACGGTGGTCGCCGTAGCGTTCCTCGAGAGACGGGCGCGGGTCGCCGGAATCAATTCGCTCCGCCCTGGTGTTGGCGAACGGGAAGAAGGAACCGCTGAGGCCGCAGGAATGAGGAGCTCGGAATCCTTCCGCCCGAACGTTCCATCCGGCGTTCGTCCCGAGCGGAACCCTGACTTCCATCTGACGGAATCCGGCGAGGTCAAGACCATCGCTGTCTGTCTTTGGAACGAGCAACGTGTATCGCGGACCGAGGCCCGGCATGAGCCTCTCGATCCATCCTCCTTGCGAGCCAAAATTCGGTCCGAAGTCCAGCAGCTCCAGCTCGTTCAACGCGCTCAACGGTGGGGGGAACTGGAGGCCCGGGATGGCTGGGTATGATGCCCTGACCTCCTCGGGCGTGACCAGAGTCCCATCGCGAACATTAGGCGCATTGCTCGGCGGCGGCTCGATGCCTTGATCGGCCCACATGTCCATCGCCAGAAGCAAGGCGCGGTACGTTGGCCCATAGTAATTGGGATTCGTCATGTTCTGACATATCCCGCGCGGCCCGGGGAACGTCGCGGTGGGATCGGAATTGCCGTGCTGAAAATTCGAATTGAGGTAAATGCGCACATTGCTAGGAATGTCGATGTGCTCTCCGAACGCGTTCGTCAAGTTGAGCGAACCTCGAAAGCGGTAGAACTCGGACTCGGTATCGGTGTGAATGACCAGCGGATCGGTGTCGGGTCGCTTGAGAATGCCGTCCTCGATTCCGGAGATCTCGTCCCTTCTCACCGCGTAGGTCAACGGCGGGTAGCTGGTGGAGAGGAAATCGTGCCGGTCGTCTTCGCGAGAGTAGGTGTTCGGATCGGCGAACTCCACGTTGGCAAAGAGTCGCTGAGAGCCCGGGATGTTGATCCACGCTGCGTCGAAGACCTTTCGGTGCGATTCATCCTCATTGAATCCCAGATACAAGAAATCGCGCTGATACATTCCGGTCGACGAGCTGCCCCACGAATATTCGCGCCGGATGCCGACCTCCTCAGCGCTGAGGGCCAAGGGATTGCGATTGCCCTCGTCGTCTTGAGTCTGGTAGCGCAGGAAAGAGCCGATGTCGCGCGTGATGGCATACCCGAGGCCCATGACCTTGGGATTGATTGCCCAGTAGATCAACTCGTAGAGCTTGTCCGGCTGGAACCCGTCGAACAGGCAGATGTCGCGCGAAGTCTGGACGAGGCTGCCGGGCCCAGTGGGGCAGGTTCCAAACGCCCACTGGTCCGAGGGAATCGGTACCTTGGGAGCAACCACGTCATCGCGGACGGTCAAATTCGCGTTCGCGGTATTCAGGTCGCCTGCTTCCCAGGAGACGAAATTGGGGCTGCCCTCCAGGTTGAGGGTAAACGTGCCATCCTGCGGAATCGTTCGGTCCGAGTACTCAATCCGAATCAGCGAGCCGATCGGGCCGTCCGGTCTTCGGGCCACCGGCAGGTTGGGAAACAGTCGCGCGTTTCCAGGGGCGACATCGCCTTGCCAACCCGCATCGACGATGGTGTAGCCGAGCCGCATCAGGTAGCCGTCGCCCGCGTCCGCGGCAGAAATTGGATCATTGTTCGAGGCAGCGAAATTCCAGACGTTGAGCGCTCCTTTGTTACCGCGATTGTTGATGGTGTAGAAAATCTTTCCGTTCCCCAACTCCATGTTTACTGGTTTCAGAATAAAGAATGGCGAAGTGAACTCCACCACGCCGCGCTCGTTTGTCGCTTTTTCGATGTCGACAATGTTTGCGTCCAAAGGATTGGACGGATCCACTTCCATGTAGGCTGTGCCGTCGAGCCGCTCATACTGGCCGACGCTTCCAAAGCTGGTGCCATCCGCAAAGATGCGGGTTTGCTCCACGATGAAGCGAACCACCCGCGCCTGTGCGGTGAATGAAACGGTGCTGGTCAAAAGAATCGCCGCGCACCGAAGAAACGACTTACTCATGTCTGCAACCCCCTTACGCGAGAGTCCGTGAAAAGCTTTCTCGCGAGTTCGGGGTACCGCGCCTGCCCAAAGAATCAACGGCCAACGCCGCAAGTGTTGGACGCTCGCCAGAGCTTCGGTCGGCGGGTGGGCAAGCGAGAAGGAGGGCCGGCGGTGCGACTGTGTTTAGTGGTCGCGCATACTTTACGTGCTAATCGATGGGCCGTCGCGGGAGAAATGGACCTACCGCAACTTCATCGGTGAGGTTCCAGATTCGAGCGAAGGTGGCGCGCATCTCGGACTCGCTTGCGCCGCCGCGGAATTGCGCCAGCCGGATTGCCTTTTGCTCAAGCTCTTGCCTTGAAAGCGCGTTGCCGGGATCGCCTTTGGGAACATCGACGCGGGCGATGCGGCGCCGTCCATCGATTGTCCGTACTTCCACTTTGCTCATCCACCTGCGCGGGTAGGCCGAGTTTGCTTCCTCGTCGAGCCTCATCCTCACCTTGTCTCGGAAGCTCGCGACGCGAGGATCGGTGAGGGCAAACTCTTCGAAGTCGCTCAGGCTGGCACTCCCGTGGACTGCGATTAGACCGAGGACGGTGCCCATCGAGAATTTGGCCTGGTGAACGGTTTCCGGTTTCACCACCGGACCCAAGACGTCGATGGCCGCCTGATAAACTCCGGCCGTTACCTCGGCAATTTGCTGGTGAGACAATTTTTCCTTTGTCATCAATTGCAACAGCGCGTCCGCCGCGGGATGAGTGTGACGGCAGCACGCATGCCACTTGAATGAAGTCTCGGTGATTGCCCAGCGCTCGCCGAGGCGGTCGGTCAGCCTGGCGGGATCCGCATCCTTGGACATTCCTGCAGCCATGCCCTGTGGTCCCTCGAGAATGTGCTTCGCTCCGGTGAAACCCTCGCGCGCGAGGTATGCCGCCAGCAATCCGTCCCCTGCCGCCTTGGCGGTGTGCAGCTGCTTCGAGTCGGCGGCATCGCGAAGGAACTCCCAGAGGCCTGCGGCTTGCGTCCCCGCGGACCCGAGCGCGCGCTGAACACCGTCGGCATCCAATCCGAGCAGCTTCGCCGTCGCAGCCGCCGACGCAAGCGTACCCGCAGTGCCCGTGGTGTGAAACACGGTGTAGTGCGAGCGGCCAAGATACTCTCCGATGCGAATGCCCGCCTCGTAGCCAGCGATCGCTGCAAGCAGCACTTCTTTGCCAGATTTGTTTTCGGCTTGAGCGACCGCCAAAACCGGCGGAAAGACCACCGTACCGGGATGAAGGACAGACGAATTGTGCAAGTCATCTTGCTCGACGACGTGCGAGGCGGCACCATTGACTAGCGCGGCGAACCAGGGGCTGGTGACGGTTCGCGATGGGAGGACCTCGCTCCCGCCGGAGGGTGGGCCCATTTGCTTGGCGAATGCCTCGAACGCGCGGACTGGACGCGAATCCTTGCCTGCCAGCGCCGACGCGAACCAGTCGAGGAAAAGCTCCTTCGCCTTCTCGGCGACACCGGTGGGAACGTCGGCGAATCGCAGACCGGCGATGAACTCCGAAAGCTGGCGAGTCGGATAGGAATGGAGATCTCGCATGCGCCAGCCTCAGAAAGAGCGCGGCAGCCCAAGCACGTGCTCCGCGATGTACGAGAGAATGAGGTTGGTAGAAATGGGCGCCACTTGATACAAACGCGTTTCACGGAACTTGCGTTCGACGTCGTACTCGCTCGCAAATCCGAAACCGCCGTGCGTTTGTAGACAAACATTGGCGGCCTCCCACGAGGCCTTCGCCGCGAGATACTTGGCCATGTTCGCCTCGGCGCCGCACGGCTCATTGCGGTCGAACAGCTCGCACGCCTTCCAGCGCATCAGGTTGGCCGCTTCGACCTCCATGTAGCTTTCGGCAATGGGAAACTGAACGCCCTGGTTCTGGCCGATCGGCCGATCGAAGACGATGCGGTCCTTGGCATAGGCTGATGCTCTATCGATGAACCAGTACCCGTCGCCGATGCACTCGGCGGCGATCAGCGTGCGCTCCGCATTCAACCCGTCGAGGATGTATTTGAATCCCTTGCCTTCCTCGCCGATCAGATTTTCAACGGGAATCTCAACATTGTCGAAAAATGCCTCGTTGGTTTCATGATTGACCATGTTCCGGATTGGGCGCAGCGTGAGCCCGTGCCCAAGAGCAGCGTGAATGTCGACGAGGAACACCGACATTCCCTCCGATTTTCGCTTCACTTCTGACAAGGGCGTCGTTCGCGCGAGAAGGACCATCAAGTCGGAATGCTGGACTCGGGAAAGCCAGACCTTCTGTCCATTCACGAGGTAGCGGTCGCCTTTCTTCACCGCCATCGTCTTGAGGCGCGTCGTATCCGTACCGGTGGTCGGCTCAGTCACGCCCATCGACTGAAGCCGCAATTCACCGCTCGCAATCTTCGGTAGATAGCGACGCTTCTGCGACTCGGAGCCGTGCCGTAGGACGGTGCCCATGTTGTACATCTGCCCGTGGCAAGCGCCGGAGTTGCCGCCGCAGCGATTGATCTCCTCGAGCACCACCGATGCCTCGGCGAGCCCAAGGCCGGCGCCGCCGTACGCTTGAGGAATGAGCACTGCCAGCCAGCCCGCCTTGGTGAGCGCCTTGACGAATTCTTCTGGGTAAGCGCCCTGCTCGTCTGCTTTCTGCCAGTATTTAGAGTCGAAGTTGCGGCAAAGCGCTCGCACCGCTTCTCGAATTTCCTGGAAGGATTCCTTTGGCACGGTTATCCCGTACAACCTGATACTCCGAAGTCAACGAGAAACGAACAGATGAGTGATGCAGTTGATTTGACTCAATGGGTTGGGCGGAAATCGGTCCGGACCGACTGGATCAACCCGAATCGTCTGGCTGCCTGGAACGCGACTCTGGACCGGGATGATCCCTTCCCCAAAGAGGGGGAACCGGTGCCTCCCGGTTTTCATTGGACGCTGTTCACATCGTCGGTGCGGCAATCGGAGCTCGGGCCGGACGGGCACGCAAAGCGCGGTGGATTCCTGCCGCCGGTGCAGCTTCCTCGGCGAATGTGGGCCGGCAGCCGATTGCGCTTTCAGCAGCCGCTTCGCGTCGGCGACCGGGCGGAGCAGGTATCGGTGATCGAGCGCGTCGAGGAGAAACGCGGGCGCGCCGGAACGCTGGTCTTTGTGACGCTTCGTCATACCGTGTCCGGCGGGAACGGCTTGGCCATCGAGGACGAGCAGGATCTGGTGTATCGGGAGGCGCCGAACGCAGATGCGCCGGCAGCGCCCGCCGGCGAGAAAACTGCGCCGAGGGGCAAGTGGCGTCGGCAAATCACTCCCGACGACGTGTTTCTGTTCCGGTATTCCGCGCTGACCTTCAACGGCCATCGCATCCATTACGACCGCCGCTATGCCACCAGCGTGGAAGGTTATCCGGGGCTGGTGGTGCACGGGCCGCTGCTCGCCACGCTGATGCTCGATCTGGTCCGACGGGAGCTCCCTGCGGCAGTGGTCGAGCGATTCCAGTTCAAGGCACTGCGGCCAACATTCGACACGTCGCATTTCACGGTCGAGGGCGGACCGGGCGAGAGCGAGCGGAATCTTCGGCTCTGGACGACGGATAACATGGGACAGGTCGCCGTCGAAGGCGAGGCCTGGGTCCGTTGAGTTAAGCGAGCGGGCTGCTCGACGACTTTAAGCGTGCGCGCGTGCGCGACGGTAGATCAATCAAACTTGAAGTCGGACCTCCCGCACAGGTTTTCACGCATTGCGGGCAACGCTCAATCGCGCAAGCGACTGAAAGCACTGCGAAGCTGGAAAAATTCGTTGCCCCCAAGCTGTCAAAACCTGTAGCCGAGTCGAACGAGAGGAGGCGAGCATGAGCGCGGAGGTCTTTCGAAGTCGCGTTCTTTACACCCAGCGCCTGTTGGATTCGCCGGAACCACCGAAGCTCTTCACTGACTTCTGGACGTTGGCGTATGCAGCGATGGAATAGGCTCGAGGCGATGGCCCGCGATGCTTACGGCGAACCGCACAAGGGTCGAACATGCCGGCCTCGACGCGCGAGAATGAATGTGCCAAGATTTTCGGCCATTGGAGAAACGATGAGAATTCTACCGTCCGTCTTGGTCGCAGTGGCATTTTCCGGTTCAGCGCTCGCCGGCGAGCAAGCGACGCCGCGGCCGGGGAAATCGCAGGAAATGGATTGCGACCACCCCACGCCGAGCGAGGGCAGCGCTTCCGCAAAGCTCGGGCCTCGCGGCACGACCGTTCGGGGACAGAAGATCGACCAAGCACCCAATGTGCGCCTGGCAGATTTGATTCGGTCCCCCGAGCACCACGACGGCAAAGCGATCGTCGTTGAAGGAAAGGTTCGCAGGGCTTGCGAGCGAATGGGGTGTTGGATGGAGCTCGCGGACGGCGACCAAGCGCCCGGAGTTCGCGTGACCTTCAAGGACTACGGCTTCTTCGTTCCGCTCGACTCGGCCGGCGCAAGAGCGAAGGTGGCCGGAACCGTGAAGGTGGTCAAGCTTTCGGACGCCGCGGCCGCGCACTACGAGTCGGAGGGCGGTCATGTCGCCAAGCCTTCCAAGGGAGAGCGCCGAGAGGTACAGCTCGTGGCAACGGGAGTCGAGTTGCGCCGATAGGATCGATTCCGATCAGCGCCGTTGATCGAGCCGGTTCGGCGATCTCAATACGCCGGCGGACTGTAGACGTTGAAAGTGACTGCCGGCCGCGAGCCTGCGCTGCGAAAGCAGTGCGGGGTTCCTGCCGGAACGATGACCACATCGCCCCGGCTCAGCTCCGCCTTCTCAGTACCAACCTCGGCACGCACTGCTCCATCCAGGACCAGCAGCACTTGGTCGCTCGTCTCGTGCGTGTTGAGTGATTCACTGCTTACCCCGCCCGGATCAAGCCGCATCGCTGCCGCCTGGGTATGGCGGGCGGTGAGCAAGACATCGAACCAGCTTGATGCCTCACGAATGTTTGCCTTTTTCATGCTGAAAATCTTCCTGGACAATCGTTAGCGCTTTTTCGTGATCTGCGCGACCGCGTTTGCCACTCGCTCTTGTGCCGCGGAGCTGAACCAAGCATTTACCCACTCTTCCAGTTGCGGCGCGCTTGCCTTCTCCATCCTCTCGAGAGACGGTCCTCGAAGTGCATGCTTGACCTGTGCCACTGCCTGGCGCGACCCGCGAGTCAGAGAACGCGCGCGTTCGATCGAGCGGCTGAGCAACTCGGAGGGTGGCACCACCTCATCAACCAGACCGAGCTGCTTCGCCTCGGACGGAGCGAAGAGATTCCCCTCGACCGCAATTGGAAGGTGCGATGAAGCTGGGACTTGGAGGCGCAGCGGCTCGATGACCGTGGACGGCAACCCGATGCCGAGCTGTACTTCGTTCAATCCGATCTTGATCGGCGAGTCCGCAATCAGCCGGAGGTCGCATTCGAGCGCGAGCACGCATCCGCCGGCGATGGCGTGGCCATTGACTGCCGCCACGACGGGTAGCGGGGATGCAAAAACGCGTCGCATCGCGGTCTCGAAGAGAGCCATGAACGAGGCGATCTTCTGACGGTCAAGGCCAAGCAATGACGGCAGAGCGAGGCCGGCGCTGAAGTAAGTATCGTAGCCGGTCAGCACTGCCGCGCGCGCATCGCTCGACTCCAACTCATCGAACAGCCGAAGCAGCCCGCGCAAAAAGCCTTCATCCATCGCGTTCGCCCGGCCGGCGCGAAGGCTGACGATCGCCACCTCTCCCTGCCTCTGGATTTCCATTGCGCGAGGATAACCGGACGGAGCCGCCGGCGCACTCACTCGTAGCGCAGGGCGACGATCGGATCGAGGCGTGCGGCCCTCATGGCGGGGTAGAGGCCAAAGAAGATGCCGACCCCGATGGAGAAGATCGGCGCGATGATCAGGGCCTGGGTGGGAATGGTCATCGGCCATTCCATCAGCCGCCCGTAAACGACGGAGCTGCCGATTCCGACGAAGATTCCCATCACGCCACCGAACACGCTGAGAACGACTGCTTCTCCCAAGAATTGCATCTGCACGAACGACTCGGTGGCGCCCACTGCCATGCGCAAACCGATCTCCCGCGTTCGCTGAGAAACAGAGACCAGCATCACGTTCATGATGCCGATCCCACCGACGAGCAGCGAGATGGAAGCGATGCTGATCAGAAACAAGGCCAGCGTTCTCTTCGTCTCTAATTGGGCCTTGATCACCTCCTCCGGCCGCCGGATGTTGAAATCATCCTCCTGATCGGCGCGGATTTGATGTCGCTGCCGAAGCAACATGATGATCTCGTCGATCGCCGGGTTGACCGCTTGAGCCGAAACCGCCGAGCACATGATGTCGTCCACCCAGGTGAATCCCTTGCCGCGAAGCTTCTTTTGCGCGGTGGTGAACGGCAGCAGCAGAGTGTCATCCTGATCCCAGCCCATGGCGGATTGGCCCTTGGGAGCGAGCACGCCAATCACCTGACAAAGCTGGTTGTTGAGTCGCATGTCTTGGCCCACCGCCTTCTCCGGACCAAAGAGCTGATCCCGCACCGTCTGGCCGATCACGCAGACGTTTGCCGCTTGCTCGACCTGCTCGTCGGTAAAGGCTACGCCCTCCGCCAATTGCCAACGCTTGATCTCCAGGTACTCCGGCGCCACGCCGCGATACTGCGTGGTCCAATTGCGGTTCCCAAAGGCGACCGAAACTTTGGAGTCAACGTGCGGCGATACGCTCTTGATCAGCGGCACCTCGCGGAGAATGGCCTGGGCATCTTCGACGGTGAGCGTGTTCATCCCGTGCGTGCCGCTACGCACCCCGTTGATGTTGCGAGAGCCGGCCTCGATCTGGACCAGGTTCTCGCCCAAGGCATTGAGCTGCTCTTCCAGGCGGTCTGACCCGGCTCTTCCGATCGCGACGACGCAGACGACCGCGGCGATGCCGATGGTAATGCCCAGCGCGGCGAGGGCGCTGCGCAGCTTATTGCGGGACAGCGCCCGTACCGCTTCCGAGAACAGAGTTGCCGAAAAATGGAGACGTGTTCCCAATACCACCTCGTCCGCTTCGCCGGCGGATTGCTAATCATATGCTGCAGTCGCGTCGAGCGAAATTCGCATCAATGGCCAACGACGAACAAAATGTTCTCAAGTCAATCTGTACCTGCGCTCGACGACACTTTCGCTGCCGGCGGTTTGTGAGCCTTTACCGGATAAGGAGGGCGCTTGGGGGTCGCCATCGGACGCTTTTTCAGCTCCGCCATCGCCACCTCGATCGCCTTCTCCAGCTGCGGGTCTCGCCCAGCAATGACGTCGGCCGGGGTCTGCTCTACCTCGATGTCCGGGGGGACTCCTTCGTTCTCCACCACCCAGCCTTGCTCGGGCGTCCAGATCGCAAGATTCGGCGCGGTCACCGTTCCACCGTCCATCAGCAGCGGGAATCCAAGAATGCCCACCAGCCCACCCCAGGTGCGCTGTCCAATGATCGTTCCCATTCCAAACTTGTGAAACATCCAGGGAAGCAGATCCCCGCCGGAGCCGGCGGTCTCATCGATGATCATTACTTTCGGTCCCTGGATCGACGCGCTGGGGGTCTTCATGTCATCCCCGTAGCGCATTGCCCAATAAGCGACCAAGGGGCGACGCAGAATATCCAGATAGTAGTCGGCGAGGCTGCCGCCAGCGTTGAATCGCTCATCGACAATCACCGCTTCCTTGTACGCTTGAGGGAAGAAGTAGCGTTTGAAGTACTTGTAGCCCTCGGCAGCGGTATTCGGGACGTAAACATACGCCACCCTTCCTTCGGTCGCTGCGGTCACCTTCTTCAGATTCCCCTCCACCCAGTCGCGGTTGCGAAGCGCGTGCTCATCCGGAATCGGCACCACTGTGACGATGCGTGAGCCGGAACCGTCCGGATTGGGTCCTACGGTGATGTCTATCAGCTTCTCGGCGGTATTTTCGAACAAGCTGTAAATATTCGTCGGCGGCCGCAGCGGTCGGCCGGCCACCGCGAGCAGGTATTCGCCCGCCCTCACATTGACTCCCGGCTCCAAGAGCGGCGCCCGCAGCTCCGGATTCCAATTCAGGCCACCGTAAACCTTCTTGAAGCGGTATCTGCCGTTCTCGATGGTGTAATCAGCGCCGAGCAGACCACCGGGGACAGCGCGCAGCTGAGCGAAATCATCGCCCCCGCCGACGCGGTGGTGACCGACCGAGAGCTCGCTGCACATCCACTGAAGCACTCGATTGAGATCTGGCCGAGCCGCCAAGTGCGGAATGAAAATGGAATATTTCTCGCGCGCCGCTTTCCAATCGACCCCATGCATGTTGGGCGCGTAAAAGTAGTCGCGATTGATTCTCCAGGCCTCGTTGAACATCTGCAGCCATTCCGCCCGTGGGTCGACCAGAACTTCGATCGAATCGACCTTGATCTTGCCCTTGTCTTTTTCGGCCTCGTCTGGCTTTTGAACGGCTGCGGCCACTTCCGGCTTCTTCTCCAAGGGCATTACCGTCCAGGTATCCTTGAGCCGATAAAGCACTTGCTTGGTGTCCGCTGAAACCTCGTACGTCGTCGTCACTTCGGGCAGAATCGTCTTGCTCTTGCGTTCCTTGAGATCAAATCGTTCGAGCGAGGTCTTTCCGTCGACGTTCTTCAAATAAAAGACCTGGCCGGTCTTGCCGACTTGAAGATTGGACAGCTCTCCGGCGGGGACAGGAAGCGCCAGCACGCGATCTTGGATTCGCTCGAGATCCATCGCCACGCGCCCTAATGGCGGGGTTTTCTTGTCATCGGCCTCTTCTTTTTCCTTCTCCTTTTTTTCCTCCTGCGCCTTCTCCTCATCGCTTTCCTTGATCAAAGGCGACGGAAGGTCCTTCGGCAGGACAACGAGATAGATGGGCCGAGTTACCCGTAGATCCTGATTCCCAAGCGAAAACCAATTGCGGACGGGGCCGGCATCGGTGGAGGCAAAGAAATAGAGGTATTTGCCCCCGCGGTCGAAAACTGGCTCAGTTGCATCGCTCATCCCGTCGGTGATGGGAAACGATTTGTCTTGATCGATCGAGTAGACGTAGACCGTCTGGATAAAGGAAGCAGTGCTCAAGGTGTAAGCGATCCACTTGGAATCGGGAGACCAAACAGGGCGAACGGTTTTCTGTGGTCCGTAAAGCTTTTCCGAAGCGATCTTTTTCGACTTACCGGTGCGAAGATCGATCCAGAACACGTTCCAGGCGTTGTCGGTGTAAGCGATCTTTTGGCTGTCGGGAGACCAGGACGGCCGGTCGTAGTAGCCCGCTCCCGAGAGCTTGAATTTCTTCGGCGCATCCTTGCCGTTCTGGTTGCGGACGTGCAGCTCGTACTCGCCCGACTCGTCGGAGAAATAAGCGATCTGCTTTCCGTCGGGCGACCAGATTGGCGAGCGCTCATGCGCGGCGACGGTATTGGTGAGATTGCGAGCATCTCCCTTGTCCGCCGGAGCACTGACGATCTCCCCGCGGAAATCGAAGGCGACCCGGACCCCCGATGGAGATAGGGATGCGCTGCGAATGTACTTCGCGCCCTTGACGAAACGCGGCCGGGTCATCGCCAGGTCCGCCGCCACGCCGATCTTCAATCTCGTGCTCGACTCGCTCTGCGGATCGAAGAGGTAGAGATAACCGGCTTGCTCGTAGACGATTTTTCCTCCTCCCGCAGACGCGTTGAGAACAGGGAAGTCGGCATGGCGCGTGTGCTGGCGGATGGCTTTGGTCCGCGTGTCGTAGGAGAACAAATTGAACTCGCCCTCGCGGTCGGAGAGAAAATACACCGAGCTTCCAAGCCACATCGGTTCGGCATCGTTGCAACGGCTTTCCGGCTGCGGAACTTTCTCGATTGAGCGATCGCTGATGGTGTAAATCCAAATTTTAGAGACGGTGCCGCCGCGATAGCCTTTCCATTGCTGATATCTTGGCGACAGCGGGTTGTAGGCGATGCGTTTGCCGTCGGACGAATACGCCGCTCTGTAGGCGTGGGGAATCTCCAGCACTTCTTCCATTCCTCCGCCCGCGGGGACCTTGAACAATTGCGTGTATCGGTTGTTGTACGCGAATCGATCGGAGGTAAAAACAATCGAAGAGCCGTCTGGTGTAAATCCTTGCACCAGATCCGGGCCCGGGTGCCAGGTCAATCGCTTGGGAACTCCACCATCTACGGGCACGACGTAGACATCGGTGTTGCCCTCGTACTGGGCGCTGAAGGCGATCAAGGTCCCGTCGGGCGAGAAGGCCGGGTGCGATTCCAGACCGATGTCGCTCGTCAATCGCCGGACGTTCGCGCCATTGAGGTCGGCGATCCAAAGATCCCCGGCGTAGACGAAAGCAATGTTTTTCTTGCTGATCGCCGGGTCGCCGAGAAGTCGCGTATCGCGGATGTCGATCCCAGAACCCGCCGCGGCGGCGAGGGCGATGGCGGAGTGAAGAACGGCGAGGCACGTGACACGAGTCAAGGAATGCACGGCAACCTCCGATCTCGAAGCCGAAAAGAGCCGGGCGTCTATACTACGGGGCAAGTGAGGACTCCAGCGTTGCTGCGAATGCCGGAGAAACGCGAAGGCCTTCCGCAAGGCGCCTGCTGCGGCTGAGATGAGCCGTGCGTCCCGAGCCGAGATCCGCCGAGATTCGCTGCGCCACCTGACGTCATCGCCTGCAGCGAGTGTGAAAATAAGCTCGCTTTCCGAGGTCTTTTTAACACTCAGTGCACCAGACGCCCACGGAAGGAAGGGAAAGGGCGGCGGCTCTTAGCAACGATCGTCGCTACGAAAATCGGCTTGCACGGTCTGGAAACGCCCTCAGGGTCGACTGCCAGCTCTTGACGCGTCCATCGTTACGGTGACCATTGCCGAGGTCGAGTGGCTCGCGGAGGGTCCCGTCCCGGTCACGGTAAACGCAACGGTACCCAATGTCGCGTCGCCCGTCGCCGTCAAGGTGAGCGTGGAACTGTCGCCGGAGTTGATCGAAGCGGGATCGAAGACCGCGGTCACGCCGTCGGGAAGGTCAGACACATCGAGACTCAGCGGCTGAGGATTCCCAGATGTCACCGCGGTGACGATCGCATAGTCGACCGACCCCGGAGCGGGGAGCGTTTGAGCGTCGGGAATTATTTCGATCGAGAAGTCATCGGTTCCCGGGATCTGACATCCCGCCTCGAAACAGATCCCAAGCACTGCGTGCAGCTCAAAAGCATTGGGCGCGACTCCGGTCTGCCCGTGAAAGAAATCAAAGAAGCCCGCGCCAATGACCGTGGCGGTGACATTCGCCATTTGGAAGAAAGTGGTCGCGGTGTAACGGCCGTCGAAAGTGGCTCGGGCCGCTTGAATCCCGGGCAAGAATGGGCTTGGCACGCCGACGCAGCTCGGATGCGGAATCTCAGCGATCATCGTTTGCCCGCCGTCCGAGAGAACCAGGTGATAATCGCTGTCGGATTCCAATTTGTAGATGGTGAGCGTGATATCGGTCAGGCGGTAGACTTGCAGCTCTTGCGAAACGCGATGATTGGGAGGAAGGCTCCCCGGCCGCGCAAAGCCGACGAGGGTCGCAATTGCACTGTCTTGCGGCGTCATGTTGACGCTTCCGACGTCGAGATCGGTGCCTGTTTTCACCGCCCAGCGTTCAACTCCGCAGCTGATTCCCTGCTCTACCTTGACGAGGAGCTCGTCCTGCTCGTTTTCCGCCTCGGATCGAAACAAGCCGCAGGAAAACATCTGCAGCGCCAAAAACGAGACCACCGCAACCTCGAACCACCTGCGCGTCGACGTCGGTGAAAGGCGCATTGTCGGCCCCTCGAGCTGCGTCGTTCATTCTGCACGAATCCCGGCGAAAATAAAGCACGGCATGCAAAATGTGCTGCGGCGCGACAGGCCATCGCTTCTGTGTCCTAAACCCGCAGCGCGGTCCTCTGGACTCGAATTCGAACGAGTGGACCTAGCACAACAGCTCTCGATTGTGTTTTCAGGCCGCGCCGCGTCCGATGCGGCTGCAAAGTTGATGGAAGCGGAGCGCTTGTGTTGTAGATGCGGGTCATGCACATCGCTCTTGCGGTTGTCCTTCCGATCCTCTCCGCAGCCCCTCCGCGGACGTTTCGGGTCGATTACTTTCACACCGGCAGTGCAACGGAGGAGCGATTCAGCTTGGATCGCCTGGTCGTGGAGCCGCTCGCATGGCCGGGAAATCCGGCCCGACCGATCGACGAGACGAATCTCGGCAAGTACCTCTTCGAGGTCCGCGATCGCGGCACCAACCGCCTGCTCTACTCGCGAGGGTTTTCGTCCATCTACGGCGAATGGGAGACGACGCCGGAGGCGAAGGAGACGCACCGGACGTTTCACGAGTCACTCCGGTTTCCGTCGCCTGAAGGACCGGTGCAGATTGTGCTCAAGAAACGCGATTCGAAGGACGAAAGCTT
This sequence comes from Myxococcaceae bacterium, assembly GCA_035262305.1. Lineage (GTDB taxonomy): Bacteria > Myxococcota > Myxococcia > Myxococcales > Myxococcaceae > DATFTC01. The sequence goes on along the minus strand of DATFTC010000299.1, from coordinate 184,998 downwards.
TCGCGAGCGCTGGTCATTGATGGTGGACCCGAAGGATATTTTCGTGGACGCGTCCCGGCCGCCGTCGCCTGGATCGGTGATCGCGCTGCAAAACAAGGGCAATTCTGCCACTAAGCTCGACCTGCTCATCCTCGGCGACGGCTATCGAGCCTCCGAGCGCTCGAAGTGCGAAAAGGATGCTCGCCGGCTGATGGAGGTGTTGTTCAGCCGCTCTCCATTCAGCGAGCGGCGCGGCGACTTTAATCTTTGGGGGCTGTGTCCCCCGTCCGAGGAATCGGGCATCTCGCGACCCTCTACCGGCATCCACCACCGCTCAGCGATCGGCGCGACCTACGACGCCTTTGGTTCCGAGCGATACATACTGACGTTCGACAATCGCGCCTTTCGCGACATCGCCTCTTTCGCTTCGTACGACGCGGTGGAGATTCTCGCCAACGGCAACACCTACGGCGGGGGCGGCATTTTCAACCTGTACAGCACCGTCGCTTCCGACACGCTCTGGGCTCCCTACATCTTCGTGCACGAGCTGGGACATCACCTGGCGGGCTTGGCGGATGAGTACTTCACCTCGCCCTCGGCTTACGAGAGCCCCGCCGGACGGCCGGAGCCGTGGGAGCCGAACGTGACCGCGCTGCGCGATCCGGCGCATCCGAAATGGGCCGCTTTTTTATCGCCGGGCGTTCCCATCCCTACGCCCTGGCAAGTGCAGGAATTCGAGACCTGGGAGGCGGGAATTCAAAAGCGGCGCAAGCAGATTCGCGCCGAGCGACGCCCCGAGGCCGAAATGGACGCGTTGTTTCAAGAAGAGAAAGCGCAGGAAACGAAAATGCTGGGAGCGGAGAAGTACGCCGGCAAAGTGGGAGCTTTCGAGGGCGCCAATTACGAATCGAAAGGGTACTTCCGCCCCCAGACGGACTGCGTGATGTTCTCGCGGGATGACGTGCCTTTTTGCACCGTGTGCCAGAGCGCAATCAATCGAATCATTGATTTGTACACGAAATGAGCTCTCAGCGGCTCACGTCGAATGGAATGGCCACTTTCCCAAATGCCTGTCCATTTGACGCGTCGACGAGATTCATTTCGAAATTGACGCGGGGTTCCTTTTTGCCGACGCCCTGGAAATAGAGGAACCCCGCAATGCGGCCGCCGTCTTGAATCGCTCCTTCGGGGAGCGCTTCGGCAAGCATGTCTCGAGTGGGCAGCGGCTCCTGCCAGTAACCGTAGTACTGGTCGTAGTACAACGGGTCGTAAGGGAATGGGTAGGTCCAACGAGCCATGCCCGGATAGTAGGGCCAGTAGTGCTCAGCGACGAAAAAGCCATTGTAATAAAAGCGCGGGGCGACCGGGGCGGGCGCGGTCACCGCTCCTCTGACCAACATGGGCGGAATAGGCGCATAGCGAAATCCCGACGCGCCGATCAGAGCAAAGTCGCTGTAGCCGATGCGAACCGCTTTCCCACTGTGGTTTTCAACCGTGAGATGAACGGGCGTGAAGACATCCGAGAGATTCGAGGGATCGCCTTTCCACGCGTCGCCTGCGACGAGGACCCGAACGCCGGCAAGATCGGCCAACGCCACATCTTGCGCTCCGGGCGCGCGAGGGACGGATGCTTGCGGCTTGAGAACCGGCGAGTGCGCGCAGGCACCGAGCACAACCAGCAGGGCAACCACGGCGGGACGCCGCTTGAGCATGCGAACTGCATAACTCTCGCCTGCTTGCAAAACGAGCGAATTACTTCGAGCGCTCACCAGAGGACAATCGCCGACGGGTGCGGAGCTCGCGAGCCCTCCGAAAAGCTGGGAAGCCGAACCAGAGCCAGCTGAACATCCCCAGGCTGACGGCACCGAGGACCAACGCGGCGATGTGCCCGAACAGGAAGTTGCCGATGACGAAAATCGTGCTCGACATCGCCAGCGCCAAAAATCCGCCTCCGATCACGGCAAAGCGGTTGAAGCTGGTAAGCATCTCGAACCGGTCGCTAACCTCGTGTCGCCAATGCAAGCGGTGGTACACCGAGGGCGCGATGAGCAAGGCGGACGCGACCGCGCAGCACGCAAACCCGAAGAAATAGACGTTCCGTTGAAGAGCCGACGCAATACTGAACTTGTCACTGAACGGAAGGCTGAGCATAAAGGCGAACAGTATCTGCACTCCCGGGAGCTCGACGCGAAGCTCGGTCATGAAAAGCGTCAGCTCGCGCTCGAACTCCTGGTCGTCCTTGGTGTGAATGGGGTGCACGGAACGCCCCATAGCACTCTTGGCGGCCGATCGCGCGTTTCAACCCCAAGGCGCAGCCGGCTCGGTCAATGCTTCAGCGGACCGTGCTGCAGCTCTCCTTCGTAGTTGTGCGCCATCAGGAAGTGATAGAGCGAGTAGGGCTCTTCCTTCGAGCCGCCGACCAAATCGAAGATGAATCGCCCCGGCTCTTCGCTCTCGGCATCGGGCGCTGCTTGGACGAATAAAACGTCTCGGGGAACGATCACCATCTCGCCGATCACCTGCTTGCCCCAGATGAGTTGAATGACGAGGTTGCGGTCGGAGTCTTCGCCGAGGTGCCAATGCACCTGCTCGTGATCGTAGAGGTAGGATTCCTGCGTTCCCGCGCGCAAAATACAGTTGGGATGGTCCTTCAACCACCGCCAGAATTGCTCAAGCCCGAGGGCCGTTCCTGCCTCCACGCTCACGCTCACCGAATCCTCCAATACTCCGTTTGCTCCCGCATCAGTCCCGCCCGCTCTGAGTATCGTTTCGCCCCTGTCCGGAGTCAGCAGAAAAAGAACGGGCCGCCGGGCTCTGCTTCGCACCCCCCACGAACCAGGTCAATGCCTCGCGCGCCACGCCCGGCGGAAGCGTATGTGGACCGTCGAATTCGAGGTACTTAACGTCATAGAAGGCTTGCCTCAGCCGCGCGACAATCGGCCTGCTCGCCCGATCGATTGGGAGCACCGAATCATTCAGGCCGTGGGAAACGAAGATCCGCGGCGACCCATCGTAGCCGCCCGGGGCACATATGCCGGGTGAGAAGGCGATCACATGGCTGAACAGGCGACCGTTGGAGAGCCCGAGCGAAAGCGCGTAGGATGCGCCGTCGGAAAACCCGCCGATTGCGAGTCGCTTGGGATCGACCGGAAGCTCGCTGAATGCGTGGTCGAGGATCCGATCCAAGGCCAGGACGTCCGGCCCGAAATTTCCGATGAGCACGTCCCAGGTAGCTCCCGTCGATTGGGGAGCGATCACGACGGCGCCCGCTTCCTCGGCGACGTCGGCGATCATTCCCATCGCGCGGCCGGGGTTGCCTCGCGCCCCGTGCAACATCAACATCAGCGGCACGATTTCACCCTTGCGGTGAGCGGTCGGCACGTAAATGAACGCGCCGGACTCGTCCCCCGAGCCAAACGAATGCAGACCGGGCAGCGGTTCCGGCTGCGTCGCCGGATGGGGTTGACTGCGCAGCTTCGCCTCAGGCAACACGTTCGTCTCCGCGGAAGCGCCGGCGCCCGCCTTCGACCCCACTTTGCAGCCCGCGAGAAGGAGGACGCAAAGGACCACGCTCCAGCCATATCTTGGATGCGAGCCGCGCATAGCGCACATGCCGAACGCTTTGCTTCCGTTTACATTCCAACGATGCAGGTTGTCATCCTCATCGGCCTCCAAGGGGCGGGGAAGAGCACCTTTTACCGGCGAAAGTACGCCGCAACGCACGGCTATATCAGTCGGGATCAACTCAAGAAGAGCCGAAACCAAGCCCGCCGCGAACGCGAGTTGATCGATTCAGCGCTCGCCGATGGCCGCGATCTGATTGTCGACGACACCAACGCCCGAATCGTCGATCGGGCGGCGATCATCGAGCTGGCCAAGCGACACGGCGCGACGGTGGTGGGCTACTTCTTCGAGCCCGATGTGAAGCAATCTTTGGCGCGCAACCGCGGAAGAGACCAATCGCAACGCGTTCCGGACGTAGCCATCTACGCCACGGCCAAACGGCTGGAGCGACCCTCCCTGGATGAAGGATTCGACGAGCTCTTGTCGGTCAGGGCCACCAGTGACGACGAGTTCCTGGTGACCTTGCTAGGGAGGAGCACTGGAGCTCGAGGCGATCGCCTCGAGTAATTACATCCCCGCGTCTTTCGCTTTCCTTCCGGCATCGGCTCCGCCGCCGGTACCCGTCTCGGTCGAGTAGCTGCTTCCCATTGACCCGCTGCTCGTCGTGCTTCCGGTCTGGGAGCTGCTGCGCGACGGATCAGTGCTACCGGTGCCTGATGAGCCGCCCGTGCCTGGGTTCTGCGCCCGAGCGTAGTTTGAAAGTGCCACAGCTCCGGAAACCAACAGCGCGCCAATCAGGATGCTCTTCAACAGCTGTTTCAGCATTTTCAATCCTCCTGGGATGCAACCCTAAGTAGCAACGGACAGCGCTCCAACAACTGACTGCTCGAACGATCGTCGAGTTTGAAACAAAACAAAAAACTGGGACGATCACTCAGCAATCAAGCAACCGTTCAAATTGAGCGCGCAAGGCGCAACCCGCTGAATTGCCAGCGCGTTTCAGGGGCAAAGAAATTGCGGTACGTGTGCCGAATGTGACGGCGCGGTGTTGCGCACGAACCGCCGCGCAGAACCATCCTGCTTGACATGAACTTGCCATTGTATTCGCCGAGGGCACCCGCGAAGGGAACGAAGCCGGGATAAGGGAGATAGGCGCTGCCAGTCCATTCCCATATGTCGCCGAACATCTGTTTCAAAGCAGAACCGTTGCGAGCCGGGTCGGGCCTCGGATGGAGGTGGCCGGCCTCGAGCAAATTGCCCTCCAGCGACAAGCCGGTCGAGGCCTTTTCCCATTCCTCCTCAATGGGCAGGCGCGCGCCTGCCCAGCGAGCGAACGCGTCCGCCTCGTAGTAGCTGATGTGACACACCGGCTCACTGGGGTCGATCCTCCTGCGCCCGTGCAGCGAGAAGAGCTGCCAGCTCCCGGCGATTTGCGTCCAATACAATGGAGCACGCCAGCCCCCGCGCAGCACTGCATCCCAGCCGTCGGACAACCAAAGCTCGGGCCGCTGGTATCCGCCATCTTGCATGAATGCGAGATACTCGCCGCAGCTCACCGGGCGGCTCGCCAACTCAAACGGAGCAAGGTGCACTTGGTGTCGAGGCTTTTCGTTATCGAAGGCAAAGTCGGTCGCTGCGTGACCCACATCGACGATGCCTCCCTCGAAGCCGATCCATCGAATAGGCTCTGCCTGGCTGATGCTCTGACCATCGATCGACTGGTACACCGGCTCCAAGGGATTCGAGGCGAGGACGTGCTTGATGTCCGTGAGGATCAGCTCTTGGTGTTGTTCCTCGTGATTGATTCCAAGCTCGATGACAAACGCAAACTGCGCGGCCGTTCGCTCGGAAGCTCCGGCAAAGAAAGTTTCCATCGCCCCGTCGACGTGGCGCCGGTACTCGAGCACCTGGCGAACGGTCGGGCGCGAGAGCAGGCCCCGCTGAGATTGAGGGTGCCGCTGACCCGCCGCGTAATAGTAAGAATTGAAAATGTACGCGTACCGCCCGTCGAGGACGGCATAGGCGGGCAGCCCGCGCCGAAGCACGAATGTTTCAAAGAACCAGCTGGTATGGCCGAGGTGCCACTTGGTCGGGCTGACCTCGGGCATCGTTTGCACGACGAAGTCCTCGGTGTCCAGCGGTTCACAGAGAAGCTCGGTGGCGCGGCGAAGCCGGCGAAATGTATCTCTCAATCCATCCCAAGGGGCGGTGCTTCTGCTTGAGTCGGCCGTTGACTGACTGGGTTCTTCGGCGGCGACTTGTACAGCGGCAAGGCTTTTTTTCAATGTCGACTCCTGGCCCTGGAACATAAGGCGGCCTTGCGCGCGCCGCTGCGCAATCAGTCACTCGCCTTTGCGGAGCTTCCAGCCGAGGACGGGCCCCGAGCTATCCGTCGCGCGGTCGAAGCAGTCTCTCGACGATGACGACATCTCGCCATTCGCCATCGAGTTGCGCGTGCCTTTGATAGACGCCGACCTCGCGAAATCCAAGCGCAACCAGGAGCCTCCTGCTCGCGGTGTTTTCAACGAAGACGCGAGAAAGCAGCTTCCAAAAACCCATTTGCTGCGCGGCCTGCACCAAGGCTTCGAGCGCCATCCGGCCGGCGCCGCTTCGGCGGTGCTCGCGCGCGACGTAGACGGAGAACTCGGCGATTCCGGCGTAGCACTCGCGCGGGCGGTAGGTCGAAGTTGATGCGAAGGCGATCACCCTTCCGGCTTGTTCCACCACCACGACCGGATGAACGCCGTCGAACCACCCGCGGACGTCCGCCGCAGTGCGGGCGCGCGTCTCGAAGGTTGCAAGCCTATCGTCGATGCCCTGGTTGTAGATCTCCGCGATGGCGGCCGAGTCTGCGGCGGTGCCGCCTCGCGCGACGCGCGCTGAATGGGTGAGTTGAGTCGTCATCGACGGTCCCGGGTGGCCGCCGCAGACTATCACGTGCGAACACGGCGGATGGAAGCTGGTGCCGGGTTAGAAGATCGCGGACGGGTCTTCTTCGCCGTGCCTTTTCGTCGTAGGCCATCGCCGGGGTCAGTAGTAATCGCTCTCGCGCTGGTGGCGCACCGCGAGGATGGTAACTGTCTCACGACCGCTGATCTCAAACAGAACGACATACCCGGTCTTGCCGAAAGGCACTAGGAGCTCACGGAGCAATGGACCGTACTTCCCGTCGACTGCCTTCCGACATGCAAACGGAAATCTTCGAAGCATCGCCAGCCCATCCTCAAGCGCCGTCAACGCCTCGTCCGCCGCGCCGAGATCGCTCTCCAGTAAAAACTCGTAGAGCCGACCGAGGTCCTCTTTCGCCTCCTCGGTGAACCGAACCCGGTAAGTCAACGCGATTGGCGTTGCCTTCCTGCCGGCCTGCCGCGCTGAGCTTTGCGAGCGTGACTGAGCCGGCGACGCAATCCCGCCACAACCGAGGCAGCAGGCGTGTACTTGCCGGAGCGGGCGGCTTTGTCCCGCGAGGCAAGACCGCGTTTGATGAACTCCTCCTCCAGCGCGCGGGTGCGCACTCGCTCCTCAACGGCATCGAGAATGAAAGACGAGAGCGTCTCACCCGCGCGAAGCAAACGTTCAGCCTCGATGCGAAGTCGGGGCTCGACGCGGAGGGGCGGCAAAGTGGAGGTCTTCATGCCCGGAATGTATCGCATTTGCGATGCATGAGCAACTGGGCGGCAGCGGCTTTACGCGCGCGCGGCGGCGCTGCAGACGTCCTCGTAGGCGCTTCGGACCCGGCTCACATATTCGACCAGCAGCGGCAACTGCTCCAGCCGAAGCGCCTGAGCGCCGTCGCAGAGCGCGGTCTTTGGATCGGGATGGAAATCGACGAGGACCATCGAGGCACCGCTGATGACCCCTTGCCCCACCACGTGGAAGATGTCGAAAAGGCGATCCGGCGTTCGATCCAATCGACCCACTGAGTGCGAGGGATCGACGCAGACCGGAAGCCTCGTTTGACGGCGCACTACCGGCACGTGCGCGAAGTCGACCATGTTCCGGTGGGGATCGCCCAGATGCGTCTTCACGCCGCGAAGGCAGAACACGATTCTGGGATTCCCCTCGCTGGCGATGTACTCGCAGGCGTTGAGCGACTCCTCGAGCGTGATCCCCATCCCCCGCTTGAAGAGCACCGGAAAGGTTCGCTGTTGCCCGAGCTGCTTGAGCAGCTCGAAGTTTTGCGCATTCCTCGTCCCGACCTGGAGCATCACCCCGGTCGCATTGCCGCTCGCTCTCAGCGCCTCCTGAATCTCCTCGATGTGCCGTTCGTTCGTCACCTCCATCGCCACGATCTTGATTCCGTGCTTGCCGGCAAGCTCGAAGGTCCACGGCAAGCATTCCCTGCCGAGGCCCTGAAAGTCATAGGGGCTGGTGCGAGGCTTATAGGCCCCCATTCGAGTGGTGACGACTCCGTTGGCCGCGAGAGCCGACATCATCTTTCCGACGTTGGCCGGGGTGTCGACTGCGCAAAGACCGGCGAACAGCAGAACTCGGCTCTCGTCGAAGGCGACCCCGTTGTATTCGAAGCCCGGGGTTTCGTGCCCCTGCCCGTGTCTCCCGATCAACCTGTAGCGGGTCGAGACCCGCACCACGCTTCGCACTCCGGGCAGCTCGGAAAAAAGCGTCTCCGGAATCGTGCGAATGATTTCAGGAGGTCCAATCAGGTGGATCTCGGTGACCGTTTGAGTCGCCCCTCGATAGTCGTATTTCCTGGGCGTGACGCCCGGATGCTGGGCGACCACTTCCAGAATTGCGTTGACCGACTCCGGCGTCGCTTCGGAATCGAGGGTGATGATCATGTCTGGTCCTTCTCCTTTGCGTCGGCTGCCGCCTCTGCGCTGGACGCGGGCGGCAGGATGCGCTCCCAGCTCAGCCTCAGCTCGCGGGCCTTGTCGAGCGCGCTCTCGAGCGCCTCCCCTTGCAAATTGCCCAGGCGCTTGATCTCTTCACAGAGTTGCTCCACCGCCGCCAGCAGGTGCGAACGGTTCATGGAGAGGATTTGTTCCCATAGCACCGGCGGGCTCGTCGCCACGCGAGTTGCATCGCGGAACGCTGGACCCGCGCACTGAACTCCCGGCGCCAGCCTGGTCAAGGCAACGGAGACCAAATAGGGAACGTGACTCACGGCGGCGATCTGGCGATCGTGCACCTCCGGGCTCAGGCATACCAACCGCATTCCGAGCAGCCGGGCAAACTCATCGACCTGCGCCAGCGCGGAAGATTCCGTGCGCGCGGTGGGCGTTGCGATCAGGACGGCTCCTGCGAAGAGATCCTCCCGCGCCGCTTCAATGCCCTGACCTGCGGTCCCGCACATCGGGTGCAGGCCGAGATAGCGAACCGCCGAGGTCAGCATGGGCTCAATGGCTTGCACGATCGGCGCTTTGATGCTGGCGAAGTCGCACACAAGGCATCCCTGCTTCAGATGTGGAAGGGCGCTCGCGGCCGCCGCGACGATCGCCCTCGGCGGCGTGCAAACCACCACCAGCTCGGCACCGGCCAAAATCGACGGATCGGCGCTAACGGTGTCCGCCGCTCCTCGCTTCATTGCCAGGTTTAGAGCCGCGGAGCTCTCATCCACGGCGGCGACAGAGACACCTCGAGCGCGCAAGGCCAGCCCCAGGGACCCACCCATCAAACCAACGCCGACGATGCCGCAGACCTTGATCGCCACCTAGCCACTCCGAGCCGGATTGAGATCGGATCGAAGGCTCGCCGCTCCGCGCAGATAGACGTGCACCATCTCCTCGATGCCCTTCGAGGTGTTCACCAACATCAGGACCCGAATGCAGCGCGGCGGCGCCTCCGGAACCGGGATCTCCTGGCTGCACATCAAGGGCACGTTGACATACCCGAGGTCGCGCGCAGCTCGGGCCGGGAAGGTGGCATCCAGGTCAGGCGTGGCGGTAAAGAAAATCGCCGCGGTGTCTTCGATCTCTATCTGATTGGCGGAGGTCAAACGCGACAACAGCTCGGCGGTCGCCTCGAGGATGCTCGCGGCCGTGTTCTCTGCGGCGGTGGTGGCTCCCCGGATTCCTCGGCAGCGCGAATGGGGGGCGTTCATCGGCAAACAGGGTTCCAAGCCACGATTGGTTAAACTCTACCTGCTCCCGGCGCTCTGCGCATAGGTGGGCAAACGATGGTTCCCCGCCGGATGCTGGCGTAGGATCCGCTGCATGGAAGCGCTCGATCGAACGCGCGAATCCGCGCCGGTGAATCGCCTGCCGGGAGAATGGGAACGGCATCAGGCGTGCTGGCTGGCATGGCCGTGCGCCGAGGACTTGTGGGGAGAGGACTTGGCTCCGGCGCAGGAGTCGTTCGTCGCGCTGTGCCGCGCAATTGCGAGCGCCCCTGCCGACGACCTTCCCGAGGTTCCAAACGTGCTGGTGCCGGATGCGGAGCGCGAAACCAAGGCGCGGCGCGCTCTGAGGGGCGTGCCGGCCCAGTTTTTTCGCGCCGACTACGGCGACATCTGGCTCCGGGATACCGGGCCGTTGTTCTTGCGGCGCGCTGACGGCGAGATCGCTGCGGCTCGCTTTCGGTTCAACGGCTGGGGAGGTAAGTACGTCCTGGCCGGCGACGATCGCGTCTCGCTCGAGGTCGCCGAGCTTTCCAAGTTGCGGACACTCTCGTTCGACTGGGTGCTCGAAGGCGGAGCTGTCGAGGTGGACGGTCAAGGCACCTGCCTGACGACCCAGCAATGCCTGTTGAATCCGAATCGCAACCGATCTCTTGGCGTCGACGCAATCGAGCGAAAGCTCGGGGAGGCGCTGGGCGTGACTCGCGTCCTCTGGCTCGACCGCGGGTTGGCGAACGATCATACAGACGGGCACGTGGACAATCTCGCCCGCTTCGTCGGGCCAGGACGGGTCGTTTGCATGGAGCCGCGCTCGAAAGATGATCCAAATGGCCCGACGCTGGAGTCGATAGCGCGCGCTTTGGATGGCTTCCGGGATAGCGCCGGGCGCCGACTGGAGGTCCTCCGGATTCCGTCTCCTGGATGCGTTATAGGAAAAAACGGTGAACCGATGCCTGCCAGTTACCTGAATTTCTACATCGCCAACCATTCGGTCGCCGTCCCCATCTACGGAGCTTCCTGGGACGGCGAAGCGGTCGCGGCAGTCGCGCGCCTCTTTCCGGGCAGGCGAACGCTCGGCATCCCGGCCAAGGCGCTTTTGGCGGGCGGAGGCGCCTTCCACTGCATCACTCAGCAGCAGCCGGCTGGTATCGAGGGCGCAGCTTGATGAACGCGCAGCACACGATCGGCGTTGCCGCCCTTCAGTCGGACTTCGTCGACGATGTTTCGGCGAACGTCGATCGGGTGACCGGGCTGGTTCGAAAAGCGGCTCAGCGCGGCGCTCAGATCGTTCTGCCTTCGGAGTTGTTCGAAGGCCACTATTTCTGCCGCGAACAGGATGCGCGCAATTTCGAGCGCGCGAGGCCCATCAAGGGTCACCCCACGGTGCGGCACTTTCAAAAGCTCGCCCGAGAGCTCAACGTGGTGATTCCGGTTTCGTTTTTCGAGCGGGCCGGGCAGGCTTACTACAACAGCGTCGCGATGATCGACGCGGATGGCTCGTTGCTGGGGGTCTACCGGAAGAGCCACATCCCCGATGGCCCCGGCTATCAGGAAAAATTCTATTTCCGCCCGGGGAACACCGGCTTCAAGGCGTGGCGGACGAAGCACGCCACCGTCGGGGTTGGAATCTGCTGGGACCAGTGGTTCCCGGAGTGCGCGCGCGCGATGGTGCTCCAAGGGGCGGAGCTCCTGCTTTACCCCACCGCCATCGGAAGCGAGCCCGAGGAGCCCAGCTTCGACACCCGGGACCTCTGGGTGCGCGCGATGATCGGTCACGCGGTGTCGAACGTCGTTCCCGTCGTCGCCGCCAATCGCGTGGGAACCGAAGGCGGCCAGACTTTTTACGGAAGCTCCTTCATCGCCAGTCATCGGGGAGAAAAGCTGGCCGAGCTGAGCAGAAGCGAGGTCGGCGTCGTCGCTGCGTCGCTCGACCTCACTCAGATTCGGCGCGATCGAGCCTCATTCGGATTCTTTCGCGATCGGCGGCCCGAGCTTTACTCGCCGCTCCTCACGCCGGACGGCGCGTCGCCGGCGCGAACACCTCCAAGGGCAATAAAGCCGCGGCCGCGCTCCGGCAGCGCTCGGCGTCGCGCGTAAGCACGCGACTAGCTTGCACCGGTCTGCTTCGCGTGCATCGGAAGCTCGACCGTAAATGTCGAGCCCACTCCGAGCTTGCTGCTCACTTTGATCGCGCCGCCGTGCGCCTCGACGATCTTGCTGACGATGTACAAGCCCAGCCCCAACCCTCCCACCCGGGGAGAGTACGTGCTGCGCTCAAAGGCTTCGAAGATGACTTTCTGCCGTTCTTCCGGAATTCCGATTCCCCGGTCGGAAACGGAGATGGTCGCCGTGTTGCGCGGCGCGTCCGAGGCCACCGAAATGAAAATCGGCCGGCCACCTCCATACTTCATCGCATTGGTCAGAAGGTTGGAGACGACCTGCTGAATTCGAAAGCGATCCCACGATCCGGTCACGGTTCCGTCGATCCGTAGGTCGACGCTGCAGCCGGCCAGCGCAAGCTCCCCACTGAACGCCTCGACGGTTTCGCGAACGAGCGCGCCGAGATCGAGCTTCTCGACGTTGAGGAGCAATTGCCCGGACTCCACGCGAGAGACGTCGAGCAGCTCGTCGACCAGCATTGAAATTCGATCGACCTGCTTGTCGAAGATCGCAAGCTTCTTCTCGACGTGCTTCACCAGTTTCTCCGGGGGCTCGCCTTCCAGCGTCCGCCGCAGCAAGTGGATTTGCAGCTTCATCGGGGTGAGCGGGGTCTTCAGCTCGTGTGAGGCCATCGAGAGGAACTGATCGCGCGCGTGGATCGCCCGCCAACGCTCGGCCGCTGCCGCGCCGACAAGCAAGCTGGTGAGGGCAGCGACCGCCATGAAAGACTGCACTTGGAAGAGATTTTCGCCGAGCGTCCCTCCCGAAAAGGGTCCGATCCCGCTCACCGTCGCCCAGACCGATGTGCAGGAGACCACGAAGTTCGCCCCCGCCGCGCCGCGAACCCGATAACGCAGAGCAGCCCAGAGCAGAACAGGAAAGACAACGTAAGGATGAAGCAGCTGGCTAGAGGGAAAATGAAAGGCACCGAAGACGACCAGGCTGATCGCCAGCAGGGATACGAACAACACGACCGCCTCTCGCCAAGGAGGGAGAGGCCTTCGACGGCTGTCGCGCTCGATGGCGGCGAGCAGAAGCGGAGCAAGGATGAGATCGCCCATCAAGTTCCCGAGCCACCAAACTCGCAAGGTCGGAGCCAAATGGGCCTTCGGAATCACTCCTCCGAGCCACAGACTGAGGGAGCCGAAGGTGGCGGATACGGTGGTGCTCAGTCCGGCGGCGAAGGCCGCGAGCATCGCTACGTCCCGAACGCGCTCGAGCGAGCTCCTAAATCCCGCGCGCTTCAACAAGTACACTCCCACCACTGCCTCGAGCGTGTTGCCAACCGCGATCCCAACGGCACTCGGGAGGGGAACGTCCCCCGTCAGCGCGTTGACCAGGAACGCGCCAAGAGCCACTCCAGGCCAGAGGCGGAAACCGAAGAGCAGCAAAGCGACCAGCGATATTCCGGTGCCCGGCCATACCAGCGTCACCGACTTGCCGACGGTGGCAAAGCTCAGACCGAGGCGCCCCAAGAAAAAGTAGAGCGCCGCCAGGCCTAGAATCGGAATCAGCACGAACGACTTAGGCTGCGGACGACGCGAACCCTCGTCCGAAGGCACGGCAGTCAGTTGCGGCGGGTCGCCTTTTTTCGCTGGCCGCGGCTCACTCGCTCGAGCGATGGGATTCTTCATCCGGACCCACCCCCAGGGCCCACCCTGGACCAGTCGACATCCTAGACCAGTCGACGCCGCCTCTTCCAAACTGGCCCGGGGAACTAGGGAACAGTGCGATTCTGGTCGATCGCTCGGCGAAGAACGTCGGCGATCAGTCGAGCGCCCTTCGGGCTCGGGTGGGGATCGCCGGGAAGGGTTAAATCACCGCTGAGGTCTACCAGGATGTACGGCAGCCCCTCCGCTTCAAAGATGGCGCGGATCATCCAAGCCTCGGGATGTCGCTCGAGGGTGCGCGGCGGTCCTTGGCTCGGAACGAAGAATATAGCTTCGGCGCCCTTGGCGCGCGTGCGCGCAGCGGTGTCGCGCAAGATGGCCCGGGTCAAAGCGAGAGTCGAAGCGATCGCGTGATCGCCGGCGTAAGGCAGCTCGTTGACCAGCAGGCGCCTAAGCCGCAGGCGAGCGAAGAGACCCGTTGCACCCGATATCCATTCGAGCGCAGCGGCGTGGTTGAGAACCAACCTCGGTTTGAGGTCCTGAAGGTTGCGACCGAGCTGTACCGGCAGGACGGTGGTCACCGTCCCGAGCACGTGCTCAAACCGCGGCAGTGCGTCGATGAGCCTGAGGTAAGCCTGATCGCATCCGTATCCGTTGACCGCCAAATTCACTGGCTGCAGCCCAAGCTCGGCGGAGAGGAGCGACGCAAACGTCTCCTCGTATTGCAGGCCCTGACCGGCGGCGACCGATTCTCCGGTAAAGAGCAGGGACGGGGCAATCGGATCCGGCTCATTGCCCAGGGACGGCACGCGAAGGCCTTCGCGGCTGAACGCGAGTCGAACATCGCGGTCCGCCACGCGCTCCGTTGCTGCAAGACCGGGGGTCCAAGTCCATCCGTACCGCGGATGCGGAGTGCCGAAGCGCTCGTGCGTCATCTTCGGTCTTGGATGAGCCGACTCGCGCCACCGCAGATAGAGCTCGGCCGTCGCCAGCGCACAAGCGAGCGCGAGCCCGATTCGCAGAAGGCCGGCCAATCGATTTTGCCGGGCGGAGCCACGGCTCAGCGCGAGCGCGAGCGCAAAGAGCCCGATCGCGGCGATCACCATCGTGCGCGTCAGGGTCCCGCGGATTTGCTGAGCATGAGCGTCGGTCGGCGCCGGCCAAAGGTGCAGTTGAAAGACGTGAACTTCCAGCCATTTTTGGTCAATCCGGAGCACCAGCGCCAGGATGCCCAAGGCGCTCAGAGCCAGCAGGAGGGGGACGGCCCGAGCACTCACCAAAGCGAGCGTACAACGGCATCCTTCCCGGTGTGTCGTGTGTTATGCGATCACGTGCCAATGTCCGTCCAACCCTCTCGCCTCGATCGGCTGCTCAGGCCCTTGCACCGCTGGGTTTGGGCAGACGCGTCCCGCCGCGGGCACAAGCTGCTGCGCTTCGCCGAGACGGAAGAGGACGGCGGTCGCGATATCGCGCGCGCCGCCGAGCTGACCCCAGATCCACTTCTGCGGCGCCTCTTCTTGCGCCACGCCCAAGACGAGCAGCGCCACGCCGAGCTCTTTCGCCTCCGCGGGCGCGAAATCCTGCGGTGGATTCGACGGGCATCTCCTACGCTCGGGATGTATGGGCATGCGTTCGAAGCAAATTGGTTGGTGCCCGGAGAGCGCGGCCAGGACGACCTTCGCGTCGAGCGCGGAAAGGAAGACTCGCTTCTCGCTTTCCTCCATCTCTCCGAGAAGGCTGCCGCTGGACGATTCGCGATCTACCAGCAGGTCCTCCGGGAGGACCCGGCGACGCGCGGCGTCTTCGGCGAGATTCTACAAGACGAGGCATTTCACATGAGCTACACGCATCACCAGCTTTCGCGCGTTTCCCCCGACCGCCACCGTTTGAGGCTGTGGCAAGCGCGCTTCGTCAGGATTTGGCGCGCTTACCTGCGCATCGCCGTCGCTCTCGCCGGACTTCTTGGAAGCGCGATGCTGCTCGTCCAGTACTTTGTCCTCTTGCCGCCGTTCGCGTGGATGGCCAAGCGCTCCGCCCGAAAAGAAGCTCAGGTCTGGTTCCCGAAGTCCGCGCCCACTTCTCTGCGAAGACAGTACTGATGAAAATCCTCGGACTCTCGGCGCACTATCACGACTCCGCGGCAGCACTGCTGGTGGACGGCGTCCCGGTCTGCGCGGTGCAGCAAGAGCGGCTCTCCCGGCGCAAAGGCGATCCGGCGTTCCCGCTGGAGGCCGTCGAATGGTGCCTCGAGCATGGCGGCATCGAGCCCCAGAGCCTGGATGCCGTCGTCTTCTATGAGAAGCCACTGCTCAAGTTCGAGCGCATCCTCACCTGCGCACTGCGCGCCTTTCCGCGCTCCTGGCGGAGCTTTCCGCGGGCGATGCGCAACTCGCTCGGGGAGAAGCTGTGGATCAAAGGGATCATCGCTTCGCAGCTGGGCGTCTCGGCGAAAAAAATACTCTTCACCGAGCATCATCACTCCCACGCCGCAGCCTCTTTTTTCACCGCGCCGAGCAAAGAAGCCGCCATTCTCACCGCGGACGGAGTCGGAGAGTGGGCAACGCTGACCGTCGGCCGCGGAAGCCGCCGCGACGGCGTTTGCGAGTTGAAGCTACTTCGCGAAATCCGATTCCCCCACTCGCTGGGGATGCTCTACTCCACTTTCACTGCGTTCCTCGGCTTTCCGGTGAACGAGGGCGAGTACAAGGTGATGGGCCTTGCCTCCTATGGGAAGCCCACTTTCGAGCGGGCAGTTCGCAAAATGCTGCAAAAGGAGAGCGGTGGCGGGTTTCGCTTGGACCTGCGCTATTTCGAGTACCACACCACCGCCGAGCGCGCTCACTCATCTCTCATGATTGACGAGCTCGGCCCGCCGCGAGACCCGCAGGATCCGATCGATCTGGACAGCGCGGAGGGGCGAAGATTTGCGGACATCGCCGCCAGCGTGCAGCGGGTCCTGGAAGACGCGCTGGTCGAGCTGGCTCGACAGCTGCAGCAGGAGACGGGCTGCGACGACTTGTGCCTCGGCGGCGGGGTGGCGCTCAACGGGTGCGCCAACGCGCGAATGCTGGCCGAGTCCGGATTTCGCCGCATCTTCGTGCCGCCGGCGCCGGGTGACGCGGGTTGCGCGCTGGGCGCCGCTCTGTTTGCGGACCGACTCTGGTTCAAGCAGCCGGATCGCGATTGCCCGGACCACCCCTTCTGGGGACCGCCCCTGGATGCGTCGGAGCTGGCGCGCCTGGCCGGCGAGGACGGCATTCCGCACCGCCATTTTGCCGACGAGCGGACTTATCTGTCGAGAGTGGCCGAAGAGCTTGCGCACGATCGCATCGTGGGCTGGATGGATGGGCGCTCGGAGTTCGGGCCGCGCGCGCTCGGCAACCGAAGCATCCTCGCTGCTCCGCATTCGGCAGCAATGCGGAACCGATTGAATCAACGGGTCAAGTACCGAGAGGAGTTTCGGCCGTTTGCTCCTGCAGTTCCCATCGAACGCGCGGATACTTATTTCGAGCTGCCCGCCGGCGGAGCGCGGCTGGCGCGCTTCATGTCCGGAGTTTTCAAGGTGCGTCCTCAGTGGAGGGAGCGACTCGCGGCGGTGACGCACATCGATGGAACTGCGCGGGTTCAGGCAGTCGCGCGCGAGATGGCCCCGCGCCTCCACGCCCTGCTCGAGGCCTATGGAGAGCGAAGCGGCATCCCGGTACTGCTGAATACGTCGTTCAACCTGGCTGGAGAGCCGATCGTCAATCGCGCCGTCGAGGGTTACTCGGCCTTCCGCCGCAGCGGCATTGACGTCCTCGCCGCCGGAGGATACCTGCTCTACAAGCGCTCCGCGGTCGCGCCGGCCCGCGAGCTGGAGTCGGTGGCATGATTCGCAAGCGAGGAAAGCTCCGGAGGGGCTTGGTGGTGCTGGGCAGCGCGGTACCGTCGATCGGCGAGTTTGCCGTCGGCATTTGGCGCAGCGAGACCGGTAAGCGTTGGCTGATTCCCTTGATTGTCTTCCTCTGCGCCACCGGCCTGCTGCTGATCGCCGCTGCCAGCGTCGAGGCGCTCGCGCCTTTCATCTACGCGATCTTCTGAAATGCCGGCGGTCGCAGCGGATCTGCTTGAGCTGCTGGCATGCCCGAGCTGCCGCTCGCCGCTGCGGGACCTGGCGTGCCCCACTTGTCGCGCGCGGTACGATGCGCCGAATGGCATTCCGCGACTGCGCGGGCCGACCGACGCGCGCTCCGAGGCGGTCAGGCGGTTCTACGCGAGCAGCCCTTTTCCGGGCTACGCACCGGGCGAAAGCCTTTCCAGCTTGCGGGCGCGCGCCCGCCGGAGCGAGTTTGCTCGGCTCTTGAACGAGGCGATTGCGCCGGACGCGCTCGTCCTCGAGATGGGGTGCGGAACCGGTCAGATGAGCCTCTTCCTCGCCAGCGCGGACCGGCGGGTGGTGGCCGCCGACCTGTCCAGGCCTTCCCTCGAGCTGGGAGCGGATGCCGCGCGCCGCTTCGGTCTGGACCAGATCCTCTTCGTGGAGACCGACCTGCAGATGCCCGGAGTGCGAGCCGCTGCCTTCGACGTGGTGTACTGCTCGGGTGTTCTGCATCACACGCCCGACCCGCGACGCTCGTTCGCCGCCACTTCGCGGTTAGTGCGACCCGGCGGATTCCTGGTGGTCGGGCTGTACAACGCGTTCGCACGAATTCCTCACGGAGTGAGACGGACGCTCTCGCGGTTGACCGGCGTTGACCCAACTGTGCTCGATCCGGTGCTACAGGACCGGCGGTCGCAGCCCGGGCGCCGGGAAGCATGGCTGCGGGACCAGTACCAGCACCCGGAGGAGCACTGGCACACCTTGGCGGAAGTTAAGCGCTGGTTCCGCGAGAATGACATCGCCTACTTGCGCTCGTACCCTGCCGCATTGCTCTCGGCTCCGATGCGCGAGCATCTTTTTAGTCCGATCGACGACGCCTGGTGGGTTGAAGAGCTACTGGTGCAGGCGAGTTGGACGATGAAGCTCTCCCATGAGGGTGGTCTGTTTGTCGTGATAGGCCGACGCGGCGTTGAACCAATAGTAACCGGCACCCAGCCAAAATCATGACAACTCTTTCTTTGAACTATTCGTGAGAAATGCTAGCGAGGCATCCGTCCACGGTTATGAATTGCACTTCGACTGGGCCGATGTGGCACGGCAAGGTCGGGCAGAGCCCGACTTTTTGCGTTCCATGGGGGCAATGAATTGAGCAAAAAAGTTCTGGTGACGGGAGCGGCAGGATTCATCGGAAGCCACACCGTTGAGGGATTGCTAGCCAGGGGCGACGAAGTCATTGGGCTCGACAACCTCGACCCGTATTACGACGTTACCCAAAAGCGGGCGAACCTCGCCGAAATCCAAAATTCGTCGGAGGCGCGTCGCTTCTCGTTTATCGAGGGCGATATCCGAGATCAGGAGCTTTTGCGCCGGATCTTTTCAAAGGAAAAGCTGGACGTGGTGATCCACCTGGCGGCGATGGCAGGTGTTCGCGCGTCCATTGATCAACCCCAGCTCTACGTCGACGTCAACGTGAGCGGGACGATCAACCTCTTGGAGGCCGCTCGCATCTCGGGTCTGCGCCACTTCGTTTTCGCCTCCACCTCGTCGGTCTACGGAAACAGCGTGCGCCTTCCTTTCCATGAGGACATGCCAGCGGACCGCCAGCTTTCTCCCTACGCAGTGACCAAGCGCGCCGGAGAGCTGTTGGGGCATACCTACCATCATCTTTACGGGCAGAACTTCACCTCGCTGCGGTTGTTCACCGTCTACGGTCCCCGGAACCGCCCGGACATGATGGCTTACAAAGTCCTGCACAGCATCTTTACTGGACAGGATCTGCCGCTCTACGGCGGCGGAAACATGTATCGAGATTGGACCTACGTCACCGATACGGTTTCCGGAATTCTGGCCGCCGCGGATCGGCCGCTCGGCTACGAAACTTTCAACCTTGGAAGGGGCGAGTCGGTGCTGCTGCTCGAGTTCGTGCGAACGATGGAGGAGCTCGTCGGGCGCAAGGCAAAGCTGGTGGCGGCTCCGAAGCTCGATTCGGACGCGGCGGCGACTCAGGCAGACGTCGGCAAGGCGCGCCAGCTGCTCGGTTACGCGCCGAAGGTTCCCATTCTCGACGGCATCGTGCATTGCTGGAGCTGGTATCAGCGGTCCGTGCTCGGCCTCGGAGACGGCGCGATGAGAATGCCGCTGTTCGGAGATTCGGGGCTCAGATTGTCACATTGAAGTCCGCGTAGTCGGCTTCGCTGCGGCTGTGAGTCTGATCGCCGTCCGTCATCAAGCCGATCCCAACCAGGTCCGGTACTTCGCCGCGCGAGCCGCCGAAATGGCGTACGAACTCTGCTTTGGGATCGATTTGCTCGGTGATCCAAGTGTTCACCGGCCCGTCCGACTCATGGATGATGGTATCCCTCACCAGGAAGATGTTGCGTCTTTGGTTGCAGACCGTCCCCTTCGGAGCGCCCAAGCTCCAGGCGTACTTCAGAATGTAGTACTTGAGGCCGCGCTTGAAGGTGACGAAGACGGCGGCCGCCGAATCCGATTTGCCTCCCTTGCATTCGTCGGCCCCCTCGGGAAATGCCCGAACCCGCCACCGCCAGCGCAACAGCTTGGCCGCCTTGCGCACGCGCTCGGGCATCTCCATTCCCAGGGTGACCGTCTCCAGGGGAGGGCGGTACTCGGCGCGAATCATCGTAATTCCGTCTTCCTCGACCACTCGGTAGTAGCTGACCGGCCCCGAGTCTCGTTCCACGATCTGGAGCTTATGGACGTCGAGCTTTAGCTCGGTGGGGGCCACTCCAGCATCGCTTCCGTCCGGTTGGGAGCGGGCGGCAATGGGCATGGCGCCCCACCAGAGCAACAAACCCAAGATCGCACGCCTGAATCTCATTTCGCCCGATGCTTGCAGTTGCGACTACCGGTTTTTGTCGGAAACTATTCCGGCGATCGTCCGCCGATGAGTCCAAAGGTGCGGTACTTGGGTGGGAAAATACCCGGCTTCACGACGCTGCCAGTGATAGGGATAGTACTGCGGTAACTCGAGGAAGACGAAGGTTGGCGGCGAGCTTTGCCAGCGCTGCTCGTCGACAAAGAGTTTGTCGCCCCGACAGTCGTTCGAGCTGTGACAAAAATCCTCGTACGCACGACTGATGAGATCGCCGTTGTACCAAAAATACGCACCATCCTTTCGAAAGATCGGATTGAAGGCTGGCGGAATAAAAATGGCCTGGTCGATGGATGTTTGTCGGAGCACGAGGTCTTGCACCACTCGCTGCTCCCGATTGCTTGGGTACAGGAGCAGGACGGATACGAGAATGACGGGCATGGAAAGAGCGGAGTACGCGAGAATAACTTGCTGTCGCTTGCTCCGTGCTGCTGAAAAAGCCTCGGCGGCGAACAGCCCGAGAAGCGGAAGCAATACGATGAAGTACTGATCGAGGGGAAACCGATTGAGGCAAAGAAGCCCGAAGTACCCAAGCGCGACGCACAGAAGGCTCAACCGGCATTCGTCCCGCGCCGAGAGTTCCTTCGTCCGCGTCAATTCGCGGGCACAAAGCCCCGCTCCAACTCCACCGGCCAACCAGAGTGCGGGAGCTACCGCGACGTTCAATCCGATGCTCTGCAGCGCAGAGAAGTGTTGGTGCAAATGTGCACGCAGATAGAAGAAGGCGTTGAACGGATAATTCCAAAACCAGAAGTCCTCGTAGATGCCCAAGCGGCGCATCGCCCACAAGAGCGCCGCCACCGGGATCGCTGCCGCCAGCAGAGCGAGTCCCGCGCCAAGCACGAGCCGTTCGATGCTTTGCCGCCGCCAAAGCCTCAAACCGGCGAGAATTGCAGCGCCGACGAAAACCAGCCCCAGGACGACGAACGCCTTTTGCAGAATGGCGACTGCCGCTCCGAAGAAGATCCCCGCGGCGAGAGCGCGGAAGTAGCTCTTCTCTTGAATGAACGCCACCCAGTTGAGAAGTCCGGCGTAGCTCAGCAGGTTCATCAGAGGGTCCGGGCGAAACTCCAAGCTGCTGCGGACGAAGACGCAGGAGGCAAGAAGAAGAAGCGTCGGCCACTGCCACGGCACATCGGGATAGAGCCGCTGGAGGAGGCGCTTGACGATCGCGCAGACGCCTAACAAGCAGGTGAGATCGAACAAGCGAGCAGCGAAGACCAGCCATTGCGCCGATTGAAATCTGGCGACAATCGGCGAGGCGATAAACCAGATCGTCGGGTGATGCTGCTCGAGAAAATCCCGATACGGCAATTGCCCAATCGATATGAGCCATGCCGCGTGAAGATGCTCGATTTCGTCGTGATTGTAGCTCGCAAACCAGCAGTGCCAGGCGATAACTATGCCCAGGGCTCCCCAGAGAGCTGTCCAAGGCGGGCGCTTTGGCACGTCAGACATTTCGCTCTGAGAAGCCTCTTGCAACCGTCCGGCTCGAGTGAAGGCTGCATACTCTACTACAGCGCGCCTGAAGCGCGAGTGGGAATTTGCGGTCTGCGACCGTTAGTCTGGGGAGGTGGACCAGAAGAATCCCCTCGGTCGCGCTGGTGCTCAATCGATTGTCGGACTTTTCGGCATCGCCCTGGTGGCCATCGCGGTGCGCGCCGATGACTCGTGGGTGCGCTCGCACGTGGTTCTGCCCAATTGGTTCTTGCCGCCGGTCACCCTTCGTGGATTTCACGTCGCGCGCGTGGCTGCCGTGCTCCTTGGCTTGTTGCTTCTCGCGGTGCTCGGTCCGAAGGTCGGTCGTTGGGCCGGGGCGCAGTCATGGCCCCAGCTTTTCGGAAGCGCAGCGCGGATCGCCCTTGCTCTACTGCTTGCGCTCGCTACCGCCGAGTTGGTGGTCCGGCGTTGGGACAGTCGCGAGCCGGTTTGGCGCAAAGGAAAACTCGAGTTCCGCATCGGGCAACCCGACCCCCGGTTGGGGTGGGTTCTGGTACCCTCTCGCGCCACGCTGCTGAAGAATGGTAGCGCCCGGGCCATTCACTACCGCATCGACGCCTGGGGCGACCGGGCGAGCAGTGAAGCGGCTTCTCCTGACCCGTCAGTGCCGACGTTGATCGTCAGTGGCGAGTCGATCGCTTTCGGCCATGGACTGGAATACGAGGAAACGTTCGCAGCAATTGTGGGTGACAGGCTCGGCGTTCAAGTCGTCAACCTCGGGGTCGGTGGGTATGGCAGCGATCAAGCGTACCTCCGGCTTACCGACGCGCTCGCACGCTTGGATAAACCGGTTGCCGTGCTGACCGTCTTTCTGCCGGTGCAGCTCGGCCGAGACTTGCAAGATTACCGACCCCGTCTGGTCCTCAGCAACGGAAAGCTTGAGCAAGTGCCGGCGGCGTCGGGATTGTTGTCTCATACCCGTCTGCGCGATTTGCTGTTTAATGTGCTGCCTTACCTGAGCGATGCGTCGCTATCCGAAACGATGGCGCTCAACAAGGCAATCGTGCGAGCCATCGCGCGCGCGTCGCGTGCTCGAGGCGCCGAACCACTCTTCGTCATCCCGAGCTTTGGCCAACCGCGGACACTCGGCGAACACCCCGAGGCATTTATCGTCCGCGAACTGTTTCAGGAGCAAAATCTGCCGTATCTCTTGATTGATATTGACCCGGCGCGGCTGATCATCGACGAATGGCACCCAGATGTTATCGGTGCCCGCCAGATTGCCGATGAAATCGAACGCGCTCTACGACCACGGCTGGCTCGATAAACGCGCCGCGTGAGAAACGCGAAAATAGTTCAGCGGCCAGATGCATTCGACACGGTCGATGGAATCCGTAGCTATAAACTGGCACCCATGGTAGAAGGTGTCGACACTGTCCGTGTTGTGCTGGCGAGGGAAGAATGTACTCCCATCAGAAGTTTGCGTCGCTTGCCGCTGTCGGCTTTCTGTGGTCCGTCCCGGGATTCGCTGACACCCAATTGGTCATTAAATCCGGGCCCTCGTGGTACACGGGAGACCTCGGGAAGGTAACATCGGTTGGACCCGCCTGGGGAGTGGCGGTGAGCTTTCAGCTGATCGAGATTCTCGACCTCGAGTTTTCATACGAAGGGTCGTCAAATCACTTTTCGAATCAGCCAAACGCTGGGCTTTACCGCAATGGCGGCACGATCGCGGGCAAGTTCTTTGTCCCTCAACTCACAGTCGTGAGGCCTTACGCGATGGTCGGCATTGGCGGCGCCCACGTGGCACAAACTGGCGTTGTATATACGGGGAATACCGCCTTCGGTACATCGTCGTCCTATGACATCTTCAACGTAGAGATCCCATTTGCGATCGGAATTGACGTCAACCTGAAGCCGATCGCGATCGGGGCTCGCGCCAGCTACCGCTATACTCCCTTGCGATGGGAGCCGGGTCATATTCTCGAGGCTCCTCTCCCTCCGCAGGGAAATATCTTCGACATAACCGCGAACGTGGGCGTTCGATTTTAGAGACTGCCTAAGCCGCGCTGTCAACGCGAGACGTCGCGGCGGCAGCTCCCCATCGGCGCTGCCAAAGAAGAAACATCGCAATTGTCCAGAGGGGCTTGCGAAGATCTACCGCCCCGGTAAGATGGCGATCGAGCAGCGCCCTCGTTTCTTTCGGTTTGAAGACGCCGGACCGTGCGAGTGAAGCTGGGGAGAACAAATCCTCGAACAACTCCTTGAGGCGTCCCCGAATCCAGGACGCCACCGGGATCCCGAATCCCTTTTTGGGGCGAGTCAGGATCTCTTCCGGAAGCAACCCATGCAATACCCGGCGGAGCAAAACCTTTGTTTGGCTCCACCCGAGCTTCTCCTGCCAGGGCAGCTTGGCGACAAATTCCACCACGTGCGTATCAAGAAAAGGCGCGCGCACCTCGAGCGATGCGGCCATCCCCGCCCGGTCCGCTTTGACGAGGATGTCATCGGTCAAGTACCGCGTCAGATAGAATCGGAGCGCCTCGTCGATGGAACCCGGGAGCACCCCGGCCCGAGCCGCGCGCCCGGCCTCCGCCAAGACCTCGCGGTATACAATTTCGTTTCGCAGCCGCGGATGGAGCGCCGGATCCAGGATGTTGACGAGCTCTTCTGGCACGAACGAGCCAATCCAAACCTGGTGTCGCAGTGAATCGGAAGCCGACAGGCCTCGCAGAAATTGCTTCAGCCTGAAGTCCAGGCTCATGTACTTGGACGACGCTGGCAGCATCGAGGCCGCTCGGCGCAGCAGCGCTTGCGCCGGCTGCGGCAGCCGCGCCCCCCAACTCGCCACGCGATGAGCGAGAAACGGATCGTAGCCTGCAAACAACTCGTCGCCTCCGTCGCCCGCGAGCGCCACGGTCACGTGTTTTCGGACGAAGCGCGACAACAGCAGAGTGGGAAGCACGGAGGGGTCGGCGAAGGGCTCGTCGAGACATTCGACCGCGTGCGGTATCTCGTCGAGGCAAGCGTCGCCGGACAGAACCTCGGTATGATGCTGCGTTCCGAAGCGATCGGCCGCAAGCTTCGCAAACCGCGACTCGTCAAAAGTTTGCTCGTGAAATCCGATTGAAAACGTCGCTAACGGGCGATGATGGCGAACTGCCAGAGCGGTAATCGCGCTCGAGTCGATTCCACCGCTGAGGAAAACACCGACTGGTACATCGGCCACCAAGCGGCGGGCAACCGCCGAATCGAGCAGCCGCTCCAGCTCATGCGCCGCTTCTGTTTCCTCGGCAGGCGTGAGCCGTTTTGCAGAGGACGGCACTGGGGTTTGCCAGTAGCGGCGCACTCGGAAGCTGCGCTCGTCGAAGATGGCGACGTGCCCAGCGGGCAGCTTCCCCGCCGCCTCCAAGATGCTATCCGGGCTCGGAACATATTCTGCCGCGAGATATTGAACCAAGGCATCTTGATCCAAGTCTCGCGGCATTGCGCCATGCGCGATCAGCGCTTTGAGCTCGGAGCCGAATAACAGCCGATCCGCGGCGGCAAGAGAATCGGTGCGGCCGGGCTGTTTGATCCAAGTGGCCCGCCGGGCCAGTGCGAAGTACAGCGGCTTTTTTCCCAGGCGGTCGCGCGCCAGTACAAGCTTCTTCTGGCGGGCATCCCAAATGGCCAGGGCGAACATCCCCTGAACGCGCTCCGTGAAAAGCTCGCCCCACTCGAGATAGGCCCGAAGCACGACCTCGGTGTCGCTTCTGGTCGTGAAAACGTGACCGCGCGCTTGCAACGTTCGCCGCAGTTCTTCGAACTCGTAAGCCTCGCCGTTGAAAACGATCGAGCAGCGCTCGCGGGACATCGGCTGGCTGCCACCCTCGATATCGAGGATTGACAACCGGCGATGGCCCAACGCGGCCGGGCCGTCGAAAAGAAAGCCTTCATCATCCGGTCCGCGGTGGATGAGCACCTCGGTCATCCGCCCGATCGCATCGCGCTCTGGATTCGCGCCGAACCGGACTTCACCCGCGATGCCGCACATGATGTGTTCGCCTCGGGATCAGGAATCAGGAAACGCCAGCGCCCGACGAGCGGGTGGAATCTTGGCCGAGTAGGCTGCTTCCATCGCCGAAAGCTGCTTCATCAATCGCGTTGATCTGCTCGGCGATCAGGTACGGACGTTTGTTTTGGGATTCATAGTAGGTGCGGATTACGAGCTCAGCGAGCAAGCCCATTAAAATACTCAGCACACCCACCAGAGCGAAAAGCACGGTCAGAAGCGGAAGCGGCGTTTGAACGAAATTCTTCAAACCCAGCAACTTGTAGACAACCGCCCAGGCGAAAGCGAAAAACGCAAGCAGGAGCGAGACCAAGCCGAAGCCGCCGAACAAGTAAATCGGCTTGGTGGCGAAGCTCGCGAGGAATTTCACCACCAGCAGATCGAGAAGAACCTTGCCGATTCGCCCAAAGCCATAATGCGATACGCCTGCTCGCCGAGCGCGGTGATTGACCACCATTTCAGTCACGCGCGCGCCCTGCCAGCTCGCGTAGATGGGAATGAAGCGGTGCATTTCCCCGTACAGCCGGACCCCCTCGAGCACCTCTCGCCGATAGGCCTTGATCGAGCAGCCGTAGTCATGAAGCCAGACGCCCGAAATGGCGCTGATCAACCAATTTGCAACTCGCGATGGGAGCTTCCTGCCGAATTGTTTGTCGTTCCTATTCTTTCGCCACCCGCTGACGACATCGAAGCTCTCGCTGCTCCCATCCTCCCCTTCGAGCTTCGCGAGCAATCGGCGGATGTCCGTGGGATCGTTCTGAAGATCGCCGTCCATCGGAATGATTACATCCCCGTGGGCCGCCTCGATCCCGGCGGACATCGCAGCGGTTTGTCCGAAGTTGCGCCTCAGTCGAATAACCCGAAGTGAGCCTTCGGTCGCCGCAATTCTCGACAGGGCGGCAAAAGTGCCATCGCGGCTTCCGTCGTCCACCGCGATCACCTCGTAACTCCGGCCCAACCCGCGAAGAGCGCCAAACAATTCGTCCAGGAGCGGCGCGACGTTCGGCTCTTCGTTGAAGAGCGGAATGACCACCGAGAGATCCAATCCCGCGCTCGTCAGGTGCTCGTCGTCCTCGTCCGGATTGGCGCGAAGCCGGCGTGCTCCTTGAATCAGCATGACCTCTGGCGAATAACACGGGTTCACGCGAGCGACAACTAACTCCGATCGCGCAGCGCTGCTAACGCTGCCGCGATGACAGAACGCTGCGACTTGACGCTCCGGCCGTCGACCGATACTGCTCCGAGTGGTCCGGCGCAGGGATGATCACGCGCGCCGGTATCAGCAATCTAAGAGCCGGAAGCAGGACCAACGCCGAAATAATCGACGTAATCTCTCCGATGACGGCGTACCAGCCAAAGGAACGAAGCGCTCGATTGGCGGCGTGAAGAAGCGAGCTGTACCCGATGATCGAGGTCCAGGAGCAGAGCGCGACCGCCGGCCCAACTTCGATCAACGACGCGAGCACATTGCCTCCGCGCTCTCGGATTCGCGCCACCACGTTCGCGCCATAGTCGACCGCAACTCCGAAGGTGATCGGATACACGATGAAGTTGAAGAAGTTGATCTTCAGCTTGAGCGCAACGGCGACTCCGCTCATCAGAATCACGCCGGTCACCAGCGTGACAATCACCAGCAGGCTGGCCCGGACGCTGCGGAAGAGGGCCACCACCAGAATGCAAACGCCCACCAGCGATAAAAGGGTCGTCAGCGGCCCCTCGTGCGCGATGTTTTCCAAGAGATCGGCGAACACCACGTTTTCACCCGCTGCGTCAAACAGGTGACCCCCGACCGGGACACTGCGGACCGCCGCGGCGAAGTTGTTCAAGTTTGGGCCGAACTCCAGCTTCGCATCCGGCTTGGCGGTGATGGTTGCGATCCGGCCGATCGCGCCGTCGCGCTCGCGAAATCGATCCACCAGATTCGGGGGCGCCTCCTCGATTGTCAGCGGCCGTTGCGCCGCCAGCTGCGACCTCACCACTTTGAGCCGAGCGGCTTGGTCCGCGGGCAAATGCTCGAGCAGAAAATCAGAGAGCATTCGCTGAATATCGCCAATGACCGCGAGCTTCTCCTCCTGGAACCGGGGTACGACGCTGGAAATGGTGTCGCAACCGTCGATCAGAGGTGCCCAATGAGGCTGTGTGGCACGCTTGCGAATGACGTCGCAGAACTCGTCGGCGGCTTCCCGGGATGGAAGCAGCGCGATCGCGCCGGCAACCGATCTGCCCAGCGATCCCTGCGCGCGATCGTTGTCCTCTACTAATTGCTTCTGCCTGCTGAGATCGTTGGTGAGATTGTTCAGGTTTCGCTCCAGCGCATCCGGCAGCTGCCGCAGGAACGCTAGCGACGAAAGGGTGGTGAGCACCGCGAAGACCGCGACGATGGTCTTGGGCACCGATAAGATCAGGCGATAGAAACTTGGAACTAGCTTCCCAGGCCTTGCGCCCAGCGCGGCCGGATAGAACGGGCGTACCCACTCGAGAAGCGTGAGGAGGGCCGGGACGAGAGCGAAGGTGAACAGCCAGCACAACAACATCCCTATTCCGCCGATGAACCCGAAGTGCCGAAACCCTCGATTGGCCGCGACGATCAGCACGCCGAAAGAAACACTGGTGGCAGCGGCAGCGACCAGTGTCGCGCTGGCAGAGGTCGCTGCGCCATCGATGCAGGCAGCTCGCAACGACGCCCCGGCGCGGCGGAGCTGAGCAACGCGCGCGAGGTAGATCAATCCGTAGTTGATG
Source organism: Myxococcaceae bacterium (assembly GCA_035262305.1). Lineage (GTDB taxonomy): Bacteria > Myxococcota > Myxococcia > Myxococcales > Myxococcaceae > DATFTC01. The sequence continues at coordinate 156,405 of DATFTC010000299.1, read as the reverse complement.
CCGTTGCCAACGACGATCGCCCCGAGGAATGCGGTCTGGGTGTTGAGGTACCCAATCACCAGCTTGGTGAGCCCGAAGGTCACCGCCACGGCGACGAGGATGGCGATCAGCAACGCAATGGTGGACCGAAGTTCGCGGTAGAAGAGGAACAGCGACGCGAGCACGAGGACGACGGTAATCAGCGCCGTCGAGGCGACGTCGTTCAAGATCGACTCGTATTCGGCGACGAAGAGCGGGAAAGTCCCTCCGAATCCAACGCGCAGGTGATAGCGCTGCAGCTCGTCTTGATGCCCGTCGGCGATCTGGCGCATCTGATCGAGCAGTCGGCGGGCCTCGTGAACGCCGAGGGCTGTGCCGGTGGGTCGCACCAGGATCGTGGTCGATCGCCCGTCCGGATGGACCAGATAGCCTTTCTTGTAGCGCGCAAACCGCTCTTCTACCTTTTGGTGGGGCAGCGGTTGTTTGGGATCGAGCCAGGGCAATTCCTCCGCGCTGAGCGAAGCCGCCGTCTCTTTTTGTTCATCATCGAAGTTCAGCAGGAGCGGGTTGGCTTTCGCCTTCGCTTTGGAGCGCTCGGCGCGCAGGGTGTCGCGGGTTTGCTGGAGATCCTCCAAAGGGATGAACATCGGCCAGTGTTCGACGTACCACTTCTTTATCCGCTCCATGTTCCACTCGACGGCGCGGATCGTTGACGGCCCAAAGGCCAAATACTCCTCGGCCAGCTCTCGGGTCAGCACCTCGGCATGCTCCAGGCCGCTGGACGGGTCTTGCACCTGGACGACAGCCAGAACGGTTCCATCCCCGCCGACGCGCCGGACCAGCTCTTTGACGTGCGCCACGCTGGGAACGTCGGACGGGAGCAGCTCCTCGAATGAGGAGCGTATCTGCAGATGCGACGCCAGCCAGACAGAGACAACCGTCAAGGCGGCGGCGGCGATCAGAAATCGCGCGGGGGCTCGCAGCGACGCTTCGGTGAGCTGTGAAATGAACGCGAGCCTCAAGCGAAACCTATGTAACCCAAATCGCTCACCTCAGTACAACCCAGGAATCAGCCGACGCGCTCGATTCATGTAGTCGCGGTATCGTTCGCCGAATGCCGCCAGCAGAATCCGTTCCTCGGCGCGGGCGCGGAGGTCGCCACCGCCGATCACCAGGGCCGTCCCGACCAGCACCGCCGGTGTGGTGACCCAGATCGCCGTTCCGATCGCCAGCAGATCGCAGGCGAGATAGATGGGATGCCGGACGAAACCAAACGGCCCCTCGGTGCACAGCTCGTGTCCCCGGTCGAGCTCGGCAAGCAGCCGCCAGGAACGGAAAACCAAGAACGCCCAACTCAAAAGGCCGATCGCCAGCACGACGACGGCGATCGACAAGGCAGGGCGAATGAATCCAACCGGCAGGCGGTTCGCCGACAGCGCGGACAACAAGCCCCAGTAAAACACTGCGAAGCCCATGCCATGCACCATCAGCAGAGCGTTCGCATGCGGATTGGCGTAGCGCTCGACCGTCGCCGGCGCAGTGTCGAGACCAAGCCGGTGCCCCGGGCGCACCAGGCCGAACAGTCGAAGCAAGAATGCAGAGAGGAAAACTGCATGGAGCGCGAGAAGAATCGCAACCATCCGCAGCGATCCGGTAGTCATGCGACAGACTCCGAACGATGTCTCAGCCCAGCGAAGCTGTAGACGATTCTACAGTGTTGGAGCAAACTGGATTTGCAGCCGCAGCGCTGCTCGCGCTCGACAAGTAGGGCTCGATCGGCGGCAATCCACTGCGAGAGTTACACCGCGCGTACCGTTGACGCGCTCGCCCATATCACCTATAGGCCCTTCGCATCGTCCTGAAGTGCAAAGTGCAGTCCCTTCACTTCGGGTTCGCGGAGCGAGCCCCACGCCTGCCCCGAGCCGCATCGAGTGTCTCGCGATGAGCCATCCACGGCAAATTAAATGTCTTGCTCACCCCGTAGTCGGTGATTAAACCCTTCGAAAGGCGAGCTGATGAAACATCCCAAGACCATCCAACCACCCGAGGGCAGGCTCGCAGTGCTGATGCCGGGATTGGGTGCGGTGGCCACGACGACGATCGCCGGCATCCTTCTGGCGCGAAAAGCATTGGCCGAGCCGATCGGATCCTTGACTCAACTGGGTACGATTCGCTTGGGTCGTCGCACCGAAGGGCGCGTTCCGAAGGTGAAGGACTTCGTACCCCTCGCTTCGCTCGATCAGCTCGAGTTCGGGGGATGGGACATCTTTCCGGACAGCGCCTATGAGGCCGCCAAACACGCAGCGGTGTTGGAAGAGCACCACTTGGAGCTCATCCGCAAGGAGCTGGAGCGCATTCATCCGATGAAGGGGGTTTTCTATCCCGAGTACGTCCGTCGCCTTCACGGCACCCATGTCAAGACCGGGTCGAGCAAAGCCGACATGGTCGAGCAGCTTCGCGACGACATCCGCACGTTCGTCAAGAGGCGCGAGTGCTCGCGGGCGGTGGCGATCTGGTGCGGCTCGACCGAGACGTACCTGGCGCCGAGCGCGGTCCACAACTCGATCACCGCGTTCGAGCAGGGGTTAAAGAACAACGACTCGGCGATTACGAATTCTCAGATTTACGCCTGGGCGTGCATCAAGGAGCGAGTCCCGTTCGCCAACGGCGCGCCGAATCTGACGGTCGATTTCCCCGCGGCGTGGGAGCTGGCACGCAAGTTCGAAGTTCCTCTGGGAGGCAAAGACTTCAAGACCGGGCAGACGCTGATGAAGACCGTGCTTGCGCCGGGCTTCAAAGCCCGAATGCTCGGCTTGCGCGGGTGGTTTTCCACCAACATCCTCGGCAACCGCGACGGAGAGGTGCTCGACGACCCCGAGTCTTTCCGTTCGAAGGAAATCTCGAAGCTCGGTGTGCTGGAACACATCCTCCAGCCGAGCCTCTACCCGCAGCTGTACGGGAACCTCACCCACAAAGTCTGCATCGAGTACTACCCTCCGCGCGGCGACGCGAAAGAAGGTTGGGACAACATCGACCTGTTCGGCTGGCTCGGATATCCGATGCAGCTCAAGCTGAACTTCCTCTGCCGAGACTCGATCCTCGCAGCTCCGGTCGTGCTCGATCTCGCGCTGTTCATGGACCTGGCCCAGCGGGCGAGCTTCAAGGGAATCCAGGAGTGGCTGAGCTTCTACTTCAAGAGCCCGATGACCGCCGAGGGGCTTTATCCAGAACACGACCTCTTCATCCAGCTGATGAAGCTGAAGAACACTTTGCGCTGGCTGATGGGCGAGGAGCCGATCACCCACCTCGGCCACGAGTACTACGACTAGCGCTTTACATCCAACCGAGCTGCAGCCTCGCTGCGTCCGACATCCGGCTGGGATCCCAGGGCGGTTCCCAGACCACTTCGACGTCCGCCTCTTTCACACCAGAGAGGCCGAGCACCTTGTGCCGGACGTCTTCCTTGAGAACTCCGCCCATGCCGCACCCCGGCGCAGTCATCGTCATCTGGACCTCGACCCGGTATCCACCGCCGGGAAGGGGCTTCGATTCGCACTTGTAGACCAGACCGAGGTCGACGATGTTGACCGGGATCTCCGGATCGTAGACGGTCCTCAGTTCATCCCAGACCTGTGATTCTTCGAAAGGTCCGTCGGGTGCCGCCGGCTTGGGTTCCTGGCTGGCCTTCGCGTACTTGTCCCCGAGCGCATCCGCATCTTTTCCATCGATGCGCACCATGTACCCTTGCTCGGTCAGCACGGTGTGGCTGCCGCCGAGCGACTGGATAACGGTCACCAAGCTTCCCTTCGGGAGCAGAGCTTTGTCTCCGCCGGGAATCTCAGTTCCTTCACAATCTCGCAGTAGAACCTCGCGTTCGCTTCTTCGGTACATGCCAACCTTTCAATAACTCGGGCGTCACTCGGTGGAAACCGCTTCTCCTTTACCCTCGAGCGCCGACCGGAGCGTGTGCCAGGCAAGGCTCGCGCACTTGACGCGAGCAGGGAACTCGGAAACACCGCCGAGGGCTGCGAGCTTGCCGAGCTGCTCGCGTTTCACCGGTCCATCAGGGCCCTCGGTGATCAACGTGTGAAACTGCCGAAACAGCTCCTCCGCCTCAGCCTTCGTCTTCCCCTTCGTCGTCGCCGTCATCATCGACGCGGAGGCTTTGGAGATCGCACACCCGGAGCCTTCGAAGCTGATGTCCTCGATCACTTGATCGTTGAACTTGACGTAGAGCGTGAGCTTATCGCCGCACAGGGGATTGAACCCCTGAACGGTCTGGTCGGGGCGATCGATCTTGCGAAAGTTGCGCGGGTGCCGGCTGTGGTCGACCACTACCTCCTGGTATAGGTCGCGGAGATCCGAGCTCACTGAAAGACCTCCTTGACCTTCTCAAGCCCGGCGACGAGCGCGTCGATGTCCTTTGGCGTGTTGTAGAGCGCCAGCGAGGCTCTGACCGTTGCGTCGATGCCAAACTGCCTCATCACCGGCTGCGCGCAGTGATGGCCGGTGCGGACGGCGATTCCTTCCCGATCGAGGATCGTTCCGATGTCGTGTGGATGAACGTCGTCCATCAGAAACGAAATGACACTGGCCTTTTGGCGAGCGGTCCCCACCAGTCGGACTCCGGGAACAGCGGCAAGGGCGCGCGTGGCGTAGTCGAGTAGCTCGTGCTCGTAGCCTGCGATCTGCTCGATTCCGAGTCCGGCGAGATAGTCGATCGCGCTTCCCAGACCAATCGCGCCGGCGACGTCGGGCGTCCCCGCTTCGAATTTGTAGGGGACGCGATTGTAGAGCGTCTTTTCGAACGTCACTGAAAGGATCATGTCGCCGCCGCCCTGATAGGGAGGCATTGACTCCAGCCATTCCGCCTTGCCGAACAGTGCGCCGATTCCCATCGGACCGAACATCTTGTGACCGGAGAAAGCGTAGAAGTCGCAGTCGAGCGCCTTCACATCGACCTTGAGATGCGGGACTGCTTGCGCGCCGTCCAACAGCACCGGGATGCCGCGCGCGTGGGCCATCGCAATGAGCTGCCGTACCGGGTTGATCGTCCCCAGCGCATTCGAAATGTGCGCCAAGGCGACGAGGCGGGTCTTGGGGCCAAGCATGGATTCGAACTCGTCGACGAGCAGCTCGCCGGCTTCGTTCATTGGAGCGACCCGCAAAACTGCGCCGGTGCTTTCGCACAAGAGCTGCCAGGGGACGATGTTCGAATGATGCTCCATCGCCGAAATGAGAATCTCATCGCCGCCGCGCACCCGGGTGCGACCGAAGCTCTGCGCGACCAGGTTGATTCCTTCCGTCGTCCCGCGCACGAAGACGATGTCCTCGGCCCTTGGAGCGTTGATGAAGCGACGCACCTTCTCTCGGGCTTGCTCGAATTGCTCGGTGGCCGATTCGGAAAGCGCGTGAACCCCCCGATGAACGTTCGCGTTGGTGGTGCAATAGTAATTCGAGACCGCGTCGATCACGCACTTCGGCTTCTGGCTCGTCGCTGCGCTGTCCAAATAAACCAGCGGCCGACCACGAACCTTCTGCTTCAAAATCGGAAAATCGGCTCTCGCCTGCTCCGGATCGAAGCTGCTGACGGCTCTGATCGCGGGGGCTTCTCGCGCGGCTCTCATGCGGCCTCCGCGAGCTCTCTTCCGTTGGGCAGCTTCGTTGCAATCGAGGTCTCAATGCGAGCCTTGAATGCATCCAACCGGATCAGCTCGACCATTTCGCGCGCGAACGCATAGGTAAGCAGGCGCTTTGCATCCTGCTGAGCCATCCCGCGCGTGCGAAGGTAGAAGATCGCGTCCTCGTCGAGTTGACCGACCGCCGCGCCGTGAGTGCACTTGACGTCATCGGCGAAGATCTCGAGCTGCGGTTTGGTATCCACCATCGCATCCTCGGAAAGAAGCAGGTTCTTGTTCGTCTGGCTGGCATCGGTCTGCTGAGCATCGGGGTGAACTCGAATCCTGCCGCTGAACACGCCGGTGGAGCGCTGATCGAGGACGCCCTTGTACAACTCGCGGCTGGTGCAGTGGGACGACGCATGATCGATGCTGGTGAGATTGTCGAGGTGCTGTTGGACTCGCCCCATGTACAGGCCGTTGAGCGCGCACGAGCTCCCCTCCTCTCCGAGCACCGTCCGAACCTCCGTTCGGGCGAGCGACGCGCCGAACGAGAAGGAATGCGAGACAAGGTGGCTGTCGCGCCCTTGCGTGACTTGGACGAGACCCACGTGGAATGCGCGTGCGGACTCGTCCTGCAGGCGGTAGTGCTCCAGTTGCGCCCCCTGCTCGAGAACGATCTCGCTCACCGCATTGGTCAAATACGGTGGCTCGCAAAGCCCAAGGTAGGCCTCGACCACCGTGGCCCGAGCGCCTTCCCCGGCGACGATGAGAATCCGCGGACTGGACATCTTGCTCGGCGCGGTGGAGACGAAAACGAGCTGTAACGGGTCGTTCAACACCGTACCCTTTGGAAGCTGGAGCAGCACGCCATCCTGCATCAGCGCGGTGTTCAGCGCAGTGAAGGCGCTCGACTTTGCCAGCGCATGTTGACCCAGGTTGGCTTCGACCAGCGCGGGGTTTTCAGCAAACGCAGTGGCGAGATCGCTAACGACGGCTGCTTTGGGCAGACCGCCGACAGATGACAGGCTCGGCTGGAAATGGCCGTCCACGAACACCAATCGCGCGCCATCGAAGCGGGCCGCCACCGGCCGAAGGGCATCGAGATCGAATCCATCGCGGTTGGCGGGCTCGAAGGGCACCGCCAGCAATGGGGCGAGGTTGGTGAACTTCCACTCCTCGTTCTTCACTGTAGGAAACCCGAGATCCCCGAAGCGCTCGATCGCAGACCGGCGGAGCCGGCGCACTCGATCGGTGCCGAGCTTGTCCAGGCGCTCGCGAAGCGACTCAAAGCGCGCGAGGTAATGTTGACGCGATTCGGTCATTGCGCGACCGCCCCGCGCCGCGACGTTGGATCGGGCTGCTGCTCGAGCCAAGCGTAGCCCTTTTGCTCGAGCTCCATCGCCAATTGGCGATCTCCAGAGCGAGCGATCCGGCCATCGGCCATCACGTGGACCCGATCCGGAACGACGTAGTTGAGGAGGCGTTGATAGTGCGTGATCAACAGCATCGCGCGGTCAGGCCGGCGCTGCCCGTTCACTCCATTGGCGATGATCTTCAGCGCATCGATGTCCAGGCCGGAGTCCGTCTCATCGAGGATGGCGAGCTTGGGGTCCAGAACCGCCAGCTGAAGGATCTCGTTTCGCTTCTTCTCTCCCCCAGAGAAGCCTTCGTTCACCGATCGATTCATGAATTTCTGATCCATCTCGACGAGCTTGAGCTTCTCCTTGGCGAGCGCGAGGAAGTCCATCGCGTCCAGCTCTTCGAGCCCGCGCCGCCGGCGGATGGCGTTGAGCGCGGTGCGCATGAAGTACATGTTGCCCACGCCCGGGATCTCCACTGGATACTGGAAGGCCAAGAACACACCCGCCACCGCGCGATCTTCGGGCGACATGGAAAGAAGGTCCTCGCCCTGATAGAGAACCTGGCCTTCGCTCACCGAGTACGTGTCGCGCCCGGCCAAAAGCTGCGCCAGCGTGCTCTTCCCCGAGCCATTCGGGCCCATGATCGCGTGGACCTCGCCCGGATCGATGGTCAGGTTGACTCCGCGCAGGATTTCCTTCCCGTCGACGCCGGCGTGAAGATTTCGGATCTCGAGCAGATGCATCAGCCTACGCTCCCCTCGAGGCTCACGCTGAGCAGCTTCTGCGCCTCGACGGCAAACTCCATCGGCAACTCCTTGAAAACCTGGCGGCAGAAGCCGTTGACGATCATCGTCACCGCGTCCTCCTCGGAAATGCCGCGCTGCCTACAATAGAAAAGCTGGTCTTCGCCGATCTTCGAGGTGGATGCCTCGTGCTCCGCGCGCGAGGAGCGGTTTCGCACTTCGATATAGGGCATCGTGTGCGCGCCGCACGTGCTTCCCAGGAGCAGCGAATCGCACTGGGTGTAGTTTCTGGAATTGGCCGCGCCCTTCAGGATTTTCACCAGACCGCGGTAGGTGTTTTGTCCGTGCCCAGCCGAGATTCCCTTCGAGATGATCGTGCTTCGGGTGTTTTTGCCCATGTGGATCATCTTCGTGCCGGTATCCGCCTGTTGGTAATTGTTGGTCAGCGCGACGGAATAGAACTCGCCCACCGCGTTGTCCCCTTGGAGGATGACGCTGGGGTATTTCCAGGTGATCGCGGAGCCCGTCTCGACTTGAGTCCAAGAGATCTTCGAGTTGGCGCCTTGGCAGCGGCCGCGCTTGGTGACGAAGTTGTAGATGCCGCCCCTGCCCTGGGCATCGCCCGGGTACCAGTTCTGGACGGTCGAGTACTTGATCTGCGCTCCCTCGAGAGCCACCAGCTCCACGACCGCCGCGTGCAGCTGATTCTTGTCGCGCATCGGCGCGGTGCAGCCTTCGAGGTAGCTCACGTAGGCGCCGTCTTCGGCGACGATCAAGGTACGCTCGAACTGGCCGGTGTCCGCCGCGTTGATCCGAAAGTAGGTCGACAACTCCATCGGGCAGCGAACGCCTTTCGGCACGAAGCAAAACGAGCCGTCGCTGAACACCGCTGAGTTGAGGGTGGCGAAGAAGTTGTCGCTATAGGGGACCACCGAGCCGAGGTACTTCTTCACCAGCTCCGGGTACTTTTGCACCGCTTCCGAGAACGAGCAGAAGAGCACGCCTTTTTCGGCGAGCTTCTCCTTGAAGGTCGTCGCAACCGAGACGCTGTCGAATACGGCATCCACCGCCACGCCGGCCAGCATCTTCTGTTCCTCGAGTGGAATTCCGAGCTTGGCGTAGGTCTTCAGGATCTCCGGATCGACCTCGTCGAGGCTCTTGAGCGCCGCTTTTCGCTTCGGCGCGGAGTAGTAGATGATGTCTTGGTAGTCGATCGGCGGGTAGCGCACGTTTTGCCACGTCGGCTCTTTCATCGTCAGCCAGTGACGGAAAGCCTTCAGCCGCCAGTCGAGCATGAACTGGGGCTCATTCTTCTTGGCCGAGATCGCGCGGATGGTTTCCTCGGTCAACCCCCGGGGAACCGTGTCTTCGTCGACCGCGGTGACGAAGCCGTGCTCGTACTCGCGCTCAGTTAATTTTCGGACCTCGTTGGTGGTGGTCATGAGGCACCCAAAGCTTTCTTTGTCGAAGACGTCCTTCCGCTCCCGCGAGCGGCGTCATCCAATGTCGAGCCCGTCTTTGGATGTGCGATGTCCTCTAGGCTCAGCCCCTCGAGCGTCTCGCGGATCGCCTGGCTGATGTTTCGCCAGCCGCTGCGGTTGGGGCAGATCTGCTCCAGGCTGCACAGGCCCGTGACGCTGCTGCTGCACTCGGTGATCGCGATCGGCCCCTCAAGAGCGGTGATCGCTTCCGCGACGGATATGTCCGCCGGATCCCTCGCCAAGGTGTATCCCCCGTTGACGCCTCTCTGCGAGGTCAGCAACCTCGCTTGGGAGAGCTTCTTCAGCAGCTTGTTCACCGTCGGCGCGGGAACGTGGGACGACTCGGCGAGGTCTCGGGCCGAGTGGATCGGACCGTCGCCCTGCCTCGCCAAATGGGTGAGCAGGACGATGCCGTAGTCCGTCAGTTTGTTCATCCGAATCATGCGTCCACCGTCCGCCCGGCCCGAACGTCCGCCTTCCGCTGGTTCATCTCATCCATCGCGCGCATATCCTTGGGCTGAGCTAATTAGTACTTGTCTAGTCCTATATACGTTAGGCATGGCTACCGCAAGGGGATAGGTGTCCCGGAACCCTGGTTTTTGCTTCAGAGTTCCGGGGAGCGAGTAGGTGTGCTGGAGCCCAGCGCAATTGACTGCGAGCCCTGTCGTTAACTCGGCGCAGCGCGAAGGGTCCTTTCCTCGATGAAACCCAGCATTCAAGGCGTCCTGATAGGGCTGGTAGCGTCGGCGGTCGTCTTCGGCCTCCTCGAAAGACTCTGGCCAGAAAAGCCAAGCCAACCGCGTTGGCGATCGGATACCCGGACCGACCTCGTCTACTGGTTCCTTACTCCTCTGGTGACCAAGGCCATCACGCGCGCCGCCGTCTTTGCGCTGTTCGCCGCCGCGGCATTTGGCTTTGGCAAGTCAACGGTTCAGCAATGGCTTGAACCGCACGGACCAATCGCCCGCCAACCTGCATGGCTCCAAGCGATCGAGATCTTGTTCGTCGGCGATTTCATCGGCTATTGGATTCACCGCCTTTTTCACCGGCGGCTGCTGTGGCCATTTCATGCGATCCACCACAGCTCCACTCAACTCGATTGGCTGTCGTCGGTGAGGCTGCATCCGGTGAACGACACCGTGCCGCGGATTCTTCAGACGATCCCGTTTTTTCTGATCGGCTTCAGCCCCAAAGTGATGCTCGCCTATCTGCCCTTTCTGACGTTCTATGCGGTGCTGCTGCATGCGAACGTTCGATGGTCCTTGGGACCGCTGCGTTACGTGATTGCCAGTCCCACTTTTCATCGTTGGCATCACACGTCCGAGCAAGAGGGGCTCGACAAGAACTTCGCCGGACTGTTCGCCTTCTTGGATCTGCTTTTTGGAACGTTCTACATGCCTCCCGGACGGCAGCCGGAGCGGTTCGGACTCGCCGGTCAGCAGATTCCGAAGACGGTGCTGGGTCAGCTCGCTTACCCGTTTGGCCGTGCACAGCAGCACGGCTAACCGCTCTTACATCCGCCGCGGGCGATGCGATGCCGAGCTCGCAGGCGCGCGAGGAGCAGCGAATAGATGACGGCGTTCGTACCCAGGACGATTACCCCGAGCACGATGTGCGTCCGCTGACCGATGCCGACTGGGTAGAGCACTGGCAGCAGATAGTGCTCCACAAAACCTCCTCCGTAGGTCGGATCGCCGCCTCGCGCGCGAAGTGAATTCTCCAGCGGGGTCAGTGGACAGATCCAGGACATCCATTGAACCAGCACCCCCCAGGCGCTGAGCGGCAAGTGAACCCAAGCAAGCCGGGTCCATCGAAGCGCCAAAAGGCCACCCAGCAGGATGAACGCGATGAACAGCAGGTGAAGGACAACGACCGCGTCGGCCAGAACCCGAAACACAGCGATCAGCGGAACCTCTCTCTGATCTGCTCGGCGATACCCGCGGCGTCCATCTTGTGCTTGGCGAGCACCTGCTCGGGAGAACCGCTCTCGCCAAAAGTGTCCTTTAAGCCAATCCGCAGCAACCGGTGACCGAGCCCCGCTTCGGCAACCGCTTCGCTGACCGCTGAGCCAAGGCCGCCGATGATCTGGTGATCCTCCGCAGTCACCAGAATCTTTGTCCGGCCCGCCGCATTCAGCACTGCCGCTGTGTCCAGCGGCTTGATGGTGTGAATGTTGATCACGCCGACGCTCAGGCCATCCCTCTCGAGCATCTCTGCCGCTTTGAGCGAGAGGTAGAGTTCACCGCCCGATGCGAAAATGACCGCATCTTTGCCGCCCGGTCGCAGCTCGACCGCTTTGCCGAATTCAAATCGATACCCTTCGCGATTGACGCGCTCCACCTTTTGGCGGGTCGTTCGCAGATAGGCAGGTCCCTGGTAGGTGCAAAGGAATTCGACGGCACCCTCGGTCTCGAGGTCATCTGCCGGCTGGATGATCGCCATTCCAGGCAGGCTTCGCATCAGCGCTAGATCCTCCAGCCCCTGCTGCGAGTAACCATCCTCCCCGATGGCGATCCCGGCGTGGCTTCCGACGAGTCGGACATTGGCCTTGGAGTAGGCCACTGAAATCCTGACTTGATCGAAGCGGCTGCTGATAAAGCACGCGAACGAGCAGGCGAATGGAACCTTACCGGACAGCCCCAGCCCGGCCGCTGTGCCGACCATGTTCGCTTCGGCAATGCCGAACTCGAAAAACCGGTTCGGGAACTTCTTGGCGAACAGCTCGGACTTCGTGCTCTTCGACAGATCCGCATCCATCGCCACTACGTTGGGAAAGCGCTCGCCCATCTTGAGGAGCGCCTCGCCGAAGGCATCGCGGGTCGCTTTGGCAGGCATGATCAGGGCCTCTCCTGTTGAAGGCGAGAGTACGCCGCTCGAAGCTCCGCCAGCGCCTTCGCCGCCTGTTCGGCGTTTGGCGCGGTCCCGTGCCACGCAATTTGGTCCTCCATGAAACTGACTCCTTTACCCTTCACGGTGCGCGCCCAGATCAGCGTTGGCTTGCCTTTCGTAGCCTTCGCCTGCGCCAGGGCATCGAGGATCTGCTGCACGTCATGGCCGTCGATCTCGAGGACATTCCAGTTGAAGGCGCGCCACTTGTCGGCAATCGGCGCGAGATTCATCACCTCGGTCACGTGGCCGTCGATCTGGCCGTTGTTGTTGTCGAGGATGACGGTGAGGGTATCGAGCTTGAACTTCGGCGCGCTCATCGACGCTTCCCAGATCTGCCCTTCCTGAGATTCGCCATCGCCGATCATGCAGTAAACGTGGAACTTGTCGCCCTCCAGCTTGGACGCGAGCGCCATCCCCTGCGCGACCGAGAGGCCTTGACCCAGGGCGCCGGTGCAGGCCTCGATCCCGGGAAGCGCTGTGTTGACCGGGTGACCCTGCAACCGGCTGTTGAGCTGACGCAGCGTCATCAGCTCCTGCCGCGGAAAGTACCCCGCTTCCGCCATCACCGCGTATTGCGCCGGCACTGCGTGGCCCTTGGAGAGGACGAACCGATCGCGATCCGGCCAATCGGGTCTCTTGGAGTCGTACCGCATCTGCGAAAAGTAGAGGCACACCAAAATGTCGATCGCCGAGAGCGAGCCTCCGGGGTGACCGGACCCGGCTTTCGCCAGCATCTCGATGATGTCGATTCGCATTCGCGCCGCGATTTCCTTGAGGCGCCAGATCTGCGTGGAACTTGCAACTCTTTGGGCGACCGCCATGCCGAGGACTCCGGGTGAACCAGCTGTTCGAGGGAACGCCGATCCATCTAACGGAACCTCCGCTTCGCTTCAAGCTCGGTGAACGGTCTGTCTACTGATCGCCTTCGCCGGCAAGGTAGCTGAGGATCACCTCGTCGAGGCTCTTTTCGGAGATCAGGTCCTCGCCGAACAAAGTCTCCGCGCGACCTTCTTTCTTCGGCTGCGCCTTTGGGACGGCCCTCGGCGGCGAAAGCGGGGCTTCGGCGCGCGCCGGCGTAGAACCCGTCGGAATTGGCGTCCGCACCTCGGCGACTTGCCCCGGCTGGTAGTGCTTGGGCACCGCGCCGGCTTCCGCGTCGTCGAAGGCACCGCCGATCAAGTTTCGCAGCATTTCTTTGTGCTGCTCCTCCATCAGCTCGCGAACGATCTCCGCCAGGTGCGCGGCGCCGATGATGTCCGCATACGAAGTGCGTTTCGACGCCACGATGTTTCCGCCGACGAACAGGTGCGTGATGATGTGCGGGTTGGATACGCCCGAGTCCTCGGTCTGGACGTGATACACCTTTCCCCTGTGCTTGATGTTGTGGTTGAAACCGGTGAGAACTTTTTCAAAGTTCTTAGGCATGGACCGGCGGTGAAAGTATCAAACAGAGATTCCCGTAGATCAAGGCACGGAAGGGGTCGAGGCAGGGAGTTTGACTCCAAACTGGGCGAGATCCGCGGGGGTATTGATACTCACAATTGCACGCATCGACGGGTCGACGGCGCGCAGCATCTCCTCGGAGAGCAGCCGAACCCGAAAGAGCTGAAAAATATCGCGGAAGGAAGGCTGCGGCGAGAGAGCCGCTCCCCAGGCGCCGGCGATGGCTGAGTGATACAGCGCCAACAGGGGCTCGAGCCTCCCGTTGATTTCGAAAGCGACGATTTGCTCATCTGCTGCGCGCGCTGAGAGGATAAGCTCCGCCACCGCGGGGACAATGAACGGCATGTCGCAGCCCACCGCCAACACCCATTCGGTGCGGGCGTGGACGAGGGCGGCATGCAGGCCTCCGGGCGCGCCGCGGTTGGGGATGACGTCTGCGACCGTGCGCAGGGCAAACGATGCGTAGGGCGAAGGTTCATTGGAAACGAGCAATACCTCGGAGACCAGCGCTTGCAGATCCAGTAAGCGCGACACAACAGATCGCCCATCGTAGGTCAGCAGGCCCTTGGGGATACCCGACAACCGGCTGCCTCGGCCGCCCGCGATAATGGCGAGGGATACGTTGGAATGGCGTCGCATCTTCCAGAAAGAGGTGACAGGAGCGTATACGGAATTCAGGTGACCAGGCAGCAGCGATGATTCCCCTTGACCAAGCCAAGGCGATTGCGGTTGACAGCATCGAGGTTGGCACTTCAGTTCAGTTGCCGCTGAGCGAAGCGCACGCCCGCTTCCTGGCTGAGCCGCTGCGCGCCCCGCGCTCGCTGCCGAATTTCGACAACTCGGCGATGGATGGCTATGCGCTGCGCAGCGCGGATACTGCGGGGGCGAATCGGGATCGCCCCGCCCGGATTCAAGTCGTCGAAATCATCTACGCCGGTGCACGTCCGCAACGCGCGCTGGGTCAAGCGCAGGCTGCTCGCATCTTCACCGGCGCCCCGTTGCCGCAGGGTGCTGACTGCGTGGTGAGACAGGAAGCAACCCGCGCGGAGAACGACCGGGTCTTGGTTTTTGTTGAGGCGCGCCCCCACAGCAATGTCCGCCGCAAAGGGGAGGAGCTGGCGCAGGGAGATGCGGTTTTCGCGGCCGGTCAAAGGCTGGACGCATCTGCGCTCGGCGTGCTCGCTTCGCTCGGCCTTGAAAGCGCAGCGGTCTGGTCCCAACCGACGGTGGCGATTCTGACACTGGGCGATGAGCTGGTTGCGCCCGGAAATGCCGCTCAAGAACACCAAACGTACAATTCGAACGCCGCGCTCCTTGCGGCGTTGAGCATGGAAGCCGGCGCCCAGGTGACGACTCTAGAGCACGCCGCGGACCGGGAGAGCGCGGTGCGCCGCGCAATAGAGCGGTTGATATCGAGCTGCGATCTTTTGATCACCTCCGGCGGCGCCTCGGTGGGCGACAAGGATCTCATCAAACAGGCACTTCGCTCGCTCGGCGCAGCAACCATTTTCGACGGGGTGGCGATCAAGCCCGGCAAACCGGCCGGCGTCAGCGTGCTCGGCGGGCACCCTGTCGCCATCCTCCCCGGCAATCCGGGGGCGGCCGCGGTGGCATTTGACCAGCTCGCCCGGCCGATGTTGCTCAAGCGCCAAGGGGTGATCGAAGCAAGGCAAAGACTGGCCGTGCGCCTGGGCTCGCCGCAGCACAAACAGGGAGGCCTCACCTACTTGCTCAGCGCAAAGCTCGAGCGAGACGAAGCTGGAAAACCGACGGCCAGAATCCGGCCGCAAGGCTCGGGGCAACTGCTGCAAAATGTTGGAGCGGATGGATGGGTTCTCCTGCCGCCCGGGCGGGCCGATTTTGCCGTTGGCGAGGAAGCGACAATGGAGCTCTTTCGCGGCGCAAGCTTTAGTCCGGCGCGGTCTTCTGTGGGGCGAGTCGCCTCGAGGGCCGGAGCGTGAGACGATGAAGGCGCCCTGGGTCAGCGTCGTTGGTTGGTCTGCAAGCGGCAAGACGACGCTGCTGACCCAGTTGATCGGCGCCCTTCGGCAGCGCGGGTTGACGGTGGCAGCGGTAAAGCACTCGAGCCACAGCCATCGCCTGCACAAGCCCGGCTCGGACACCGAGCGTCTGGAAATCGCAGGCGCGGCGCCGGTGGCGCTTGCCGCCCCCGAGGGAGTCCAGTTGACCTTTCCCCAGGAAACGGCGCGCGCTCTTCCCTCGATGTTGGAGACCCTCGCTCCAGAGGCCGATCTCGTCTTGGTGGAAGGTTGGAAGGATGGACCCTTCCCCAAGATCGAGGTATGGCGGAAAGAGCTGGGTCCCCTGCTGGCGACGGGACGCAGCGACGTGCTTGCGGTGGTGACGGATGAACCGCTGCCTTCCCATTTCCGCCGATTCAGCGCCGCAGCCGTGTCCGAGCTCGCAGATTTTCTGACGCATTGGATTGCCGAACGCGTTCGCACGTCCGATGGCGATGCCACCGATCGCGACGCTCCGCCGCCGGCATCTGAGGACTAGGGTGGCTCCGTGAAGGGAATCGTTGAACGCGAGGTGAAGCATTTTGCGAGTGGCGGCGCCGAGCCATCAACCCGCGCAGACTCGATTGCGATCGAAGAGCCATTGGAGATACGGGTGGCCACAGAACCCGTCGCGATCACGATGCGAACGCCGGGGGACGACGCCCGTCTGGCATTGGGGTTTCTGCTCTCCGAAGGGATTATCCGGTCGATCGACGACGTCGGCGCGGTTTCCCACTGCGGCCGTCCGGGCGACGAGGGTTTTGGCAACGTCATTGACGTGACCGCCGCCCCCGGTGTCTCGCTGGATGTCGACAAGGTGCAAGCCACTCGACGTGGAACCCTCACCACGTCCGCCTGCGGCGTGTGCGGACGGCGCAGCGTCGACGACTTGCTCGCGATCTGCGGCCAGCTGCCGGCCGGACCAACCGTTGATTTGCGCCTGGTCGCTTCTGCCACCGAGCGGCTCCTGGGCGCTCAGCACAATTTTTCGCAAACCGGAGGCGTGCACGCGGCGGCGGCGATGAATGCCCAAGGCCAAGTCCTTGCCGCCTTCGAGGACGTCGGCCGTCACAATGCCGTCGATAAGGTGATCGGCGCGCTCATCCAAGAGCGACTGGTGAGCGCCGAATCCGCGATTCGCTCCGCGGGTCGGCTCCTGCCGTCGCCCGCGAGCGCCCCTGCGCTGCTGGTGGTCAGTGGAAGAGCCAGCTTCGAGATCGTGCAGAAGGCGACCATCGCGCGAATCCCAATCGTGGCCAGCGTCTCCGCGCCGAGCTCGCTGGCGATCGATCTCGCGCAGCGCTCGCGGATCACCTTGGCCGGCTTCGTGCGGAACGGAAGCCTGAACGTCTATACGCATCCCGAGCGGCTCGCGGCCTCCACGCCATAGCCGGGACCGCGCCCGCTCAGACAGATCCGAGTCGACATCGACTCCGTATCAGAGGAAACCTCATTGGTATCCGGCGCATAGTCTGTCGGGTATCGGTCGATTCCAATTTTGGATACTGTATTGAACTCAAGGACGGCTCGGATGGCACCATCGTCCAGACAGTACCCCTGGCTTCGGCAGCGCGACGCTGAAGCCCTCGCGCGAGGCTACTCACACGGCTTCCGGGTGATCGAAGTTATCAGCATCCTCGCCTTCTTCGGATTGCTGGGCTGCCTCTGTGCTCGGATTTGGCATCCGGCCAAGAGCAGTCCCTGGCTCGTTCTCACCGCAATCGCTGTCGGCTATGTCGCGGCGGATTTCTTCTCCGGCCTGGTGCATTGGATGGGGGATACGTGGGGTTCTCCGGACGTGCCTCTGGTCGGCGCCTGGGTGATTCGGCCGTTTCGCGAGCACCACGTCGATCAGACGGCGATCACGCGGCACGACTTCATTGAAACAAACGGCGCGAATTGTTTGATCTCGCTTCCGGCTGCGGTGGGCAGTCTCTTGATTCCGGTTCAGCCAGGGGAGGAGGTCGGGCTCTTTGCGGCGACGCTGCTTGGCTCGTTGATCCTCTGGGTCTTTGCGACCAATCAATTCCACAAGTGGGCGCACCTCACCAACCCGCCATTCTTCATTGCTGGATTGCAGCGCCTGCACCTCATCCTTCCGCCCGATCATCATGCGACCCACCACACGGCTCCGTTCAGCCGGTACTATTGCATCACCGCCGGATGGTTGAACTGGCCTTTGACTAAGATGCGTTTCTTTCCTGCGCTCGAACAAGTCATTACGTCGCTGACCGGCGCTTTGCCCCGGCGAGACGATATCGGTGAGACGGCGGCGCGAATCGTCGCCGAAGCTGAGCAGGCGGAGGCGCTGCGCTTGACCGTTCCTGGGAGCACCGCTCCGGACTGCGCAACCACCCGTAGTTAAGCGCGGGCAGGAAAAGGGGGCGGTCCCTCTCGAAACCGCCCCTGTTCACGCCTCACCGTCGCTCACAGATGCAGCGTGCTGGTGACGGTTTGCGAGTCGCTGGCGTAACCCAGCGTGATGGTGACCGGTGGGTAGGGGGCATTCGTGTAAAGCCCGCCGCCGAATGCCGACGCCTGCAAGATGAGGGAGTAATTTCCCGGCGGCAGGGAGTCGTATCGAATTGCGCCGCCGGGAGCGAGGCCGTCGGTGCAGTTCTGCGGGTCGCCGCTGCCTGCATAGAGGAAGTTGCCGACGGGGTCGCGGAAGTTGACGTACACCGTCGGAATGTTGGCGCAGGTGGTGCCGCTGATCTGCCATCGCACGGTTACGCCGCCGATCCAGTTGAGGAGGAACGCGGCTGCGATGGGACTTCCCGCCGTGGTCTGCAGCGACCCGACGAATCGATAATAGGGATAGCCGACACTGGTGTTGGAAGCTGCGAGCGCAATGTTGTGGTTACCAGGATTGAGCGGAATGGTGATCACTCCAGGCTGCGCCTGTCCGTCGCCGCAGTTGTAGCGCTGGGTTTGACCCTGATCGATGGTGACGTCCACCACGTTGACCCCTGCCTGAGCGCAGCTTGGATTGGCGCTGAGGCTGTTGGCCGGAAACGACCACGTCAGATAGGCATAGGAGGTCGTCGACACCGGGGAGAGATCGACGTTCACCGCGACATCACCGTCGATGGTGAAGTTGCCGCTCGCCGAGTAGAGCACCGTTCCGGTGACGTCGAGGGCCTGAATCGTGAAGTTGTAGGTACCAGGGTAGAAGTCATGCAGGACGATCCCCGGGTAGTTGCTCGTCAGGCAGGGATACACGCCGTTGTTGTCCAACACCTCGCCGGGAATGTTGATCGCCACCGACCTGATCTGAGGTAAATTGGAGCAGGTCAGTCCACCGAACGTCCACGTGAAGGTCACGTTTCCGCTGTACGGACCGTTGTCTTTAACGACGCAACCACTCAGGCTTGCCAGCGACAGAAATAAGACGAGAGTTTTGGTGTTCATAGGTTACGTTCCGAATTGTACGACGACCGACCGGCCCATCGCTCGGGTTTCTAGACGCATGGACCGTGGCTGGATTCAATCCCCCTTGAAGCATCCCGTTCAATTCCCCTCACCGCAATGTAGGAGAGGTAAGACAAGCGCCGTAAGGCGCATCACCGGCGGACTGCGGGATATTTTGACCGACTGAACGCCCGAAGGTATCGACGTACTCCATGACATTTCTCGGAACTCCACCGCTGGCAGCGCTCAACTACATCGAAATCATTCGCACTGGCTCTCTGGTCGAGTTGAGCGTACTGGCCCTGCTCGCTTGCGCCTCCGCTTACTCATGGGCGGTGATCGCGGTGAAGCTAAGACAGCTCTCCCGGGCTCGACAGCAATCGCTGGCGTTCCTGGACATCTTCTGGAAAGCCTCGCGCCTGGACTCGATCTATCAGACAGCGCAGACCCTTGGCTCCTCGCCCCTCTCGAAAGTCTTTTGCGCCGGGTACGAGGAGCTTTCCCGGCTGGCCCAATCGAAGGATCCCCAGGAAGGTGCGATGGCCGAGAAGCTCGGAGGAATCGAGAACGTGCAGCGCGCGCTCAATCGCGCCTCGACCTCGGAGATAACCCACCTCGAATCGAAGGTCTCCCTCCTGGCGACGGTGGGCTCGTCCGCGCCCTTTGTCGGGCTGTTCGGAACGGTGATGGGCATCTTGAGCGCCTTCAACGAAATCGCCGAGAAGGGGAATGCCACTTTGTCCACGGTCGCCGCGCCGATTGGAAATGCGCTGTTCGCGACCGCGGCGGGGCTCTTCGCCGCCATTCCGGCCGTGGTGGCCTACAACTCGTTCGTCTCGCGCATCAAGGTGTTCGACACCGAGATGTCCAACTTCTCGTCCGACTTCCTCAACATCGTGAAGCGCCACTTCTTCAAGTAGCCATGGCAATGGGAACAGGAAAAGAGTCGCCCGGGCGCACCACGATGAGCGAGATCAACGTCACGCCGATGGTGGACGTGATGTTGGTGTTGCTCATCATCTTCATGGTCACTGCTCCGCTGATTCAGCAAGGCGTCAAGGTTAATCTACCTCAGGCTAAGGCGGCGCCAGTCGAAGCGAAGGAGCAGAAGATCACCTTGTCGATTAACCGCGGCAAGCAAATTTTCATTGGCGATGTTGAAGTTCCTCTCGATCAACTCGAGGAGAAGCTCAAGACCAATGCCAAAGCCCAGACGGACAAGGAGATCTACCTATGGGCCGACACGGACATTAACTACGGCACGGTCGTCCAGGTGATGGCCAGTGCTCAACGGGCGGGAATCACCAATGTCGGGATGATTACCGACCCCTTTTCTCCCCGTCCTCCGAAGCGTCGGTGACATGGCCACGGCGGAAGCCCAGATACACCCTGCGGTCCAGCGAAGCCTGCTGGTTGGATACCGGCTTCCCTTGCGCCGGTTTCTGATCGGCTCGGTGATTGGACACGTCGCGCTGTTTGGAGCCATCAGCGCGGCCACCTACTTTCAACTCGGGCCGAGGATCGACTTGAATCAGCAGCCGATCAAGGCGTCACTGGTGCGGCTCGGCAAGCCTCCCGACCCCAAGCTTCTTCCCAGGATTCAGCCGCAACAAGAGGCACAGAAACCTCCCGAGCCAGAGCCGCGAAAGCCCGAGCAGCCGAAGGCGGTCGCCCCCACCCCCGAGCCGAAGGCGGTCTCGATTGGTCCAACCCCAAAGAAACCTCCGGAACAGAGCCCGGCAGATCGACGCAAGCAACTGCTTACTGCTTTGAATCGCACTTCCAGGTCCACCGGCTCAAAGACTGCGCAGCAGATCGAGGAGATGGAGGGACAGCTGGATGGGGATCCAAACGGTGACTCGGCGACCCAGGAGGGCGAGCGATACTACGGCCTGCTGAAGGCGCAGGTTCAGCGCAACTACGACGTCTCGCAGACCATCCCTGAGCAGGAGCGCTTGCATCTCAAAGCCAGGGTGATCGTCCTCATTGGTCGAACCGGAGAGGTCCTCAAGGTGCAGCTCGCCAGCTCGTCCGGGAACACGCTGTTCGACGGGTCCGTCTTGGCGGCGGTCAAGAAGGCATCGCCGTTCGCTCCCCCACCCGATCACCTGCGCGACGCCCTGCAGCGAAGGGGTATCGCACTGGAGTTTCGCCCTTGATCAAACCCCGGTTGTTTCTTCGCGTGTCCGGCCTGGGATGGTTTCTAGTCGCCGCCGTAGCCGAGGCCCAGGTTCCCGTGCTGGAGATCTCCGGCGCGAACTTTCGGCCGATGCCGCTCGCCGTCGCCGCACCCCAGGCGCAAGACCCCAAGGCAAAGGTGAAAGCAGCGGAGTTCGACGCCACGCTGTTGTTCGACTTGTCCGCTTCGGGCATCTTTCAGGTCCTCGATCGGAAGAGCTTCCTCGCGGATCGAAATGAAGGCGTGACCGCCAGCTCGATCAACTTCGCTCGCTGGGCGAACGTCGGAGCGGACGGACTGGTGAAGACGGAGCTCAGCTCCGAAGGAGACCTGCTGCGCGCGGACCTCCACTTCTTCACCGTGGGCACCGGAAAAGAGCAATTCAAGCTGACCCATAGCACGCCCGAACGCGACGTTCGTAAGCTGGCGCACATTTTGGCCGACGGCGTCTACCGGGGCTTGACGCGGGAGCCCGGTCCCTTTCAGAGCCACCTCGCCTACGTGCGAAAGACCGCTCAGGGAAAGGAAGTCTACGTCTCCGATTGGGACGGAAAGAACGGACAGGTCATGAACAGCGGTGGGCCCAACGTCCTGAACGTTCTGCCTGCGCTCCTCCCCGACGGTTCGGGCGTAGCCTTCACAACCTATCGGACCGGCAAACCAATGATATTCGTTCAGCGCTTCGGCTCTCCCGCGGCGCCTCTGGTTAAGTCCGATCACATGGCGACGGGAATCGCATTCTCGCCCGACGGAAAGCGGATCGCTTATTCTTTGGCGAGCGCGGAGAGCACGCAGATCTGGGTGGCGCAGGCGGATGGCTCTGGCCCCAAGCAGCTCACCGATACCCCCTACTTCATCAACACCAGCCCGAGCTGGGCCCCGGATGGAAAGCGAATCGCTTTCGTCTCCAATCAGGGCGGCTCGCCCCAAATCTACGTGATGAACACCGACGGCAGCGGCGTCCGTCGCCTCACTTTCCAAGGCAACTATAATCAGACCCCGGACTGGTCTCCTCGCGGCGACTTGATTGCCTTCACCGCGCGCGACGAGCGCCGGGCCTTTGACCTCTTCACCGTCAATGTGGACACCGGGAAAATCACGCGGCTGACCCAGGATCAGGGGGACAACGAGGAGCCGGCGTTCTCGCCGAATGGCCGCCTGATCATTTTTTCCTCCGGTCGAACGGGGACGTCTCGACTCTTCGTGATGAGCTCGGACGGCAGCAACCAGCTGCCGCTGCCGATGGAGAGTGGTACGTACAGCACGCCCGATTGGGGGCGCTGAGGTGGCGCTCGACTCAGGGCGAGGCGATCGAGCTCATCTTTGGCAACTCGATCCCCGCATTGCATTCTTGAACCACGGCTCGTTCGGCGCCTGCCCTCGCGAAGTACTGCTCGCCCAGCAGGCAATCCGAGATCGGATGGAGCGCGAGCCGGTTCAATTTTTCGTGCGCGACCTCGAGCCGCTGCTCGATTCGGCTCGTCAGGCGCTGGCGTCGTTCATCGGCGCGGATCCCGAGGGCTTGGCCTTTGTCCCCAACGCGACCGCGGGCGTCAATGCCGTGCTGCGCTCCCTGCATTTTCGCGCCGGCGACGAGCTTCTCACCACCAATCACGCCTACAACGCCTGCCGCAACAGCCTCGAGTTCGCCGCTGCCAAGGCCAATGCACGCGTGATCGTCGCCGAGGTGCCGTTCCCACTTCGAGCCGCAGACGAAGCGGTGGAGCGGGTCATGGCGAAGGTATCGCCGCGAACGAGACTTGCTCTGTTGGATCACGTGACCAGCCCCACCGCGCTGATCCTGCCAATCGGCGAGCTGGTTTCCGCCCTCGGTGAACGCGGGATCGAAACATTGGTCGACGGCGCACACGCGCCCGGGATGCTCGCTCTCGATGTGCAATCGGTCGGCGCCAGCTACTATGCAGGCAACTGTCACAAATGGGTCTGCGCGCCGAAGGGAGCGGGCTTTTTGTACGTGAGGGAGGATCGCCGAGCAGATGTTCATCCGCTCTCGATCAGCCATGGAATGAATTCGCGGCGAAAGGACCGATCGCGCTTTCGCCTCGAGTTCGACTGGACCGGGACCGACGACCCGTCGCCCTACCTCTGCGTGCCGGAAGCGATTCGTTTCCTGGGGAAACTCCTTCCGGAGGGCTGGGGTGCATTGATGCGCCGCAATCACCAGCTGGCGATCGACGGGCGAAATATTCTGTGCGAGTCGCTCGGGATTTCTCCGCCTGCGCCGGACCACATGCTCGGGAGCATGGCGGCATTGCCGATCGCCGACGGCTCGCCTGAGCCAGCGACGTCCTCCTTGTACGCCGATCCACAACAGATCGAGCTCCTCGACCGATTTGGGGTAGAGGTGCCTCTGGTCCCGTGGCCCGCCCCACCGAAGCGACTCGTCCGCATCTCGGCGCAGATCTACAACCAGCCGTCCGAGTATCAGCGGCTTGCCGCCGGCCTTCTCGAGGTCCTGCGGCCGAAGTCTGCAGCGCAATGAACCCGCGCTACGCAACGATCGATATCGGAACGAACACGGTGCTGCTTCTCGTGGCCGAGCGGAACGAGGACGGGACTTTCGCGGCTATCGCGGAGCGCGCCGAAATCACGCGCCTTGGGCGAGGCGTTGACGAATCGCGGATGCTTTCCGTTCGAGGAATGGAGGACACGCTTCGGGTTCTCGCTGCTTTCGTTGAAGACGCCCACCGGTTCGGGGCCAGCGAAATCGTCGTTTCCGCCACCAGCGCTGCTCGAGATGCGACGAACGGCGACGACTTTCTCAAAGCAGCGGAAGGGCGCGCCGGAGTTCGGCCGGAGGTGATCTCCGGCGATCGGGAAGCACAGCTCACCTTCAAGGCGGTCTTCCATGATTTTGGCCGCCGCGATCCCAGACGCCCCCTGGTGGTTATTGACATCGGCGGCGGGTCCACCGAATTCGTCTACGGCGGCCTCGATCGCAGCTCCGGGATCGCCTTTCGCCGCAGCTTCGATGTCGGCTCGGTGCGGCTGACAGAGCGGTATATCGCCACAGATCCGGTTGCAGACCCAGAGCGGGATCGAGTGGTCAATCAGTTGCGCAGCGTGCTCCGGCTGCCTCCCCCTCCCGCCGAATTCCAGCTCGTTGGAGTGGCCGGAACGGTGACCACGCTCTACGCGGTTGAGCATCGGATCGATCCCTATGATGCGCGGCGAGTGCACGGAGGGACGCTCCGGTTGGGTCAGCTTCGCCAGCTGCTGTTGCGGCTCTGCGCCATGCCACTTGCGCAGCGTCGGACCTTGCAAGGCCTTGACCCCAAGCGGGCGGACGTGATTTGCGCGGGTGGCCTGATCCTCCAGACCGCGATGGAGCTGTTGAACGCAGACGAGTGCACGGTGAGCGATCGCGGGCTTCGCTGGGGATTGCTCCTCGAGCGATTCGGTACCGTTCAATGACGCAGATTGCTTCTGAAGCAGTGCGGACGGCAAAGACCTCGCCCCGCGCGCGGTTTGGGCTGACGGTTCTGTCGCTGATCAACTTTTTCAACTACCTCGATCGCTACATCGTTGCGGGCGTCGTTCCGCTGGTTGAAGCCGAGCTTCGAATCGACCACGAGCAAGCCGGGCTGCTGGCCAGCATGTTCATGATCGTCTACATGCTGGCTTCGCCGATCGGCGGTTACCTGGGGGATCGAGTCCAGCGGCGATTCCTGGTCGCCGGCGGCGTATTCATCTGGAGCCTGGCAACCATCGGATCGGGTCTGGCCACGACCTTCGCCATCCTGCTGTTCGCCCGAGCGCTGATCGGAATCGGCGAGGCGGGCTATGGGACGGTCGCACCGGCGATAATCTCGGACCTATTTCCTCGCAGCATGCGCACGCGCATGCTCGCGTTCTTCTACGTCGCGCTTCCACTGGGAGCCGCGGCCGGGTTTGGGGTCGGTGGCTGGGTAGGGGAGCACTATTCATGGCACTCAGCGTTCTTCGTCGGCGGCATTCCAGGCCTTGCACTCGCACTGTTGGCCCTCTTTCTCCCCGAGCCCAAGCGAGGTGCGACCGAAGAGGTTTCCGGGCCCGACAAAATTCCGTTCGGCATTGGAATCCGCCAGCTTCGCCGAAATGCCATTTTCTGGATCGTCACCGGCGGTCTTACGTTGATGACCTTTTCCATCGGCGGCCTGGCGAATTGGATGCCGGCCTTCCTCAATCTCGAGCGCGGCGTGCCCCTCGGTACTGCCGGTGTGGTGTTCGGAGGCATCACCGCGATCGCCGGCACGCTGGGAACATTTGCCGGCGGTGTTTTGGGGGACTGGGCGGAGCGACGAAGCGCAACCGGCGGCATCTGGCTCTCCGGGCTGGGACTGGCCCTTGCGGCCCCGTTTGTGTTCCTCGCTGCGACCGTTTCTGACGCCTGGATGATCTACGCGCTGAGCTTCGTCGCTCAATTTCTGATCTTCTTGAACACCGGTCCGCTCAACGCTGCGATCCTCAACTGCGTCGCACCCGCCTTCCGCGCATTTGCCATGGGCATCAATGTTCTACTTTTCCACCTTCTCGGGGACGCTTTGTCTCCCACCGTGATCGGCGCGATCGCCAAGCGCTTCAGCATCGCCGCCGCAATCGAGGTGAATTCCCTGCCAGTGCTCGCGGGAGGCCTGCTGCTCCTGCTCGGACCGAGGCTGATTGCTCGACCTCAGACCAGCCCGGTTAAAGCGTGACCCGAGGCGCTACGGCTTCTCGATCCGTCCCTTCTCCGATCCTCGGCCGCAATTCAGCG
Source organism: Myxococcaceae bacterium (assembly GCA_035262305.1). Lineage (GTDB taxonomy): Bacteria > Myxococcota > Myxococcia > Myxococcales > Myxococcaceae > DATFTC01. The sequence continues at coordinate 130,521 of DATFTC010000299.1, read as the reverse complement.
GCAATCGATTCGATCTCCGCCGCGAGCGCGGCTCCCTCTTGAAAGAGCCGCGCTTTGAGTTGCTTGCGGCCGCCGAGCACGAAGAAGGTGCGAACGTCCCGCGCGACTCGTCGCCAATGCTCGAGGAAATAGCGTGTCAGCAGCGCCAATGGAATCGATCCGAGCATCGCCGCAACTGCCCACGGCAGGCCAAGCACCGTCCAGGCCACCGCCGTCAAAAGAGCGATCCACAGCGGAGCAATCACCAGGGATGCCAAAAACTTCACCGTTCCGACCACGTCCAGCTCGGGTTTCAAAGCCGAGGCGATCCAACGCGGGACGTAAAAGGGCAGCGCGAACAGGATCAGCCCGACCGCCGCCAAGGGCAACCCCACGACCAGGAGGATCAAGTTGCGCAGGACGAATGAGAGAACAGCCAGAGGGCGATACGTCACTGCCAGATCGCCGGGGCGAATACTCGCCACTTCCAAGGCACGGCGAAACGACATCAGCTCCTTCCGGACGCTCTCAAAGCGCACCCGTTGCTCGGCGCGGAGAAGGCGGACTCCCTCGGCGAACGCGCGCGTCCGCTCCGGGTCACGAGCACCATCCCCGGTACGAAGCGCGTAGAGCGCCTCCGCCGTCGCGATCAGCGGCAGGTCTTCCCACCGCTCCAGGTTCAGCGTCACTTTCCGAAGACCCGAGGCGATGCGGTTGGTCAGCGCCTGCACCGCCTCGGGTCCTTCATCCGCCGGCACGTCGATCGGTTCTCCGATTTCGATCAAGACCTCGCTGCGAAACCGATTCTTTTCCGCATACGTCAGGCCCACTGGAACGATCTTCACCTGAGCGCCCCGGCGGCGAGCCGCGATGGCAATGCGGGCAACCCCGGTCTTCAATTCCGCAAGCTGGGGCTCGGAGTGGCTTCGGCCCTCGGGGAACAAGGTGATCGCCCGACCGGAGACCAGGGCATCGGCAGCTGCGTCAAGGCTCGCCTCGTTCCTTTTCATCAAGCTGGGGTCGTCCTGCTTTCGGTAGACCGGCAATGCCGCGAGCCCTCTGAGCAACCACCCGAGGACAGGCACCGCGAACAGGGGGGCCTTGGCCAGAAAGGTCACCTGGCGGCGGGTGATAATGAAGACCAGCGCTGGGTCGATCAGCCCGTTCGGATGATTCCCCGCGTAAATGACCGGCCCATCGATTTCCTCGGGTGGAGCACCCATCCTCACGCGATAAAAGAGGCGCAGGGCGAATGCGACGATGGTGCGGACGAAAGAGTAGAACAAGCGGGCGGAGTATACGCCGTCAAAACACCCCGATGCTGAAGTGAATCTGGAAGGTTGATTCATTGAGGACTTTGTCGGGGTCCAAGTTGAACCCAAAGTCCAGGGCCGCCGGGCCGATGGGAAACAGGTAGCGGACACCGGCGCCGGCCGAATAGCGCAGCTCGTTGAGCCGGAGCCGATAGCTCGAAGGATTAAGCCAGAGGTTCCCTGTCTCGAAGAAGAAGCCGAGGTCCCACGCGCCGAACACCGGAAAGCGCAGCTCGGTTTTTGCCAAGCTGAAAACCTCACCGCCTTCTGAGGGAATCTCTTGACCGCTAATCACGGCCGCGGCGCCCGGCGTGCAGCCGATTTGAGTGATCAAAGCCCGGCAGTCAGCGACCTCCCCATGCAGCTGGTCCCGGCGATCCTGCGGCACGACGCCGTCCTCGCGAAAACCGCGGAGCGTTGTTGTGCCGCCGAGGTAAAAGCGCTTCGGGGCGATGGACTGCGAGTCCGGCCGGAGCTGAAAGATTTTTCCTGCGCGCCCGGAGACAGCAAGCACCATCCGCGACGAGATCGGCAAATAGAAAGTCAAGTTGCCCGCCACCTTCAACGTGGAGATTGGAAATGGCGGTAGCGGATTACCGCTTACGTCGGTCGGATAAGCCGCGATGTCGTGCGTCACCTCGGTATACCCGGATAGAAAGAAGCCCTTGCGCGGATTGAGCGGATCGTCTCGAAAATCGATCGCCACCGATGGCCGCAGACTCTGAAGCGCAAAGCTACCGAGCGGAAAGCGGAGCCGCTCTTGATCCACCCTCGACAGCGAGGGCAGGATCGAAAGTATCCCGGCCGTGGTCTGCACTCGGTCGTATTCCAGCTCGTACTGCAGCGAAAGGGTCAGCCATTTGAAGACAGACCAGTCGATGCCTGGAATGGCGGCGTAGCGCGTGAATCGATAGCTGGGGCGGAACACATGCTCGCCGACCAAGTCGAGCCGCCAGCCGACCCGTGCAGGCAAGAGGCTGTACCACCGCGGCTGGTGCAATGCGATGTTCGCGCGGCCGCCGAATCCGTTGATCCCGGGGACGGTGCTCGGATCGACCGAGATCCCCCCCGGGTAGTAGTTCAATCTGAATCGCCCGGACAGGTTCACGCCGCCGCCGAACAGGTTGGGATACAGAGCGTCTACGCCGACCGACGGTCCTTCCACCAGCGAGTAGCCCAGCAGGAGATTTCCGTTGAGGAGCGGCCGTTCCTTGAGCTCGACGACCACGTCCTTGGACGGCTCCATCACGTCGGGCTCGATCAACTTCACGCCCACGTTGCGGAAAATTCCCAGGGCAGCGAGGTTGCGCTGACTTTCGAAGAGATCCTCCGGGTCAAGGATGCTTCCACTGTGGATCTGCAGATTCGCGCGGACCACATGCTCGTCCGTTCGATTCAGCCCCTGGATAATGATTTTCCCAACGTGCACCTGCGGTCCGGCCTCCACCCGAAACAGGACGTGAGCATCCTTGCGATCGGCAGAGACGGTGGTGGATTCGGTTACTCGCGCGAAAAGGTAGCCTTTGCGCGCGAGGTCTCGCGAGATCAAGGAGCGCGTACGTTCGACGGCCGACCCGCTTAGGCCGCTGCCGATCTTCAGCTGCGGATCGTTGGAGAGCTGGATTCCGGGCGGCACCCCCGCGTGAGCAATCTCGCGCACGATCGTTTGAACGCCTTCGACGATTTCGAAACGCACCTGGGCCGTTCGCTGCTCGATGTCGACGTCGAACGCCGCCAGGTTGACCTTCGCATCGAGAAAGCCGCGATCGCGGTACAACTGGGTCATGTTCTCCGCGGCATCGAGGTAAGCCTCGTCGACAAAAACAGCTGAAGGATCCGGATCGGGTTCTGAGGTCTTATCCGCCGTCGCTGTCCTGCCCTCGAGGTCCAGAGGATCATCCGTGGGATGAACGTCTCCCTGTGGTACCGGCGTCTTTGCGCGGATATTCTCGATCAGAATAGCCCGCAGCTCGCTCGTCGAGATGCTTTGATTCCCCTGGAAGATGGTGTCTTTGAGCGTGAGCGGCAGCCCCTCTTCGATGTTGAAGCTGAGCACGGCGCTCGTCTGGTCTGGGCTCCAGGTGTCTCGAGGCACGATGCGAACGTCGTAAAAGCCGCGGTACCGATAGAAGTTCGTCAGGCGCCGCGCCATTCGGGCAATCAAAGCGCGGTCGAGCGACTCAGTGCCGTCGTAGCTCAAGATGGCGAAAAGGACGCGATCCCGGAAGCTGCGGTTCCCGTGGAAGTGGATGGCATATTGCGGACCAGCATCCACCGGGAGCGCGACGATTGCGCTCTCGTCTCGATGCAAGAATACCGGCTGGCCCAGCCTGGCGCGGTAGAAGCGCTCCGTCCGCAGAACCGTTTTCAGCTTTTCGATCCCCGAATCGAGGCGGTCGCGGTCGAGAATTGACCCGGTTTGCAGACTCAGTGCATCCTCGATCTGCCAAAGGGGCAAACCCGGCTGGCCCGCGATCGAGATACCGGCCACTCGCGTCGGTGGGCCCTCATCCACCGTGAGCACTACATCCAGGCCTTCCGCCGATTCCCGCAGGGCGGATCGGATCCGAGCGCGGTAATAGCCATGCCGCTGATATGCGAGCGCAACGGCTTGCTCCGCCTCCTCCAATCGTTCGGGGAAGTACTCAGACCCTCGCAGCAGCCCGGAAGCATCGCGCACTGCAGCTCGGGTGAGCACGTGATTGCCCTCAACATCGACCCCGGTAATGTGCCGCTTCGGCGTGAGGCTGAAGATAACCGTCATCCCGCTGTCGCCTCGAGCCGCTGTCACCACGACGTCGGCCAACCTGCCGGTGGCGAACAAGCGCTCGATCGATCGTCGCACCGCGCGGATCGAAAGCCTCTGCCCGCGTCGCACGTCGATCAGCTCGGCAAAGCCGCTTGGATCGGATCCGGCGGGAAGGTGCAGCTCTACCCCGGACACCAACCCGCCTTCGGCCTCGGCGTCCCTCTCGGTAAGCCGGGAGGGCGGCATCTGCGCGGCCAGCGTCGAGACGCTCGCCAGCAACGCGAGAGCGGCCGCTACTCGACTTCCCAATGGAGCTTGAGATTCAAGCCGAGATTGCCCAACGTGCCGAGGAGGGGGCTGCCAGTGCCGATATAGGTGTAAGCGTCGTCCCACTGTGCCTGGGTAGAAATGCGCTCGTCGAACGAGTATTCAGCTTCAGCCTTTCGGCCGCGGCCAGAGAAAGGCTGCGTGTAGCGCAGCTTAAGCTGCTCGGTGAGGAACTTCGATTCAAATTGCCAGGTGGGCTCTACCACATAGGTCACGTCGTTGTACGACGTGGAGATGCGGAGCGCAAAATCCCGCAGCACGGGGTTCTTCGGCACAAACCGCTGCACTTGCCGGTCCAAGCCCGAGGCGGTGAAAAGAGCTTCGGCCGCCAAACCCGCCGACGTAGCCGCAGTATTGCTCTTGTCGCGCGAAGTGATGCCGAGCGTCAGCAGCGACAGGATGTCACCCTCGGAGAGCTCCGGCTCGGCGCTGAGCATCAGTTTCGGATCGCTCGCCCTTCCGTAGGCATGCAGTCGGACGAGGTACTCGCGAACTTGAGTTTCGGCCTGTAGATCGAACACCGCGTCGATGCTCTTGCGGTCCTTGAATTCGAGCACGCCCTGCCTCACCGCGAACTGATTCCCACGGAAGAAAGCTTGGCTTCCCTCGCGGGCCTGAATCGTCCCGATCAGCCCTGGGCTTGCGTTGGTGCCGGTAAATCGAACGTCCCCCGCCAGTTTGGCCCGCGCGAGATTATTTTCCACCCGCACGTCGCCTTTGGCGTGAATACCGACGTCGAACGAGAGCCACTCGTCCCTTTTTTCGGATAGGTAAATGCCGGGTGAGCTGCCGATCTGCGTCAAGAAGTTTTCGATCGACAGCGGCTGATCATAGCGAAGCTTAATCACATCGAGATCGCCCGAGAGCACCATCGCCTCTGGTTTTCCAACAAGGCTCAGCTCTCCCGACAAAGTGACGGGGAGATATTCCCTCAGCCGCCAGGAGACTTCGTCGAGCTGAGCTATCATCTCCATCGATTGCAAGCCGAGGCGCCGGACTTCGACGTTGCCGCGGAGCTGCACCCTGCCGTCGTTGAGCAGTCCGTGCATGTCCTGAACCAACAGACGCGCTTCGGAAAACTCGACTCTTCCAGAGAGTCCCTTGACGGCGATGGGGAAATCTCTCAGTGAAAGGCGCGCATCGCGCACCTCTGCGCTTCCGAGAATGGAAGGATCATTGACGCTTCCGGTTGCCGCGGCCGAAACCTGGACGCGTCCACCCGAACGTTCCAGCGCCGGGATGAACGATTCAAGGAGCCGCACGTCCAACGAGCCATCCATCCTTGCATCGACCTGCGTCGGCCCGTAGGAGACGCCCAGCGTCAGCTCGGTGTTCGGACCGCGGAAGGTGACCGTTTCAAGCTCGAAGCGGTCGTTTTGGTAGGAGAACGCGATCGGGCCGTCGTTTTCACCCCAAAAATCGCCTCTGGAGAGCCGAAGCTTGTCGAATCTGGCCCGGAGGTCCAGCGAATGCCGGTTCAGCAGATTGCCTTTCGCAGTGATCGATCCTTCGAGGCCACCCGATAGGCCCTGCGCGACGGCCCCCGGCGGCAACAGCGGTCGAATCTCCTGAAGGGCCAGCCCCAGGCTGGCCCGGTACGGGTACGGTTCCCTCAGCGTGAGGCTCGCCGAAATGCGTGTGTCCTTGAACGGACGGCCCCAGACCTCAAGCTGTCGCCCGAGGATGCGCGCCTCGAGGTGAGCCTCGCTGCTTCCTCGTTCGCCGACGTTCACCTGCGGCGAATGGAGGTAGGCGCTCACCTCGGGTGTCGTCGCGTCGCCTGCCACCTTGCCCACCACGGTAGCGCTGCCGCTGAGCCCCAGCTTCCGAGAGATCGGAATCCCGACCAACTCAGACAGTGCCAGGTTGTCAGCGCGGAACCGGTAGTTCAAAGGCCCCTCGAACGAGTAAGTGCCGGACGCGCTCATCTTCGCGAACGGGCCGGTCAAGGTTGCCCGGTCAAGGATCATTGACTCGCCGTTGACGAAGCGAATGGCGACGTGCCCGTCGCCCAGGCGCCGACCGTAGTACCGCGTGTCCTTGAGATCGAAGTCGATCCTCCCGTTGAGCCGCGATACCGCACTGTTGATGTGGACCGCTCCCGACGCCTCTCCGGTGGAGGCACCTTGAAACAGCTCAAAGCTCGGGTGAAGGCCAACGATGGCGTCGAGGATGTCTTCCGTCCGGCCAGCGGAAACGAGCATGTCCCAGGTGGCGTGCAACTCCGGCCCGAATCGCAGCTCGCCCGAGGCAGTGTAGGGCGTTTTTCCTTTCTGGCCGGCGAGCCCCGCAAAGGTCAGCACCTTCTTCTGGTATCGGATTTTTCCCTGAACGGCGCCGAGGGAGAAATACCAGAAGTCGAGGTCGCGAAATGAGGTGCTCGTTTCCAGGTGAACGTCCGCATAGGGCCCCGCGATCTCGAACTGCGCGGATCCAACGCCATCGGCATCCAAACCCGCCACTCGCCGAAAATCGGAAAGGACCAGCGGATCGGCGGTTCCCTTGATCTCCAGGCCCTTCGAGGGGTGATAGAACAACGTAGCGTCCGCGCTTAAACGACTGCGGCCCGTTTCGATCCTCGCGTGCTGCATCTCAACGCGGTCGGAAAGAAATCGAACGTTCAACGCGACATGGCCTTGTTCGAAGGCGAGAACCGACTTGCCCGAGCGCGCCGGAGCGTCGAAAGCGCGCGTGGCGAGAATGAAATTGGCGGCCTTGATGTCCGCTTCGCCCGAGAGCAGTAGGGAGGGCGAGAGGTGGCCTGAGACGTTAACTCGCCCGTCGGCGGAGAAATTCACCCACGCGCCGGGCAACCCGGCCATCTCGAGTATCCGGCCGAACTCGGCCTTATCTATGTCCGCTTTGAACCGCGCGGGTAGCCGCTTTTGCAACTTTACGCTGCCGCTGATCTTCGCCGTGCCGTTGCCCATCTTGAGAACGAGCTCGTCGAGCTTGATCTCGTTGTCGGCGTACGACAGGCGCATTTCGAAGTCGCCCGGGTGGTATTGCCGCACCTGCGCGTCGCTGCCGATGATTCTGGCCGAAAGAACAGGCGCCGAGGGCGATCCACTAATACTTGTCCTGATGGCGACCTTCCCGGCGACCGGCCCGCTCAGGACACCTGCTTCAACCAGCGCCTGTAGTGGGAGGGAAATTCTCCCGTCCAGTGCGAGGTGAGGACGGCACAGGTGGTCGACCCTGCCAGTCAGCGACAGGCTCGACTCGGCGACATTGAGTTGAGCCCGCGAGATTTCCAATCGCTGCTCCTCGACGGACAAGATCCCAGACAGTTGAAACTTCGCGACGGGCAACTCGTGCGATTGAGTCAATGCAACCGCACCACCGCCGGCGAGCACCTCGAATTGAGCGGTGCCGTGTTCCTCGAGCCATGTCACGCCAACATCGGTCACATCGATTCGCTGGCCGTCCGGAAAGCGAGCGTTGATTGCCCCGCCGGTGATTTCAAGCTTGCCAATGTGCGTCCGCGCCAGTGCGTCAAATGGACAAGGTCCCACCTTCGAGGCCGGCGCCGGTTCCGCATGAGTGAGGGTGAGATCGAACCGAGGCCGAAGGATGCGGACGGAGTCGAGATCGGCCTTTCGAAACAGTGGCCGCAGGGATGAGATGTGTACTTCGATCGCTTCAGCGGCGAAGGACGCACCACCCTCACCCTCCGGGGCGGATGCGGAGATGTCGTAGAGCTTCACCGTTTGGGCCAACGCGTCCAGCTCGCATCGTCCAATGGCGATGTTCATCCCGAGCAGCGAGGGAAGCTCTCGTCGCGCGAGTGCGCAGCCCTGATCCCAAGCGAATTGTGAATTCAGAAAGAGGATCGCGCCGCCGAGCACCGCGACAGGAAACAACAGCAGCTTCAGCCACCGCCGACTGGGCCGCTTCACCACCGGTTGCTGCGTCGCGCTGCCGGGCACCGCTTACCCCGCAATCCGCTTTTCGCTTAAACGAACCCGGCCTTCCCCTTCCTCGTTTTTCCACTCGCTGGTCGATCGGCGCGAGTCTCGTCGGCCTTTTCGCCCAGCCCTTTGTCCGAGCTCCTGCCGTAAACGCCGTTGGTACCTTTCCCACCCGATGAGCCGCCCCCCGTTCTCCTTGGCGGCAGCGCATCCACCTCCGGTGCGGTGCTCAAGGACAGGCGCGAGACGATGGTCGCGACGTCGCGATACTGAGCATCCAACTTCGCGACGCGGGCGTAGTGATAGAGCGCCTTTCCCGCATTGCCAAGATCTTCCCAGGCGATGCCGAGCTCGAACTCCAGCGCTTTCTCCATCTCGCCCACCGCATGCTCGCTCATCAGGGCCCGCTTGTACGAGTCGATCGCGCCGGCCAGATCGCCTTTGCCTTTCTGCAACAGGGCAATCATCGTAAGACAATCGATCTCCTTCTTCTCTCCCACGCAGCCCTGGCGGGCGATGGTGAACTCGCCGATGGCGTCCTCCACCAACCCCATTTCCCGGTAGGCGATTCCCAAATCGTAGTGGGTGTCCACGTCCTCGGGGCGAACCACCTTTTCCAGCCCCCGCTTGAACTCCGCGAATACATCGTCGACGGAGTATTGAAAGTCGTCCGCGGAGTTGGCGTCGGTCGTCTCCTCATTGCCGACTTCGCCCAGCTCGCTCGCGAGCTCCGCCGCAAGATCGAAGGCGTCCTGTCCTTCCGGGGGCACTTCCAGTAAAGCGGGATCGGATCGCTGGTTTGCTTCGCGCTCGACGCGCGCAAGCAGCTCCTGCGCAGCAGGGTAACCCGGGTAAGCGATGAGGACCGTTTCCAGGAGTTCGCGGGCATCCTCGAGGAGCCCCTGCTCCAGGAAGAAGCGCGCTTCTTCGCATTCCTCGGCAGCTGAATCGGCCTCGGGTTCCTCCGCGCCGGTAGCAGCGCCCTCGACCTGCGCCAACACATCGGCATCATCGATTGCAACCTCGTAGCCTTCGTCAGCGGACTTGTCCTCTCCGCCATCGTCGATGTCGACGTCGTACTCGGGAATCAGCTCCTCGGCGAGCGGCTCTTGAGAGCTCTGGTTTGCCGATTCCCACTCGGCGGTGTCCTCCTCGAGGGCATAGTCCGGTGGAAGGGTGCCGAGCTCGGACGCGTCGACGATGACGGTGGGCAGGGCCGCCTTCGCCGCCGAAGCGGGCGCCGGTTCCTCGTCGTTGAAAGGCGTGAAACCTTCGTCGTCCACCGCCTCGTCGGCATCTGTGGAGGCTTGCAAGGCAAGGTCGTCCGTCGACAGATCCACCACCTCGTCGGGCGGCTCGGCAACGAGGATCTCCTCGTCCTCGGCATCGACCAGTATTGCATCGTCCTGAATGGTCTCGATGTCGGTAGCTTGAACCGGATCGCCCTCTCTGCCCAGAACCGAAACGAAGGTTGCCACTTCGGGGTGATCAGGGTTCTGCTGCAGGATTGCGTTCAAATAGGGCTGCGCGCGATCTACGGCGCTGAGGCGCGTGCACAGGCGCAGCACGTTCAACAGTTGCTCGCCCGCCTGCTGCTCGTCTCCCGATGAAACATAAACCTGGTACGCCTTCTCGTGCGCATCCAGATTCTCGGGATCGCTCGAAAATATTTTGCCCAAATGCTCGAGCGCTTTGTCGTGCAGGCCGTATTTGACGTAGACGTCCGTTTCCTTGAGGAGCTTGGCCAATTGCTCGGCAGTTGGCTTTGGAGACCCGAGCGGAGGAGGAGTCGGCGAGTGGGGGGCCGGTGATGTCGGCGCGGCAGCAGCTCGGGTTGGAGGATTCCGCGCGACGGCCGCGCCTTGGTGGGGCGCCGCCGAGGCAGAACCGTTGCGACTCAGCAGATCCGGATCTGCCGGATCGAGCTGCTCTATCCGCGCCCAGAGCTGATTCACCTCCGCAGTCCGATTCTCGGATGCGTAGACTTTGGCAAGCTCCTTGTAGACGGAGATCGTCTTCGAGAGCTGTCCTATCGCCGCAAAGGCTTCAGCCAGCAAACCGAGCGTCTGTTCGTCGCGGGGATTTGCCTTGAAACACTGCTGGAGCTTGGCGATAGCGCGCTTGGCATCGCCCTTCGCTAGGTAGCCTTGCGCGACCTCGCGGGCGAGCGTGACGTCGTCGGAGTCCAGGCTCGAGAGCCGGTCCACCACGCGTTGGTACTCCTCCATCCGACCGTTGCGCTTCAAATGCTCGGCTGCCCGCCTGAACTCATCGCCCGCTTCCGCCCGCATATGGCCGCGCGCATACATCTCGCCGAGCTTGATCCGCGAGCTCACGTTTTCCGGATCGAGCTCGATGATTTTCTTCAGCGTGTCGAGCGAGGCTTTGATGTTTCCGCTCTTCTCGTGCTGCTGCGCGACGATCTGGTAGTAGGAGGTCGCCTCGGAGACGAGTTGGAGCTGCTGATGCAACTCCGCCAGCCGGAGGTTTATCTCGAGCAGCGAAGGGTTCAGCTTGAGCACTTGTTTGTACAGCGCAACCGCCTTGAGGAAAAACCCATCGCTCGAATAGTTCTCGGCGACTTTGGTGAAATACGTCGCCGCCTGCTCGCTGTCGTTCTTCTTTTGAAACAGCTCGCCCATCTTCTGAAGGACGCGCACGTCCTTCGGGTCGGCGTCCAGGATCCGCCGGTATTCCTTGATCGCCTTGTCGTAAGCCCCCTTTGCGACCAGCTTTGCGGCCGCTTCGATGATCTTGTTCTTGTCCATCGATAAAGGTCCGGCCGCACGTCAAAAACCCAAGAACTCCGCGGATTTATTGACACGGCAAGCGCTTCTAGGCTATCGGAATCGTCCGCTTCAGGTCAACCGAGGGTGATTCAGGGCGTGTCTTCGATGGCTTGACGGAGGCGTCGCGAGCCGGTCTCGGACGCGAGCAGGCGCTCGACGAAGCGGGTGTCGTAATTGCCCGAAATGAAGCTCTCATCCGATAGCGCAGCGCGCAGAAATGGGACGTTTGTCCGTATTCCATGGATGACGTATTCAGCCAGCGCCCGCTGCATCCGCAGAACCGCCTGTTTGCGGCTGTCCGCAAACGCATTCAGCTTGGCCAGGAGGGAATCGTAATGAGGTAGGACAGAGTAGTTTTCGTGCACCGCCGAGTCGATTCGGATTCCCAACCCACCAGGCGAATTGTAGGCGGTGATCTTGCCCGGGCTGGGGGCGAAGGTAAGCGGATCCTCGGCATTGATCCGGCACTCAATCGCCGCACCCGAGAGATGAATGTCTTGCTGCCGCCGCCCCAAGGGCTCCCCGGCCGCGAGGCGGATTTGCTCTTGAACCAAATCCGTCCCCGAGACTGCTTCCGTAACCGGGTGCTCCACCTGCAGACGGGTATTCATCTCCATGAAGTAGAACTTGCCGCTCTCGTCCAAGAGGTACTCGATCGTCCCCAAATTGTTGTAGCCGATTCGCTCCATCGCCTTGACCGATAGCTCGCCGATTTGCTCGCGCATCCGCGCTGAGATCGCCGGCGACGGGCTCTCCTCGATCAGCTTCTGATGGCGCCGCTGAACGGAGCACTCCCTCTCGCCAAGGTGGATGATCGCCCCGTGCTCATCGGCGACGATTTGAATCTCGATGTGGCGCGGCTTCTCGACGTATCGCTCGATGTAAAGGTCGCCGCTGCCGAAGCTTGCCAACGCCTCCGCGGCGGCGACGGAAAATGCTCCCGGAACGGCGGCTGGGCTGCGCACGATCTTCATCCCGCGCCCGCCGCCCCCGTTCGCCGCCTTGAAGATGACCGGAAAACCGATCTGGCGCGCCACCCCTTCCGCCTCTTTCGGATTTCGCACCAATCCGTCCGAGCCTTCAAGCAAAGGCAATCCCGCCTCGCGTGCGGCGTTGCGCGCGCGGACTTTGTTTCCCATCAGCTGCAGCATCTCCGGGCGAGGACCGATGAAGCGGATCTTGCAAGTCTCACAGACCTGGGCGAACTCCGCATTCTCAGAGAGAAAGCCGTACCCGGGATGAATTGCGTCCGCCCGGGTGATCTCCGCGGCGGAGAGGATTGCCGGGATATTCAGATAACTTTCCTTCGAAGGCGGAGGTCCAATGCAAACTGCCTCGTCGGCGAACAGCACGTGCAGCGCGTTGGAGTCCGCCGTTGAATGAACGGCGACGGTGGCGATTTCCATCTCCCGACACGCCCGGAGGATGCGGAGCGCGATCTCGCCGCGATTGGCAATCAAGATCTTCTTGAACACCGGAACCCTCGGGTGCGAACGCCTAGGCCGGCTCGATCCGGAACAGCGGTTGGCCAAACTCCACCGTCTGACCGCTCTCGACAAAGATCTCTGCGATTTTCCCAGCGACCTCCGCTTCGATCTCGTTCATCAATTTCATCGCCTCGACGATGCACAGCACCTGTCCTTTTCGGACGGATGTCCCCAGCTCAACGAAGGGCGGCTGCTCCGGCGCAGGCGTCCGATAAAACGTGCCCACGAAGGGCGAGGTGACGATGTGCCCCGGCTTTTCCTCCGCTGGGTGCTTGGCCGCGGCAGCCTTGCCGGCGGTCGACGGATCCCGAACGCTGCGCTCCACGCTGCGCACCTCGGTGGCGGCGGGCGCCGCGATGGCAGGAACGGCCTGGACGATGGTGGTGGGCGGCTCGCCGCGGCGGATGGTGATGCGCTCCTCGCCGCGACGCCAGGTCAGCTGCGTCACATCGGACGTCTCCAGGACCTCGATGATCTGTCGAAGCGCTTCTACATCGAGCAGGGTTGGACTCTGCGCCACAGCCGGCAGAGCCGCCGATCGGGCGGAGCTCTGATCGAGTGATGCCTTCCGCTTGCGAGCCATGACCTCCCTTTCGCTACTGCGCGGAGGCTACCCGCGTCAGGTACTTGCCGTCACGCGTGTCGATCTTGAGGATGTCGCCCTCATTGATGAACAGCGGCACCTGGACCTGATAGCCAGTCTCCAGCACCGCCGGCTTGAGAGCGCCGGAAACGGTGTCGCCTCGAACGCCGGGGTCGCACTTCACCACGCGAAGGTCGACTGAGTTCGGCAGCGACACGCCGATCGCCTTGCCGTTGTAGAAAAGGATGGAGGCGTTGACGTTCTCCTTGAGAAAGCTTCGTTGCTCACCGAGAACCTTTTCATTGATGAAGGTCTGCTCATAGGAGCGAGTGTCCATGAGGTAATAGTCCTCGCCCTGCTTGTAGAGGAACTGCATCTCCTTTTCCTCGATGTCCGGTCGGCCGACTTTGTCTCCGCTCTTGAAGGTAGGTTGAAGCACTCGGCCGGTGAGCAAGCTTCGGATGCTGGTGCGCACGAATGCCGATCCCTTTCCGGGCTTGACGTGTTGGAACTCGACGATCTCAAAGGGCTCGCCGTCTATTTCGATCTTGAGCCCCTTGCGAAACTCGGAAGTGTCGATCACGCCCGCCATGGCCTAGGCTCCTTCGCTGCATGCTTCCAATGTCGTCGTGTGTAACCGATGAGGTCAAACGTTGAAAGTCGAAAGTCGAAAGCTGAAGGACAAAGCGCTGGGAAGCGACTTCGAGGATACTACAGCTCGGCGCGCACCTTCGGTGCGGCGATGCGGAGCGCATAGCGCCCTTTACCGAAGTTGCCATCCGGCCTGAGCGCGAGGACAAGAAAATATTCTGACGAAATCGGCCGAAGCACCGCGGTGAGCTTGTCGGTGTTGATGCTCACTTCGCTAATTGTCCCGGCCTTGAGCTGCTCCGCGGCCGCTTTGAGCTGGGTCAAGACGGTCGCGAGCTCAATCCAGGCGGTGCCAAGATCGAGATCACCGGCATTGGCCACCTGGTGCGTTTCCACCGCGATCCCATCGAAGCCCATGATGCTGCATGCCAATGCCCCGTCCACCTGTGAGACAACAGACTGGAGCTGATCGGTAAAAGACATGGTCTGCTTCTAGGGTCGCGACTGCAGTGCGTCAAGCCGGCTCACTGCGTCGGGCACCCCGGCGGCGGCGGGCTAATCATCTTGCAACAACCGACGAAGGTCCCGTCCTGGCCTCCGGGCGCGCCGCAGGGGCCGGTGGGCGCGCGAAAGTCTCCTGCCACCGTGCACGTCGTGAAGCTGCTCCGATAGACGTTGATCGGATAGGTCACCTTGTTCGAGCTGACCTTCGGCCCGCTGGAGGCGAGAGCGCCGAACGCCTGGAAGGTCACGAGTAACTCCACTCCCCTCAAGTCGCCCGCTTGGATGTGATCGCGTAGAACCTGAAGTGCTTGTGGCCCGATAAGCGAGATGCCGAGCCAACTGTTGGTGCCAGAAGCGCCCGCCCGAAGAATGGCGTAGGCATCCACTTGCTCCGACTGGAAAGGCAGGCTGGGCGTTGAGCTGTAATTGAACACGAAGTGATCGAGCACAAAATCGTTCTTCTGAGGCCCAGCGATGGTATCCGGCGACGTCGTAGTCGAGATCTGTTGAAACAGCGACTCCCACTCGAAGGAGACGTAATAGTTGTTGACCCCCGCGAGGTCCAGCGAACCCCGATAAATGCCGACAGTCTGAGGCGAGCATCCGGCCGTCTGCGGGCCGAGCTCGAACGGGTGAGCGTTGATGAAGCGCACCGAGCTGTCGTTTGAAACCGTGCAACCGAATTCGGCGACCGCGGAACCAACCAGGATGAAGAAGAGGAGGAGCTTCATGGATCAGTCTCTTTTCGTGCAGCGTCTACAGGCTCTGGGCGATCGTTTGGCGATTGATGATGCGTGGTGTGATGAAGATCAGCAACTCCTGCCGGCTGTCGGATTCAGAAGTGTTGCGGAAGAAGAACCCGAGGATCGGTATCTTCCCGAAGAACGGAATCGTGCTCACCTGATTGGCGCCTCGCCGCACGTAGATCCCGCCGATCACCGTGGTGTCGCCATCCTTCACCAGCACCTGGGTGGCGGCTTCCTTCCTTTGGATCGCCGGTTGTCCGTTGGCGCCGGTGTTGGATGGGTCCGGTTGATTGTTCTCCGCCTTGATGTTCATCAATATCGCCCCGTCGTGGGTGATGTGCGGAGTGACCTCGAGCGACAGGCGCGCTTCGACAAAGGTGGTGTTCACACCGCCGGCGGACACTTGGCTGAACGGGATGGACACGCCTTGGCTGATCTTCGCCGTGTTGTTGTCGAGCGTGGTCACCTTCGGAGCGGAGATCGTCTTCACTGAGCCCTGGTTCTCCAGCGCCGACAGTCGCAAATTGAGGTTCACCGCACCGCCCGCCGAGCCGAATACGAATCCGACCGCGCCACCGGAGCCCTGGCCCACCGGCGCGGGGAGGTTGACCGCGAAGTTGGGCGTATCTGCCGTTCCGGCGCTCGAGGCCGGAGAAGAGCCACCTCGCGCCGCAGCGGTGTAAGGAAAAACAAGCCCGGTGGGGTTGCCGGTTCCGGGGGCCATTTGAGCGTTGCCTCCCCACTGCACGCCGATGTTCTTGGTGAAAGTGGTGTTCGCTTCCACGATCCGGCTTTCAATCAGCACCTCTTGCGTCTGCGTATCCAGGTTTTGCACCAGTGAGCGCGCGCGAGAAATATTGGAGGCGATGTCGCGGACGATCAGGACATTGGTTCGCGTGTCCACGGTTACGGTTCCGCGCTCGGAGAGCACTTCCTTGACCCTGGTGCTCATGTCTTGCGCGGTCGCATAGTTCACCGGGATCAGCTGCACGACCAACTCTTCCTGGCGGATTTGGGCCTTCTTTCGCTCTTCGCGAAGCTTTGCTTCCTCTTCCAACTGCTTCAGAGGCGCCACCCGAACGATGTTGCCCATCTCCTCTTTTCCGAGGTTCTTCGAGCGGAGGATCAGCTCGAGCGCCTGATCCCACGGAACGTTGCGCAGCCGAATTGTCACTTTTCCAGTGACGTCGTCGCCGACGACGATGTTCTTCTTTGACACCTCGGCGATCACACGCAGCAGATTGTGGATGTCGATGTCCTTGAATTCGAATGAAACCTTCTTGCCCACGTACCTGGCGCGCTGCACCACTCCTTCCTTGGCGATCGCCGGCGCCTCGGTGGAGAATGCCGCTGCCTTGGCTGCGGTCGCTGCTTCATCCGGCTTGCCGGCGGCCGAGGTGAGCTGCCAGGACAAGCCTTGTCCGGTCTGCTCCATCTTCTCGTGTATGGGACCGCTGGCGGCGACGACCACCCGCACCTGGTTGGGCTCCCCAGGCACGGGAAAGGCACTGATCATCTTCACCGGTGTTTCCAGGGCGCTGGTATCCAGGCTGCGCTCCAATTTCTTCGGCAGGCGCGCCGCATCGAGCGTCAACACGAGGCTTTTGGCATCCGGCTGATCGACTTTCCAGGCCACGGGAGCGGAAAGCTTGAGCTCGACCTTGCCTCCAGCCGGGTTTTCGCTGAAGGTCAAATCTTTGATCTCCGCTGGGCGGCCGCTGCTCGGCTTGACTTCAAGCTTCGCCGTCTCGGTGCGGCTGAGGTCGATCTTCTTTCCATCCAGCTCGATTTCCCCGTCTTTGAGCGCCGGCGCCTCTGCGGCTGACGCGGTTTCCGGCACCGCCGGCGACTCCGCCATCGCCCCGCGGGACAGGACGAGGTCCAGGCCACGGCGGTTGGGAAGAGCTTGGTACTGCGGCGTCCCATCCTTCATGTCGAGCACCAACCGGATCTTGTCGGAATGAACTCCGGCGCGGATTTCCTTCACCGCTCCGCCGCGAATTTTAGGAACCTTCGCCTTGAGCGAGACTCCATAGATGTCGAGCGCCAGCCTCGGTGGATCGGAGAGCGTGACGATCTCGTACTTTGCGATCTGACCATCTGCGCCGATCCGCAGCCGATCCCGCGAGTAGCGGAGGGAAGTAACGCGCCGAGCCGGCGACTCGACCGCGCGCTCCTCGGCCAGCTTCGGCGGCGCGTCTTCGATCGCTGTTTCTGTCTTGCTGGAGACCGCGCGAGTCGCCGCAGCAGGCGGGGTCGCGGTTGGCGGAGCGGACGACACCTCCGAAGCACCATTCCCGCCTTCGATGGAGACGACGACGCGGTTACCATCCGGGCGCACGTCGTACCTGGCGTCCTTGCCCAGCGCGACCAACACTCGTCCGACGCTCGACTGTCCGTCCGAGAATTGGGAAGCCACCACGCCCGAAACGGGCCCGGCGCCAGGATGATGACCGCGGATCACCGTTGCGTCGGCACCGGACACGTCGATCACCAGCCGCTCTGGATCATTGAGGCGAAAGACCGTGAACGTCGGAGCTCGGCTTCCGCGCACCACCACCTGCGCTCCTGAGCCAGTGGGGATCACCTTGAGATCGCTCAGTGTGTTCAGCTCGGCGGCCCCCGCGCTGGCAATGGACAGAAGCGCGGACAGCAGAACGGACATCCTTGGGCTCATTTCACTGTCCTCATGGGTATTTCTTTCCCGTCGCAAGATCGACGTCGGGCACCACTGCCTTGTCTGCCTTCATGTGCAAGGTCACCGGATTGGGATTTATTTTCCCATCCGGTCCGGTCCAAAACTCGGTGACGGTGACGGTGTCCCGGAGTATCTGTGTGACTTTTCCCCCCTGTTTGCCCACCCGGCTGCTTCGGCGGATGAGATAACCTTTACCGCCCGGATCCTCGACCATCGCGAGCGGATTGGCTTCTCCCGTGACTACGGCCACCAACGTGAGCTGATCCAGGTCCCACTGGCACAACGGCTCGGTGCATACCGTGTTCTCAACCGAAGGCGCGCGCACCTCTTCGATCAAGCTGCGAAAGGGATCTCGCTTGGCGAGCGGATTGTAGGAGTAGACGTAGGGAGGCGCCTCGGGCATTCCGGCGTCTCGAGCGGCCGCGGCGGCTGCCTTCGGGGCGGGCGCCGGAGCGGCGGGAGGCGGCGTCGGTTGGCTGGCGCAGTGACCGAGAACAACGGTAACCGCCGCCACCGCCAGCAATCGCGTTAGCCTCATCATTCCCCCGACGCCTTTTTGACCGGCTGAGCTGCCTGATTCACAAACCGGAACGTCGTCGCCAAGAACTCGGAGCTGAGGACCACCTTGTCATTTTTCTGGATCGGTGTGCCCAGCTTGATGTTGTTCACATTGACGATTCGCCGCATGTTCGCGATCTCTTGCATGAACATGGCGATCTCGTGGTAATTGCCGCTCACCGCCATCTTGATTGGAATTTTGGCAAAAAAGGTCGCCGATGATTCGACTCCTGGCTCGACTCGCGCGATCTCCAACCCCGACTTCTTTCCAATGTCGTTCAGCTGGCCCAAAAGCTCATCGATGTCCTTCTTTTCCGGCAGCTCGGTGAGAGCCTCGGCGAGCTTTTGCTCGAGGATGTCCATTTCCCTGCGGCGCTCGTTGAGGTTCTGGGCAATTTCCTGCTTCTCCGCCAGCTGGCGGTCCAATCCGCGCTGCTGATTTTCCTGGTCCGCAATTTGATCCTGCAGCGGCTGAATCACGAAAAAGAAGTTGAGGACGCTCAGCAGAACCACCAGACCGGCGAGGCCGCCGTATTTCGCCGCGCTCGGCGCCTTGGCAATCTTGTCGAGCAGTTGTTCCATCGACGTTCCTAGATCGCGTAGTTGGCGGAAAGATTGATCTCGAAATCCACCATCTTGCCGCCGCCAAATTCCTTCTTTGCTGCTTCCTTCTGCTCCGCCTTCTTCAGCTCGATGTTGGTGAAGAAGAAACCCACGTCCATCACCTTGAAGTCTTCGATGCTGCCCCCGGAGGCCAGCAACTCCACCCGCGCGGTCTTGGCGTCGCGCTTCTGGTCCACCAACCGCCCCATTCCCTTCGCTGTCCAACACACGTTGGCCAGCGAACGCATAAACTCGGCCACGTCCTCGTGGCTCGCGGCAAGCCCGGTGATCTTCACCGCGTTGGATTTCTCGTCGAAGTCGGTGAGCCAGACCTTCTTCGGAATGGCGGTGGAGAGCGCATCCATGAGCCGCACTGGGCCGGAGCGGCCTTTGCGAAGGTCGGAGAGAACCTTGAGCTTGTCCTCGACCTCCTTTTTGCGTTTATTGATGTTGTTCACTTCGCCAATCACCTTTTCCAGCTCGTTGATCCGGGCTTGCGTCTGGGTGATCTTCTTCGCGTTCCGGTCTGCTTCCGACGCCAGCCTTTCGTAGGCGAGGTAATTCAGGATCCCGGCGAGCAGCAGCACCACGCCCACCAGCACCAGAAACTGACGGCTGATCTCACGCTTCTGGACCTGCCGCACCGGCAGCAGGTTGATTCTGATCATCATCTCGATCGGGTCCTTGAGATCTCGGACTGACTAGGTCAGCTTGTCTCCCGATTTTCGGAGGGCCAGCCCCATCGCCACCGCCGCCATTGGCGCCACGTCCATGATGAAGTGCGGATCGAACTTCCGATCATCGATCTCGATGCTCCGAAATGGATTGAGGATTTCCACCGGCACCCCAACCCGCGCTTCGATCGTCTTGAACAACGCAGGAATCTTGGCGGTGCCCCCAGAGAGGAAGACCTTGGTGAAAGTCGCGTCTGCCGCCGTCCCGGCGTAAAAATCGAGCGAGCGCTGGATCTCTCCAGCGACCTGCTCGGCCACCCCGCCCATCACCCGCTCCACCTCTTGCGGAACCACCGCGTCCGCATCCCCTCGTCCGCCGCCGATCTTCAGCGCCTCGGCCTCCTCGTAGGAAACGTTGAGCTGCTTTTGGATTTCCTCGGTAAATTGATTTCCGCCGATGGTCACGTCGCGGGTAAAGACAGTCATGCCGCTGGCCAGGATGTTGATGTTCACCACCGAGGCGCCGGCGTTGATCAACACGATCGTCTCGCGCTCCGGCACGTCGTAGTTGGCGCTGAAGACGTTTTGAACCGCGAAGGCGTCCACATCAACCACCGCCGGAACCAGGCCCGCTTCCGAGACCACGGTGGTGTAGTCGTTGATCATGTCTTTCTTCGCCGCGACCAGCAGCACGTCCATCTGTCCAGTAGCGTCGTTCGCTTCGGGATTGAGGATCTGAGTATCGATGTTGACGTCCTTGACGTCGAAGGGAATGTATTGCTCCGCTTCCCACTGAATCGACTCTTCCAGCTCTTCTTGAGTCATCCGCGGCATTGAAATCTTCTTGATGATCACCGAGTGGCCGGAAACGCCGATCGCCACTTCTTTTTGCTTCACCCGCAATTCGCTGATCAATTCCTGCATCGCCTGTACAATGGCGGTGGAATTCATCAGCGCGCCGTCGACAATCGCTTCCGCCGGCAGCGGCTTCATCCCGAAGCTTTGCAAGGCGTACCCGACCACACCCCTTCGCCGCTGCTCTTTGAGCTGGATCATCTTTACCGAGGTGGAACCAATATCCAGGCCCAATGCGAGCTTCCCTCGCGCCATCACGCCTCCGAACCCATGCGCTCGAAACGCCGGCGACCATCCTGCGCGCAGATCAATAGCGGCCCCTGTCGCAGGAGCAAAAGGCTACGGAAACCGGCTGTGGGCATTCCTCTCCGGGAGATCATCGACCGTGCGGGTTTTCGATTATCAACGGGATACGCAAAGCCCGTCAATCCGTGGGATCCGTCGATTGCGAGATTTTATTGATGACAAATGATTACAACGTATTGAAAACGGTCAGGAGCGCTCGCCCTCCGCATCCGCATCGATTCCGTATTCCTTGATTTTATACAGCAGGGCGCGCTGGCTGATTTCGAGTATCTCCGCGGCTCGCGTGCGATTTCCGCGGGTTCGCCGCAGAGCAGTCTTGATGTAGAGCTCCTCCAGCTCCCGCATCGCGCGCTTAAGTGAGAAATTCACCGACTCCGGAGCCGGCGCACCGCGGGCGCCGGGAGTCGCATCGGCGCGGGCGCTCCAGATTTTCTCGGGTAGATTTTCTGGCAGCACCCGATCCGACTCTGCCAGCAGCACCGCTCGTTCCATTGTGTTTTCCAGCTCGCGGACGTTGCCCGGCCAGTTGTACGCGGCGAGCATTGATTCCGCTTCCGGAGCAAACTCAGTCACTGGACGATCGCGATTCAGCTCTCGGTTGAAGCGCGCCAGAAAATGACGCGCGAGCAACAACACGTCCGCACCGCGGTCGCGCAGCGGCGGTACGTGAATGTTCACTACGTTGAGTCGGTAGAACAGATCTGCTCGCAGCTCTCCTCTTTCCACCAGCTTTGGGAGATCGCGCAGCGTTGCCGCCACGATGCGCACATCCAACTTTTCAGATCTGGTTTCGCCAACCGGTCGGACCTCTCCCTCCTGCAGAAACCGCAACAGCTTGACTTGCGAGGAACCGGGCAACTCGCCCACCTCGTCCAGGAAGACGGTGCCGCCGTCCCCATCGCTGAACAATCCGCGCTTTGCGGCGCCGGCGTCAGTGAATGCCCCGCGCGCATGTCCGAACAACTCGGATTCGATCAGCCCCGGCGGAATTCCGCCGCAGTCGATCGCCACGTATGGCATCCCGGCACGAGGCCACAGCTCGTGCAGCGCGCGCGCGACCAGCTCCTTCCCAGTGCCGCTCTCGCCGGTCACCAGCACCGTCGTGCTCACCGGCGCCAGCTTGAGGATCTGCGCATGCACCGCCGCGATCGCTTCGCTTTTGCCGAGAATGCGCTCCAGCGGCGAGCTGCCGACGCGCGCCGCCCGCAGCCGCCGGTTCTCCTTGACCAGCCGCTCCCGTTCCTCCGCCTTCTTGAGGACGAAGACGATCTCTTCGGGCTTGAACGGCTTTTGGACGTAGTCGTAGGCGCCGTCGGCCACCGCTTGTAGAGCGGCATCCTGGGAACCGTAGGCGCTGATCACCAAGAAGGTCAGCCCCGGCCACGTCTCCAGGGCGCGGTGCAGCAGGGTCAGCCCGTCCACCTTCGGCATCCGAACGTCGGAGATGACGACGTCGTAGGGCCGAGCGGCCAATTCGCGAAGCGCTTCGTCTCCATCCGCCACCGCGCGAACTTCGTATCCATGGTCGGTGAGGACCAAAGACAATACATGTCGAATTGAAGGCTCATCGTCGGCGACGAGAATCGAGCGAAACAGAGCCATCGGCAAAGTGAATCATCGCCGCAGTTCAGCCCCGAGAGATAGAACCACACCGACCTTCATGCCGCCGGCAGCCCGACGGTGAACTGAGCCCCGCCGGCTTCGAGATTGTCGGCGGTGAGCTGCCCTCCCATCGACCACACCAGATGCCGCGACACGGCCAGTCCCAGCCCCGAGCCCTTTGTCCCTTTGGTGGTGAAGAACGGCTCGAACAGGCGCGGCAGGGCTCCGGGGGGAATGCCTTTTCCACTGTCTTCCACCTGAACCAACACCTGTTCGCCCGCGCGCCGGCTTCTCACCACGACACTGCCTGCGCCCTGAATTGCCTGCGCCGCGTTCAGCAAGAGGTTGATCAGCACCTGTGAGAGCGGACCCGATTCTCCGCGCGCGATGACCCCCGGCTCCAAAAACAGCTGCACCTTCACCTGCCGAAAATCGGGACCGGCGGAGACAAGCCGGACGCACGTCTCCACCAGGCCCGCCACATCCACCGGCCCGGGCGCGCCCTGCGGCGGTCGTCCGAGGTCGAGCAATCCTTTGACGATGTGGTCGATGCGGTGAACCTCCGAGTCGATCGAGTCCAGGCACTCGCGAAGCTGAGCCGATTGCGCACCGTAGGTTTTGGCCAGCGACAGATAACCAAGAATTCCGGCGAGGGGATTTCCGATCTCGTGCGCCACGCCGGCCGCGAGCTCGCCGACCGTCGCCAATCGAGCCGCGGAGACCAGCTCGGTTTGCGCGCGAGTGAGTCTTTCGTTGGCGGTGGTCAGCTCTGAGAGCTGCCGGCGGGTCGTCGCCTGTTCGCCCTTGAGCGCCTCCGCCATCCTCTTGAGCGCCGCTTGCACCCGAGCGAGGAGGGGCCCGCCCTGCGTCTCCCACGGCAGCTCCAGTTGGAGCCGGCCCAACTGCTCGATCGCTTCTTCGGTGCGCCGCAGCGGACGACCGACCATCAGGTAGAGCACGAAGTAACCGATGGCGGTGAGCAGAAGGAGATTGAGCGCAAAGTAGAGCGGCAACAGCGCGCGGAACTGCTTCAACATCTCCGACTCCGGAGAGTTGGCCGGTGCGAGCTTTCGCAGCACGCTCACCATCCGAAGAAAAACAGGTTGCAGCGTCAGCCAGGCAATGCCGATCGAAAGCGAGCTGAAGAGAAAAGCAATGCTGGCGATGCGGACCTTCATCGGCGATTTCGCTTCAGCCTCCGCTCACGAGAATCTGGACCGCCCGCCATGGCAACACCTCGGCCAGCCATGGCCCAAGCAGCATCACTTCGAGCGCCGCAAGGGCAAGCCATGGGCCGTAAGGCAGGTTGGTGGGACCAGGACGCCAGTCGTCCTCTTCGTCCGGGACCAAGGGCAATGCACCTGGCGGATTCTCAGCGCTGACCGGTTGAGTTGGCGCTGGTTCGATGACTGGCTCGCTGCGCTCGTCGAGCGGCGGCGCGGGACCCGCTCGTCCGAACAGCGCAAGCAGAATGGAGCCGACCACCGCTCCCTGCAACGACGCCAAGAAAACGACTCCCAACAGCGCTCGGTAAGCGAGAAAGGCGCCGATCAGCGCGAGCAGGTATTTGTCGCCGCCCCCGAGCGCCTCCTTCTTGAACACCTTGCGACCGATCCGCTCCATCGCCAGAAATCCGAAGAACCCGGCCGCGGCACCGAGCGCTGAGTCCCGAAATCGCTCCAACCCCAGCGGAATTGAAAACAATAAGCCAAACGCGATCCCAGGGATGGTCAGCGCAAAGGGCAAGAGCCAATGCTCGAGGTCGATGAAGGTCAGGGGAATGAGGAGCGTCACCAGCATCAGCGCCGAGGCGAGATCCCAGGTCCAGCCAAAGCGTCGAAGGCAGGCAATGAACAACAGCGATGTCAACAGCTCCACCGTCGGATACCGCCAGGAGATGGAGGCTCCGCATCCGCTGCACCTTCCGCGAAGATAGAGCCAGGAAATGAGGGGAATGTTTTCGTACCACGGCAGCGGATGCCCGCAGTGCGGACAGCGGGAGCGCGGTCTCACAATGCTGATGTCGTTTGGCACTCGCGCGATAACAACATTGAGAAAGCTCCCCACCATCAAGCCAAGAACCGCCAGACCGGCCGCAAACAACATCTCAATCGGGGAGGCGAAAGTACTCAACGCGAACACATCGGATGCGGAACGGGCATCGCGGCAACGCGCAATTTGCTGTTAAATGCGAACAACTCTGAGGTGGGCAATCTCATTTTCACGAGGACCTGGCTGGCCCGAGCCACGCTATGATCCCACTTAATACACGCGCGCGAAAGGTTGCGCCCCTTCTCTTCGCCTCGGGCCTTTGCGCGCTCATTTACCAAGTTGTTTGGACCCGAGAGTTCCGGTTGGTCTTCGGCGCATCCACCGCGGCGTCCGCAGCCGTCCTGGCGATCTTCATTGGCGGCCTCGGAATGGGCGGGCTGATCATCGGAAAACGCGCGGACCAACATCCGCGCCCGCTCGCCCTTTACGCGCAGCTCGAGACGGCGATCGCCCTCTCCGCCGCCGCTTCGCCGGGGCTGCTTTGGCTGGTTCGATGGATCTACGTTCACTTGGGAGGCACCGTGGTGCTCGGGCTGGCGCTCGGCACTGCGGTGCGCCTGATTCTCGCCGCGCTGGTGATCGGCGTTCCCACGTTCTTGATGGGCGGGACCTTGCCGGCGATCGCAAGAGCGGTCGAGACGGACGACGACACCAGGCGGCGCCATGTCGCGCTGCTGTACGGCGTGAACACGATGGGGTCGGTGACCGGTTGCTTCCTCGCTACCTTCTTCATGCTCGAATTCCTCGGCAATCGCTCGTGCCTCTGGGTCGCTGCGCTGCTGAATCTCGCCGTGGCGATGACCGCGCGCAGTTTCTCGCGCCTGCCGGAGATGGGCGATTCTCAACCCGATCGGCCCGACGGTGCGAAAGGCTCCAGCGGCCTTGCGGCGTCCGCCCAGGCGCCGACCTGGCTCGTCCTCGCTGCCGCGGCGCTGGTGGGTTTTGCATTCTTCCTGATGGAGCTGGTCTGGTACCGGATGCTCGGACCCTTGTTGGGCGGCACGGTGTTCACCTTCGGCCTCATCCTCGCGGTCGCCCTCTTCGGAATCGGCCTCGGTGGCATGTTTTACTCTGTCAACCGCAGCAGCCGCCCCGCTACCCTGCGCGGATTCGCTTATACGTGCCTGTTGGAGGCCGCGTGCATTGGAATCCCCTTCGCGCTCGGCGATCGCATTGCAGTGCTTGCCGTGCTTCTCCGCCCACTGGGAGGACTTGGATTCATCGGGCACGTGGCTGCCTGGTCTTCGATCACCGCGCTGGTCGTCATGCCCGCCGCGTTCGTCGCCGGCGTGCAGTTTCCGCTGCTGATCGCATTGATCGGCCACGCCCGTCGCAACGTTGGGCGTCACGTTGGGCTCATCTATGCTTGGAATACTGCGGGAGCGATCTGCGGCTCGCTGGCTGGAGGATTCGGGCTCATTCCAGCCTTGACCGCGCCGGGATGTTGGCGCTTGGTCATTCTCATCCTCTCTGCCCTCGGCCTGTCCGCGGCGGCAGTTTCGCTGGTAAGAGAGCGGCACTGGGCGCGGCTATTGCCCGACGGGGTGTTGGCTTGCATCGCCGTGTCCCTCGCTTTCGCTGTCGGCCCGACCGCCGCGTGGCGACACAGCCCGATCGGCGCCGGGCGCGTCGAAGCTCAAAAGTTGTCCGACGTCAATGGCATTCACGACTGGATCAACAGCGAGCAGATACCGCTTCGCTGGGAGGCGGAAGGCGTCGAGAGCAGCGTCGCGTTGACCGCGATCGATGGCTACAGCTTCATCGTTAACGGGAAGAGCGACGGCAATGCGCGCCTGGATTCGCCCACGGTCGTGATGGGTGGCCTGGTCGGTGCAATGCTCCACCCGAAGCCCGCCAGCGCGCTGGTGATCGGGCTCGGTACCGGGAGCACCGCTGGCTGGCTGGGCGCCGTCCCGGAAATCGACCGGGTAGACGCCGTTGAGCTGGAACCAGCCATCTTGCACGTGGCGAAGACCTGCACCCCCGTCAACGCGAATGCTCTGTCCAACCCCAAGGTCCACGTCGCCATCGGCGATGCGCGCGAGGTGCTGCTCACCACCCCGCGAAAGTACGATCTGATTTTCTCCGAGCCATCGAATCCATACCGCGCCGGTGTCGCCAGCTTGTTCACCCGCGAATTCTACGAAGGGGTGTCGGCTCGACTGAACGAGGGCGGCATCTTCATGCAGTGGGTGCAGGCTTACGAAATCGACGGCCGAACCCTGCGATCGGTGTTTGCGACCATCCAGTCGGTCTTTCCGGAAGTGGAAACGTGGCAGCTCGCGGTCAAGGACTTGCTTCTGGTCGCCTCGCGACAGCCAATTATTCACGATGCCTCGAGCCTCTCGGCCAGGCTCAAGCGGGAACCGTTCAGAACCGCGCTTGCGACAACCTGGCGAACCAACAGCCTGGAAGGCTTTCTGGCGCACCACATGGCGGCGCCGAACGTGGCGCGCGCGGTCTACCAGCGAGACTCCGAATACATCAGCACCGACGATCGCAACTACGCGGAGTTTGGCTTCGCGCGTGACGTGGGCAAACACCAAAATCAGGCGATTGAGGAGCTGCGCCGCGTTTCGCGCGAGATGAAGACCGAGCGACCTGCTCTCGCGAACGGAGACGTCGACTGGGATCGCGTTGACGAGAAGCGACTGGACATCTACATCACCGGAAATCGCCAACCCCCCTCGCCGCCGACCGGTTTCTCGCTCGAACAGCGCAATCGAATTCGGGCTCTCGCCGAATTCCTCAAGGGCAACGACAGCGTTGGGATCGGGGCTTGGCGCGCGCAGTCGCGGGAACCCGAGACAATCAACGAGCTAGCGTTCGTCTCCGAGGCTCTGGCAGACCGCGGGGAAGAAGCAGAGCCGTACCTCAATCGCCTTCGTGAATATCAACCCACCGAAGCCATCGCGATAACAAGTCGTTTGCGCTTCCACCAAGGTCGCGTCGCCGAGGCGAGACAATTGATGACCGATTGTCTTGCGCGCTTTGAGCGGGATCCCTGGCCGATGTCTCGAATCATGAGCGGCGCGCTGTCGTTGGTGGTGCCGCTGGCCGCGGGTGATCCTGACTGGGGTAGACGCACTTTTGAGCAGCTCCAGAAGCCGTTCGCGGTGCGGGGGCTGGAGATACTGCGGATCAACACGCTCATCAGCCTTTCACGAAAGCTGGACTTCACCGCGACCTGCGTGCAGGCGCTGAAGGAATACGAGCCGCACTTTCCCTGGACCGCGGAGCTCCTCGCCCTGCGACAGTCCTGCTACCAGTCCAATCATTCACCAGACCTCGCTCGCGCCTCGGCTGAGCTGGACGAATTCGTTCAACGGGCCACGTTTTCGTTTGCCACCGGGCTTGCCCGCCAGAGCGGCGAAATCCCCACCGAGACAAAAATGGGGCTTGAAACAGCGGATGGCATCACCGCGGTAGCTCCGTCCACACACTAGGATTGATTGCCCGGCCCCGCATCTCCGAAGCGATGCAAAAGCCATTCTGGCAAGCGAGGCGCGAGCGCTGGTTGGCGATGGCAATCGCTCTCGGCACGACGATTGTTTTCTTTCAGCGCGCGATTTTCACATCGGGAATTTTCGCCGCCCGCGACATGCTGCGCGTTTACTATCCGCTCCGCCAATACTGGGCCGAGCGGGTGTCTCATTTGGAGTTTCCGTTTTGGTATCCCTACGACGGGTTGGGCCAGCCGTTCCTAGGGATGGTTATCTCGGGAGCGCTCCACCCGACGAATCTCCTCTATCTCATCCTTCCCATCGCGGCAGCGATCAAGGTGAATGTACTGATCTGTTTTCCCGCCGCGTTCGGAGGCATCTACTGCCTGCTTCGGCGTTTCGAGCTTCCGCGGTCCGCCTCGAGCCTCGCAGGGCTGCTTTTCGCCTTTAACGGATACATGGTGACGATCAGCGGCAACCTCCTCTATTTGATGGCGGCCGCGTCGATTCCGTGGGCGCTCTGGGCAGCGGATCGCTTCTTCACTCGTCCAACGCCTGGCGCCGCGCTGGTTGCGGCGAGCCTGCTCAGCTCAGTGCTGTTCTGCGGTGATGCGCAGAGCTTTGCCGTTTGCGCGGTGGCCTGCGGGATTCTTGCTGCGATTCGCCACCGTCCGGGGAAGATTCAGAACACCGCGACGACGTTGTCCGCGCTTTGGGCGTTGGGCGGCCTCCTGGCTGCGGTGCAGATTCTTCCCGCGCTGTCTGCCATGTCCCAAGGCCAAGCCGGACATCAGTCGCTCGACGTCGCGCTCGTCTGGTCGATGCATCCATGGCGGCTGGCGGAGCTCGTGCTGGGTCC
Organism: Myxococcaceae bacterium; assembly: GCA_035262305.1. Lineage (GTDB taxonomy): Bacteria > Myxococcota > Myxococcia > Myxococcales > Myxococcaceae > DATFTC01. Next base: position 101,892 of record DATFTC010000299.1, on the reverse strand, counting down.
GATCTTCGCGAACGGCAATCGGACGATCGCTGCCAAAATCCTTCAGACGTCGATGAATTCGCTTTGGGCTGACTCGGTTCACGTCGGCCTGGCCGCAGTCGCTCTCGCTGGGATCGCCGTGGCGCACCATCGCCGCCGCCGGCCGGCAATTCTCCTCGTGCTCAGTGCTGCAGGCATCGTGGCGCTGTTGCTGGGAAAGCATCTCGGCGCTTACGCGCTGCTGTTCAAGGCAATCCCGCTCTGGCGGCCGTTCCGCTTTCCCGAAAAGCTGACGCCCTACCTGATGCTGCTCATCGCATGCGGCGCCGCGGTTGGCCTGCAAAGCGTTCTCGAGCCTCCCAGACGACGGGCCGGCGCCTTTGTCTTCGGAGCTCTCTCGCTGGCCTGCGGCGGCCTGTTTTTTCTCGAGCTGGGGCTCGGTATTTTCTCGCGTCACCTTCTCTCCGGCCTCCAGTTGGGAGGAACCGCCGATGATGCAACCCAGGTCTTTCATCGCGGTCTCCTCGTCGGGTGCGGTCAAACCGCGGCGTTCACGCTGCTCACCATGTTTCTGCTTCTACGAGTGAGAGATCCCCGATTGCTCAGATGGCTTATCTGCCTGGTGGTCTTCACCACTTTGTACCTCGCCAATGAGCCACTCTATGAGCTGGCGGGCCCGGAGGTGCTCCGCCCGAACGCATTCGCCGCAGAAATCAAACGACGGGACGGACCGCCGCGCCTGGGGGGATTTCGCGTGGCGTCTGGAAACGCCGACTATCATCCCCCCGCGATCTCTGGCGTTGCACCGGCAGATGCGGCTGCAATTACAGCATCCGCCGCCTTTGCTCCGACTACCACGGCGATCTGGAACTTTGAATCCATCAATGTCTACCTCCCAGCATTTTCTGCGCGCATCCATGATCTCTTGTCGCATGGGCCGGTCTGGTACCGCCGGTACATGCGGCTCTTCAGCGCGAAGTACCTCTCCGTTCCTGCTGATTTGTATCAACGTCTCGGAGGCACGCCGGAGGGAATTGTCGCGCAGCAGCCGCAGCTCGGGTTGCTTTTGGTGCAAAATCCCAACGTTCGCCCGCGCGCCTACCTCGCTCGCGCGCGTTGCGTGAATCGCGCGGAGTCACTCGCGTTCATGCGTTCATCGGGCTTCGCTTGGGATCGGGAGGCGCTGGTCGAATGCAATGGCGCACCGACAAACACGACTCAGGAGGCCGGGCTCGGCGCGGCGGAAATCACCGCCTATGCTCCTGAGCGGCTGGAGGTGGAGGCCCGCGTCGCCGCCGCCTCTGTGCTCGTGCTGACGGACTCCTACTATCAAGGCTGGTCGGCATCGGTTGATGGGAAACGAACCGAGCTGTTGCCCACCAATTATGCGGTGCGTGGGTTGCTCCTCGCGCCGGGAAGGCACTCGGTTGTGTACGAATATCGGTGCCCCGGGTTTCTTCCTGGACTAGCACTTGGCGCCGTCGCCGTAGCGGCATGCGCGGCTGTCGCCCTTTGGCGCATGAGAGTCGAAAAAAACACCGCCCCGTACAACACCTACAACGACGTGACGTGCGACAAGTAAGCTCGGATAAGTCTAACCAAACCGGAATTTGGCAACTCAGGTGACAAAATATGTCGACAGACCCAGGATGCGTGAGACGACTGGGTTCAGGCGTGGAATAATAACGCGCGGTTGCGTCGCACAATTGGGTTGGACTCGCGTTTGCAGACTGTCACTCTCCGTAACCCTTACCTTCAGTAGGAGCCCTAAATGTTGAAGCAGCTAAAGAAACGCGGTTTTACACTGATCGAGCTGATGATCGTGGTTGCGATTATCGGCATCCTGGCGGCAATCGCCATTCCCAACTTCATCCGCTTCCAGGCCAGGTCGAAGCAGGGTGAAGCCAAGGCCAACCTCAAGTCGATGTTCACCGCTGAGCGGTCGTTCTATCAGGAGAAGGACCGGTACAGCCCTTTGGTTGACGAAATCGGCTTCTCGCCGGAGCGCGCCAATCGCTACGTCTACCGCTTGAGCGCCGCCTGCGCCGTCAAGGAAGACCGCAGCACCGCCACCGCAGTCAGAGATACGGCCGGACAGGACACCTGCATCAGCGTCGACTTGTTCAAGTACTCGGCCATGCAGCTGATGCCCGCCTACAAGGCGGGTGGTACTGACCCGGGCGCCGGCACGATTGGCGTGATCAACCTCGCTTCATGCCCCACCTGCGATTTCATCGGGACCGCGGCGGGCGACATCGACTCTGAGTCCACCGGTCTCGACAGCTGGTATGTTTCGTCGATGAGCGTGACGAACGCCGCGAGCTGCGGCAACAGTGATACGGCATCTCCTGCCGGCGCACCGTACAACACGTACAACGACGTGACCTGCGACAAGTAATATCCAGGTACAGCGCGAAAAAATCGGGCGGCCAGGCTTTGTCTGGTCGCCCATTTTTCTTCGAGACGGTATAGACTCGAACGGCTTTAAACGACAGCATCTCCCCCTTGCGGCCCTTTCTTTTTTTCTTCTGCATCGCGGTTGTCGGCGCGTTGTCGCGGCCCCCGCTTAAGAGCATTCCGACCGAGCATCGTGCGCCGTTGCTACCGCGCGAGGAATTCCTGCACGTGATCGGCGCATCTCACCAGCAATTGGTGGCAGATTACTTCTGGATCCTGGCAATCCAGGCGACTGGAGCAGCGCAAACTCCACAGGAGTACCGCGATATCTTCGATTACGCTGACTTGATTACCAATCTCGACCCAAAGTTCATTTCTGTTTATCGCTTCTGCGGGCCGGCCATTCCCGTCAATCTCGGGCATGAGAACTGGGTCAATACTACGGAATCGACGCAGCTATTGGAGAAGGGGGTTCGAGCAGCTCCGAAGGATATCTTCCTGCGCATCTTGCTCGCCTACAATCTCAGCTATTTCCACAAACAGTACCACCACGCGGCTCGTTTGGTGGAGGAGACCGCACGAATACCAGGCTCGCCCCGCTATCTGCCGGCGCTGGCCACCCGCTTGTACGCCCAGTCAGGACGCATCGACTCGGGGCTCGCACTTGCTCGATCGCTCTTCGAAACTTCAACTGATCCCGAGACCCGCAAAACATTCGAGCAACGCATCAAGGAGCTCGAGCTGGAGCGGACGCTGCGCAGCATCGACGCCGCCGTCTCCGCCTATGTGAGACGCGAAGGCCGACAGCCTTCGAGCTTGAAAGAGCTGGTCGATAAAGAAGACCTTCCGGCGATGCCCTCCGACCCGCTCGGCGGCGACTTGATCATCGGGACCGACGGGCACAGCCAATCCACCGCTGTTGCGCGACGACTTACAGTGTACGAACCAAACAAGAACTGACGCTGACTATGTCAACCGATACGGCACACCCGCCCATCGAGATACAGGGACTTTCCAAAACCTATCGCCTCGGCTTTTGGATGAGCCGCAAGGTTCAGGCATTAAAGAGCCTCGACCTCACCGTCAATTCCGGGGAGGTCTACGGACTGCTCGGTCCCAATGGCGCGGGCAAGTCCACCACCATCAAGGTCCTGATGAACTTGGTCAGGGCGTCGGCGGGAAAAGCGCTGCTGTTCGGAATGCCTCCGCATTTCAAGGAGGCGCGCCGGCACATTGGCTTCGTTCCGGAGAACCCCGCTCCCTACGAGTACCTCACCGGGAGGGAGTTTTTAAATCTCGCTGGTCAGCTTGCCGGATTGTCCGGTCATACGCTGGACAAGCGGGTCAAAGAGGTCCTCCAGCTGGTGGCGATGGAGAGGGCAGCCGGCTTGCAGATACGACGGTACTCCAAGGGAATGATCCAGCGCATCGCCCTGGCGCAAGCGATCATCCATAAGCCGAAGCTGTTGATTCTGGATGAGCCGACCTCGGGCCTCGATCCGGTCGGCCGCCGCCAGATGCGCGATCTCATCCTGGCCGAGCGCGAACAGGGCACAACGGTTCTCTTCTGCACGCACATCATTCCGGATGTCGAGACGGTCTGCGATCGGGTGGCGGTGCTGGTGGGCGGAAACCGGGTGCGCGAGGGCAGCGTCAAGGATTTGCTCACCTCCGAGGCGCCGCTGTTCGAAACGGTGTTGGAGGGGGTCGCGCTGTCTCAGATTCACGCCTGGGGATATCAGCCGAAATATTCCAAAGAAATCGGTGAGCGCCTGATCGTCCGCACCAGCGATCAGGAGGCGCAATCCCTTGCTCGGAAGGTCCTCGGCTTGAGCGGGCGAATCATTCAGCTGCAGCCGGTCCGCTTCTCGCTCGAAGATCTCTTCCTCCAGGCGATGACCGAGGTCAAGCAAACGGTGGGGACGGAGATCACATGATCCAAGGCTTCGGCGCGCTCGCATTGAATGGCTTTCGCGAGGCCCGGCGCAACCGAGTCACCCTGGTGGTCGGGTTTTTTGCGCTCGCGCTTTTGATGTGCACCACGCTGGTGACCGAGGTAACCGTCCATACCTTCAACCGCGTGCTCACCGACGTCGGCCTCGGCGTGATGAGCATCATGTTGATCCTGCTGGCCATCTTTCTCTCCAGCGGGCTGTTGAGCCGCGAGATCGAGCGGCGCACCGTCTTCTTGATGGTATCGAAACCGGTATCGCGAAGTGTGTTTCTCGCCGGCAGATTAGCGGGGAACATGTTGACGCTCACCTTGCTGCTGCTGGCGATGGGGGCGCTGTTCTTTTTCGAGGTCTCGGCCTTTCGCAACGCGATCACCTCCACGCAATTCGTCGCGATCGGCGTCTTGTGGGTGGAGCTTCTCCTTCTCAGCTCGTTCGGCTTCGTGATGTCGAGCTTCTCGAGCCAGATCGTTTCTGCCGTAGTGACAACCGGTGTCTACTTTGCCGGTCACCTCGTAACCGACATCTACAACATCTCTTCCAGGTCGAAGTCGGAGCTCTTCCGGCTGGGCGGCAAAATCGCTTATTACGTGCTTCCCAATCTCTCGCGCTTGAATTATCGGCCCCACGCTTCCTACGAGGTCGCCGTTACTCCCAGCGAGGTCGTAAGCTCAGTGGCGTACGGCATCGCTTATTCCGCCGCTCTGGTTGTGCTGGCGATGATTCTCTTCAGCCGACGCGACTTCAAGTAGGCCGGCCACTCTGCGCGCGCGTCGAAAGCTCCACGCCATCGCGGCGATCAGCGCCACCAGCGTTGCAAGGGAGAGCAAAGCGCCGATCGCGATTGCTCGCGGCACGGGGTAACTGAACACTACTTGGTGCTCGCCGGCGGCGAGGAGCAAGCCTCTGACGAGGTAGTTGGCGCGATGGATCGGCGCCTCCACCCCATCTATTCGGGCCACCCAGCCATCGAGAAAGGCGTCGCTGAGCACCAACGCGCCAGCCGATTGGAGTCGGGTACGGATGACGACATTTTCGGGACGGTAGGAAATGACTTCTGCGGTTCCGCTGGCGCTTTCGAAGCCGCTCCGCGGCGCGGACTCAAAAACAGCAACCCGACCGGAGAGCACATCCGGTTCTGAAATCGCCCGACGCGCCTCCTCGCGCGAGGACGCAAATCGAGGCACGGCGATGAATGCGCGAGGAATGCCTCTTGGAATGCGCGCAAGATACAGCTCGTAATTGTCGAGCTTGGCGACAATGTCTTCAGGCCGGTGCTCTTGCTCGACCCGGTTCAGGTCGCCGACCTCGAATCGAGCGTTGAACAAGGCAGACCAGTAGACGCGCCACCCGGCACCTCCATCGTGATGCAACAATTCCTGGTACCGGTCGGAGATGGCAGGTAGGTAGGGGCTCACGCTCTCCACCTGATACAAACCTGAGAAATCCGCGGCGAGCGCCTGATGGTCCCACTCGGCAGCGCCGCGATAGCTCGCGCCCGCCAATGCCTCCACGTCTGGGTGGTATGCCATTCCGTAGCCGGCGTAGGATCCCACGCGGAAGTGACCTGGATGCTTTTCGCCGAGGGCGTCGAGCGCCTCGGCGGTCAGACTTCGTCCGGCGGCGCCGTCGCGGTCCCCGCTGCACATCGCCACGGCCCTCGAATTGACGGAGCCCAGATCGATCAAGAACGCACCCGCGAGGAACACCGGAATCAGCGGCGCGATCGCGAGCGTCGTACGCGTTGCGAGCAACAAAAGCCCACTCGCCATTGCTGCCAGGGCGCCCGCGCGGAGAAGCACTTCACCGAGCTGGGAAGCATACTGCTGGCCGAGCTCCAGGAGACGCATATTCCCGTCGCCGCTGATTCGGAGCGCCAGGGTGCCAAACGGGTCGCGCAGCAGCGCGACCAGACCCGCCGACGCGAGCACCGTCGCTCCCGCGCCGGCGGCCATCTTCCATGCTTTCGACGGGCGATCGAGCGCGGCCGAAACACCAAGCCCAGCGAGAACGGCAAAAAGCGTTGCAGAATAATTCATCGCCTTTTCCGGATATCGAAAGGCGCGCCACAGAGGCAGGAACCGGTAAAACAAACCATACAAGCCGGCGTGACTGCCGAGGGCGAGCCAGAGAAAGACAACGCCGATTGCGAGAAGGCCGATGGCGGCTTTTCGGCGCGGGCCGCTCGTCAGAGCAATCGCCCAGGTGGCGCCGAGCGCCCCAAGAATGCCGAGATAGACGTTGGGATACCACGGTGCTTTGCCGCCGTAGCCCATCAGTTGCAGCAGCTGTGGACCGCCACCAACGTGAAATGGCCGGTAACGCAGAATGTCTCCCAGCAGGAGCTCGGGTAGTCGCAGCCACGGCAATGACCACACAACCGCCTCTTCGTATGGAAAACCCTGCGCACGCCGCAGCTCGTGGAGAACAGAAACCGTTGGCAGCAGCTGAACGGAGGAGAGCAAAAAGCCGATCGCGCCGGAGATCGCGACCGTCGCCAACCCCAGAGGGAGGCGACTGCCAAAGGCAATCAGCAATGGCAGCGATGCGAGGGCATAGAAATAGCAGCCCTGAAAATCACCGGCCAAAACTGTAAATGCGAGCGCGCAGCCCGCGGCCGCAAAACCCCAGGGACGCCGGCCAACCGAAGCGGCATGGAGCGAGGCGAGCCAGGCGGGAAATGCGCAAGCGCCGCACAGGAAGGTGAGGTTGTTCAAGCTCGACAGCAGCGTTCCCGAAGCGGCGAATGCGATACCGGCGCAGGCAGCCCCCGCCGGCCCGGCGCCAAGCCGCCGTGCGAGCCAGTAGGTGCCGCACTGGCCGATCAGGACGCAGCTCATCAGCGACCAGGTGAGCGCTGATTCAGGAGAGAGCGCGAAGGACCAGAGCGTGAACGGATGAAACACGGCCGTCACCGCGTTGGCGACGAATGGCGTGCCCAGACCGTCGAAGGGATACCAGAGCGGTAGCTCACCGGCCCTGAGGCGCTCGGCCAAGAATTCTTTGATCGGCAGGTGCATGCGCCCGGCATCGAGGCAGTAAACGATATCGCCCCAAAAGAGCAGTCGCGTGAAACAGAAGAGAAACACCGCTCCCGCGCTTGCGCCGAGCGCCACCGCATCCCGCCTGGGGCCGATGTTGGAAAGGGTCAAGGCTGATTCTTCGGGCAACGAGCAACCAGCGCTGCGGTAAGCTCTTGGGCGCGATCGCGGTTCGCCATCTCCCACGCTCTGTCGCACTGGCCGCTTTGAGCAAGGCAGTCAACCAGGCCTCGCCGAATTCGAGAATCGCCTGGGTCGAGTGCGAGCGCCTCTTCATAAGCACCCGCCGCGCTGGCGAAGTTTGTTTGCCTTGCAAGCGCCTGGCCGAGCGCCCCCATCACGCCGGCAGTGTGCAATCCGCCCTGGCGCGCCTGATTCAGCAAGGGTATCGCGCCGGCTGAATCTCCTTGGCGCAATAGAATTAGCGCGAGGTTGTAGCTCGCTTGCAGGCGTGCCTGATCCAGCGTCAGAGCGCGCTGGTAGGCCTCGCGCGCCTGCGGAAATTGCTCCGCGCCCTGATGCGCGACGCCGAGGTTGTAAAAGCTCTCATTCTCAAGCGGAGCCAGCGCTGCGGACCTGGCCAGAAGGGGCACCGCCGGCGCGAACTGACCCTGGTCCGCCAAGCTCATTCCGGCAATGTGCAGGCACCGGGCTTCGTGCCGGTCGATTTGACGCGACACTGGACTAGGTATGAAAGTCGCAATTGATATCGCGGCCATCGTGGTGCCGCTTGCCAGAAGCGCTGGCCGGCGGTGTTGCCGCAACCAATCGAACTCGAGCGTTGTGAACCGTGCGCTGAACAGCGCCAAGAGAGGAATGAGCGGCACGCGGTAACGGTCGAAGACGAAGAACGCGACGACGGTTAGGGCGTAGAGTCCGCCGAAGACGGCTGGGAATACCGCTCGCGGATCCTCGCGAGCCGACAGGAATGCGGCGACGAGCGCCGGTCCAATGAGAAACCCAAAGCTCAAGAATGCAATCCAAAGCGTCGGCGCGAAATAGCTGCGGATGCAGGAAAAACTGTAATTGTCCGGTATCTCGTAGGAATGAAAAACCAACCATGCCTTGAGGAAGAACAACCTGAACGCGGAAAGCGGTTGCTCGCGCCAAAACCTCAGCCCTTCGCTCAACCAGTAGCTTGAGACCTCGCGCCGGCTCATCGAGTGTCCGGTGCGGCGCTCAGCTTCCCTCTGAAAATCGATCTCCTCCCACTTCGGACCGGCCCTCACGAAAGGCGGATTCCGGTAATCGCCGGTCGATCCGGGATTGTTCCCGATGTAGAAGTTTGGGCCACCGTGGCTGGTGGTAAGCACCAGCTCGCCCGAGGCGGCCAAGTTGTGCGCTGTCGACAGCACAACCGGCACGCCGACGCCCAAAGCGATCATCCCCGCGCGAAGAAACTGCTCGCGCCGCTCTCGATGTCGAAGCGCCCAGAACGGCCAGGCGATTACCGCCGGGATCAGCAAAAGGAAATTCCCACGAAGCAGCGCCAAGAGGCCGAGCGCGCCGCCGGTCGCAATCCAGCTTCGCCATCGCGTGGAATCGAGAGCGGTCACTGCGAAGTAGCAGCAGCAAGTCGTCAGCAGTAAGACCAGGCCCTCTTTGAGCAGAAACGCGAAGTGAAAGTAAAACGGTCCATAGAGCGCGAGCAGCCCCGCTGCTAGAAATCCTTCCCTCCATCCGAACAAGCGCCTCCCCAGGCGAAACGCGATCTCAATAGTCAACACGCCCAAGGCGGCCTGCACCAACCTCGCTGCGAGCAGCGAATCCCCGGTCAGGCGAAAGACAACCGCCAGGAAGTACGCCTGAAGGGGATCGAAAAAGAAGGCCTCCTTGCCAATCCAGGCGCCACCGGCAATTGCCTTTGCCCATTGGATGTACATCTCCTCGTCGAGGATGGGGAAAGCTCCAAAAGGACTTCGATGGATCTCCAGCGTCACGCCGAAAGCCACGACAGCCGCAAGAAGCAGCAGCAGCGCATGCGCAAGTCGAGTCGTTCGCGCCGAAATCATTGCAGAACACAGAGCTCGCCTGAGCTCACCGTCAATGGCCGTTCGCCGACTTCGCGTCGATCTCTTCTCGGTCCGACAATCCGTGCTTGGCCAGGCGATACCGGAATGACCGGAAGGTGAGACCGAGCAGATCGGCTGCCCGGGTTTTCACCCCGCCCGCCTTTTCCAGCGCGGCGAGAAGGTGTCTTCGTTCCGCTTCGTCCAGGTGGCGCTCGAGCGAGAACCCCGGAGCCAGCATGACCTCGGCCACCGAGGAGTTCGCCTCAGGCTCGCCGCGCAGCGAGGCCGGCAAAGTGCTGGGTTGGAGCAGGTCTCCCTCGGAAAGCGTCGCGGCGCGCTCGACGATGTTTTGCAATTGTCTCACGTTGCCGGGGAAGGAATAATTCTCCAAAAGCTGCAGCGCCTCGGGCGAGAATCTCAGATTGGCTCGACCGAGCTCCTCTCTCATCTGCTCGAGGAAGAAATTGGCCAAGACGCGGATGTCGCCGGGGCGCTCGCGCAGCGGCGGCAGCTCGATGCCGATCACATTCAAGCGATAGAAGAGATCCTGCCGGAACCGGCCGCTCATCACCTCGCCTTCCAGCCGTTTGTTGGTCGCGGCAAGGATTCGCGCTTCGAATGGAATCTCTTCCGTGCTGCCAACCGGCTTCACCTTGCGCTCTTGAAGCACGCGCAAAAGCTTGACCTGGGTCGGCAGGGGCATCTCGCCGATTTCGTCCAAGAACACGGTGCCTTCGCCGGCGGAAACCAACAGACCGGGGCGATTCGACAGCGCGCCGGTAAAGGCGCCCTTCAAGTGCCCGAACAACTCGCTTTCCAGCACGCCCTCCGCCAGAGCGGCGCAATTGATCGGCAGGAACGGTTGGCCTGCCCGCGAGCTTTTCCAATGTATCGCGCGGGCGACCAATTCCTTGCCGGTACCGCTCTCGCCGGTGATCAACACGGTGGAGCGCGAGGGAGCGACTCGCTCCACCAGACTCCACACCTGCTGCATCGCCGCGCTTTGGCCGATCCAGAAGTTGCCGGTGCCCGGAATCAAGGAGCTTCGCAGCTGTTTGTTCTCGCGAAGCAGTTCCCGTTTCTCGAGCGCCTTTTCGACCAGCAGCTTCAGCTCTTCATTGTCGAACGGTTTGCAAATGTAATCGTAGGCGCCTTCGCGCATCGCTGCTACCGCGGCGGAGGGTGTGCCGAAGGCGGTAATCAGGATGACTTCGGGGGAAGCGGGGTATCCGCGAGCGGCTTTGAGAACTGAGAGGCCGCTTTCGTGACCCAGCTTCATGTCTGAGATTACCAGGTCGATCCGATTCCCCTCGAGGACGGATATCGCATCTTTTACGTTGGCTGCGGTGGCGACCTGATGTCCGGCCCGCGTGAGCAACACGTCCAAATACTCACGCATCGACAGTTCGTCATCGACCACCAGGATTTGCAATGGCCGCCCCGCTCGAGATTGGGAATGCTACCACGAATTCTGTTCCGCTTTCCGGCGCGGAGGACACCCGAATCATCCCGCCGTGCGCCTGCACGATCGAGTGGGCGATCGACAGTCCCAGCCCACTGCCCCCGTCGCGGGTAGTGAAAAATGGGTCGAAAATGCAACCCAGATGGGCTTCCGGAATGCTTCCCGCGGAATCCCACACCCGGACAACCGGTCCGGCTTCGGTCTGCTCAAGGAACACTCGCACCTTTCCACCCTGTCCGACCGCGGTGCACGCATTTCGAAGGAGATTGAGCACCACCTGCCGGATCTGGTCCGGATCGAATTTCGCCGAAACATCGGACAAGGCCACTTCCAGATCGAGGCCTGCGGCGAGCGGGTCGGCACGGAGCAGGTCAACCGTTTCCGAAACCAGCTGAGTGAGGGAGTACTCGCGAAATACGGGAGGCGGCGGCCTGGCAAAATGCAAGAAATCTTCGAGCAGGGTGGTGAGGCGGTCCGACTCGCGGATCAGAATCTTTGCCAACCGCCAGGATTGTTCGTGCTCGCCCGCCTCAGCCGCTAGCAATTGGGCCGAGCCGCGCATCGAAGCGAGCGGGTTGTGGATTTCATGGGCCAATTGGGCGGCCAAAGTCCCCAGCGCGGCGAGATGGTCGATGCGGCGCAGCTGGTCCTCCATCTGGCGCAGATCGGTCAGATCCTGAAAGATGATCAGCAGAGAATCTTCTTTCCCTTCCAGCCGCGTCGCGTTCAGGCCGAGCACGCGCCGGCCGTTTTCAGTGGCCACCGCGATCTCGCTCCGCCTGCCTCCCGGGGCGAGCTTGGTCACGCCCGGGATCAATGCATCCACGTTGTCTGGCGTGGAGCCGTCGCGATCAGCCCCGAGGATCGATGCCGCCGCGCGATTGATAAAAGTGATTGTTCCGTCGGCCATGCAGGTGATCAACCCCGAGGGCATTGCCGCCAGGATCTGTCGCTGGAGCCGAGCCAGCTTCCGCAGATCGGCTTCGCGGACCGAGAGCTTGCCTCCCGCCGCGCGAAGCTGTCGGCTCAAGTAGCTGGCCAGCGCAGCGATCAGGAATTGCGCGAGCCCATTGCTCACCAAAAGGAAGACAAAACGGTCAATCGATGTCTCGACGCTGTCCAACGCCGGCCGCACCAGCACGTTCTGCCGGATCAGCAGAGCAAGCGCGGCGAACGATGCGGACGAGGCAACGGCGGCAATAAACGGACCGGGCGGCTCTAGGAGTATCGAGGAAGCGATCACCGCCATCGAATAGGTGAACGTGAAGGGCGACTCGGTTCCGCCGGTGATGTAGACCAGACTGGAGGCGAGCAGGATGTCGCCCAGCACCTGGAAATAAGCGGCGCCCTTCCCTACTTTTCCCCCCCGCAAGATCAGTCCAAAAATCACCGTGAGCAGGTACACCGATCCGATGAGAACAAAAGGAAAGGTGTTTTGTCGGACCAGCTCGTCGGTCGCGGGTTGGGAAAAGAGGCGGACCGCGAAGGCGCTCAACAGCAGCGTGGTGGTCACCGTGCGAAACACGGTGAGCCAGACCAGTTTCACGCCTAACTCCGAGGCGTGCAGAATGCGGAGCCTGTCCGCCACCCCCGAAAGCTTATTTAATCGCACCGGCGATGGTGAAGATCGGAAGGTACATCGCGATCAAAAATCCGCCCACTACTCCTCCGAGGAAGACCATCAGGATCGGCTCGATCATCGCGGTGAGCCCGGCGATCGCCGTATCCACCTCGTCGTCGTAGAAGTCGGCGATCTTGTTGAGCATGGTGTCCATTGCGCCGGTCGCCTCTCCCACGCCGATCATCTGTACCACCATTGCCGGGAACACTTTCGTTTCGAGCAGCGGACCAGCGATGTTTTTTCCTTCGGAGATTTTGCTGCGCACGTAGTAAATGCCGTCCTCGATGGTGCGGTTGCCTGCGGTTTTGGCAGTGACGTCGAGCGCATCGAGGATGGGAACACCGGAGCTGATCATCGTGCCCAAGGTTCGCGTAAATCTTGCTACCGCCACTTTTCGAATCACCACTCCGATCACCGGGACCTTGAGTACCGTCTTGTCGACGATCCGGCGCCCTGTTTTGTTCCGATAAATCATCACTGCAGTGGTAATCACTGCGGCAATGGCTCCGATCAGGTACAGGATGTTTTTACGAAGCCACTCGGACAAATCGACGACAAATTGCGTCGGGCCGGGCAGCTGCTGGCCGAAGTCGGCGAACATTTTGGCGAACACCGGGGTGACCTTGATCAACAATATCGCAGTGACGCCGATGGCGACGATGATCACGATCACCGGATACACCATTGCGCCTTTGACTTTGCGCTTCAGCTTCTCCGCTTTTTCGCGGTAGACGGCCAGTCGGTTGAGGATGGTGTCAAGAATACCGCCCACCTCGCCCGCCGCGCAGAGCTGGACGTAAAGCTCATCGAAAACCTTCGGGTGGTCCTTGAGCGCGTCGGCGAAGGTGGAGCCGGACTCGACTTTCGTTTTGATCGCGAAGACGACTCTCTTGAATGCACCCTTGTCCATCTGCGTGCCGAGAATGTCCAGGCATTGCACCAAGGGAAGGCCGGCGTCGATCATCGTCGCAAATTGCCGGGTGAAGACGAGCAGGTCTTTGCCGCTCACGCCCCCAATCCCAGGCAAGCTGAAGCTGATCTCGAGGGGCTTTTTCTTTACCTTTTCCGGGCTGAGGCCGAGCGAGCGCAGCCGGCTGTGGACGGCATCCGCGTCCGCAGCTTCCATCTCGCCCTTCTTGACCTCGCCCGCTTTGGTCCTGGCTTCCCACTGCCAGATGGAAACGGATTTCTTTTGCGGCGTAACTCGTTGTGCCGCGGTGGTCGCCGGAGCAGCCATTTAGATACGTCCTCCCTGAATCACCATCTCACCTACCTCCTGTTGCTCCTGCGGGACGCGGTTGATTCGGAAGCCCCGTCCCGGAGCCGGACGCCAGGATGTTCTTCAACTCGTCCGGGTCGGAGCAGCGGGCGAATGCCTCTTCTTGGGTTATCAGCCTTCTCGACAGAAGCGACGCCAGCGACTGGTTGAATGTTTGCATTCCGAATTTGGTCTGGCCGACCTGCATTGACGAGTAGATCTGGTGAACCTTGTCCTCGCGAATCAGATTTCGAATTGCCGGATTGGGAATCATGATCTCCAGCGCCAGCACCCGGCCGGGCCCTCCCGATCGCGCCAGCAGCGACTGGCTAAGCACGCCTTCGAGAACGAACGAGAGCTGAGCGCGAACTTGCGGCTGCTGGTAGGGTGGAAAAACATCGAGGATTCGATTGATCGTCTGCACCGCGCCATTCGTATGCAGGGTGGCGAAGCAGATGTGGCCGGTCTCGGCGATCACCAAAGCCGCTTCAATCGTCTCCAAGTCGCGCATTTCGCCGACCAGCACGACGTCCGGATCCTGTCGCAAGATGTACTTCAGAGCGGTCTTGAAGCTGCGCGTGTCTGCGCCGATCTCGCGCTGGTTCACCAGGCAATTCTTATGCGGGTGCAGATACTCGATCGGGTCCTCGACGGTCATGATGTGCTCATGACGTTCCTGGTTGATCCGGTCGATGATCGACGCCAGCGTCGTCGATTTCCCCGAGCCGGTGGGACCGGTGACCAGAATCAAGCCGCGCGGTTTTTTCGTCAGCTCAGTCACCACCGGCGGCAATCCAAGCTCCTGGAAGCTCAAGATCTTGAATGGAATGCTCCGGAAGGCGCCGGCCACGGCGCCGCGCTGCATGAAAATATTGGCCCTATAGCGAGACAGCCCTTTCACGCCAAAGGAGAGGTCGAGCTCGTTCTCCTCCTCGAACTTGTGCTTCTGCGAGTCGGTCAGGATGGAATAGCAAATCTGTTTTGTCTCAACCGGGGTGAGCGGCGCTGTCTTGAGCGGAACCAGCTGCCCATCGATTCTCAGCTGAGGCGGAGACCCGGTCGTGATGTGAAGGTCGGAAGCGCCTTTCTCCACCATCGCCTTGAGAAGCTGATGCAGATTTGCCAAGCGCTAGGCCCTCATTCTCGTTTTGGTTTAGAACCGGTCCGCGGCTGTGTTCGCCAAAGCCTCTTCCAACGTCGACACACCCGCGATCACTTTGTTCAACGCCGACATCCGAAGGGTCTGCATCCCCAAACGGATTGCTTCTTGCTTCAGCTCGGCAGCCGAGGCGCCATTGATGACCAGCTCCTTGAGGCCGTCCCAGAAGGGCATTACCTCGTAAACCGCGACTCGGCCGCGGTAGCCGCGTTCGTTGCACTCACGGCAGCCAACCGGTTGGAAAGGGGTGAAGCTTCCAATCTTCTCCGCGGAGATCCCCGCTTCGATCAAAGCCTGATCCTCGACATTCTCCACGGGCTTCTTGCAAGCCTGACAGAGCTTGCGGCACAACCTTTGCGCGAGGATGAGGTTGAGCGAGGCGGTTACCAGAAACGGCTCGATGCCCATGTTGAGCAACCGGCTGATCGTCCCGGGCGCGTCGTTGGTGTGGAGCGTGGAGAGCACCAGGTGGCCGGTGAGCGCGGCCTTGACGCCGATCTCGGCCGTCTCGAAGTCTCGGATCTCGCCGATCATGATGGTGTCGGGGTCTTGGCGCAGAAAGCTTCTCAGCGCAGCCGCGAAATTGAGGCCGATGTCCTCATGCACTTGAACCTGATTGATTCCGGCAAAGTTGAATTCCACCGGATCCTCGGCGGTGCAGAGGTTATCCGAGACCTGATTCAGCGCGGCGAGAGCAGAATACAGCGTGGTGGTTTTTCCCGAGCCGGTGGGACCGGTGACCAACACCATCCCATAAGGGCGATCGATGGACTCCTTGAACCACCTGAGCGGCTCCTCCTCGAAGCCCAGCTTGGTCATATCGAGCTGGAGGCTTGCTTTATCGAGGAGTCGAAGCACGACCTTCTCGCCGAAGAGGGTGGGGCATACGCTGACTCGGAAATCCATCTCCCTTCCACTCGAGACCTTGATCTTAATGCGGCCGTCCTGAGGAAGTCTGCGCTCCGAGATATCGAGTGAGGACATGATCTTCAGACGAGAGGTGATCGCGTTCTTCAGCTTTATCGGAGGACGCATCACCTCGTACAAGACGCCGTCGATTCGGAACCGGACCCGAAAATCTTTCTCGTATGGCTCGACGTGGATATCGGACGCGCCCTTTTTGATTGCGTCGAGGAGGATCAAGTTCACCAGCTTGACCACCGGCGCTTCGTCCGCTTGTTTGGCGAGGTCCTCGAGATTCTCCGTTTCGTCGACGGCGACCTCGACCTGGCCCTCCGCCTCGCCGACGATGTCCTCCAGCGAAGGGCCCCTCTCCGCGTAGTAGCGCTCGATCCCTTCGCGGATCGCCACCTCGGAGGCGACCACCGTTTCGATGGTGTATCCGGTGAGAAATTTGAGGTCATCCACTGCGTAAATGTTCGACGGATCGCACATCGCCACAATCAGCGAGGGACCGGCGCGGTTGACCGGAATGACCAGGTGTTTTTCGGCGACGTCCCGGGGGACCAGCTTGATGATCTCTAGATCGATATCGAACTCTTTGAGATTGATCGCCGGTACGCCGTATTGCTTGGAGAGAAAGTCGGTGAGCTTGGACTCCTCGATCGCGCCGGTTTTGATCAGCGCGGCGCCAATTCGAGTTCCATGCCGTTGTTGATCCTCTTGTGCCTTCCGAAGTTGCTGGACGGAAATCAGGTTCTCGCGAACCAGCAATTCACCAAGGCGACCCGACATGTGTTGAGCCTAAACCTCCGCAGACGGAGTTACGCGGATGAAACTCCTACACCAGCGACAATTCTGTGTATGAGCGCCTGACGATGGCTGAGTAATGCTAAGCGGCGCCTCGCTTATTTCTCAAGGAGGAGGGTGTGTGCAAATGAGTTGATAGCAACGATGTATCAATTCAATCAACGACACGCGCGATGACCTCGCGGGCCGCTAACACGTCGCGACCGATCTGATCGGCGAGCTGTGCAGCCGAAGCGAAACGTTGTTCCGATCTCAAGCGATCCAGAAACTGAACGCGGAGATCCTTTCCATAAAGATCGCCCGAGAAATCCAAGAGATGGATTTCCACCGTCACCTGGGTTTCTCCGAAGGTCGGCTTCACCCCAATGTTTGCCGCGCCTCCGATCCAGGGGGACGCTGCCTTCCCAGAGCCGGTTCGGATCTGCGCTCGCACTGCGTACACGCCCGGGCCCGGACGCACCTCGTTGGCGGTGTCCACGTTGGCGGTGGGAAACCCGATGCTGCGACCGCGACCCTGCCCGGGTACCACGCGGCCATCGAGGTCGAAGTAGCGGCCGAGCAACCGCTCTGCCGCCCGCACTCGGCCCTCGAGGATGTACTCGCGGATCTTCGTCGAGGAGACCACCACGCCGTCGACGGCGACGGGGGTCACCACTTCGACCGAGGCGCCGCGCTGGGCCGCCGCCTGTCGAAGCAGCTCGACTGTTCCTTGGCGCTCGGCGCCGTAGGTGAAGTCAATGCCGACCACCAGGTGCTTTGCGGCCAGATCGTCGAGCACCGACCTTTCGAACTCAGCGGCGCTGGTCTTCGCATAATCGAGCGTGAAGGGCTGGACTATCGCCGCGTCCAGCCCGTATTGTTCGAGCAGCTCGAGCTTGCGGGGAAGCAAAGTGATCAGCTTGGGAGCGAGCTCGGGCTGAAGGACTTTTCCAGGGTGCGGCTCGAAGGTGAGGCCGGCGGCGCGTCCGAATTGCTTTGCTCGGCGGAAGAGCGCCTGATGCCCGAGGTGGACGCCGTCGAAGTTCCCCAGGGCCAGCGCGCAGCCGCGCACATCTCCAAGTACCTGGGCGATGCCCTGGAACACTCTCATTCGAAGCGGGTATACCCGAATCTCGACGTCATGGGGCGCATCGGCTTATTACCGGATCCCGTTGGCCAGGAGCTCGTCGGACGCACGTCCCCAGCCGACTGGAACGAGGTCTTTGGCTTCGACGGCCCGCTCGAGCTCGAGCTCGGCTCGGGGATGGGAGGTTTCGCGCTCGAGTACGCAGCGCGTTTTCCAAACGTCCGATACGTCGCTTTCGAACGGCGGAGGAAGTTCGCCCGCGAAGCTCAACGGCGCGCCGCTGCCCGTCGGCTCAAGAACGTTCGCTTCATCGAGGGCGATGCCCGGGTCGAGGTTCCGCGCCTGTTTACCCCGGGCTCGGTTTCGGTGATCCGCCTGCAGTTTCCCGATCCGTGGTGGAAGCGAGCCCACCAAAAACGCGCGCTGGTGCAGCCGGACTTCTCGCGGTTGCTCTACGAGCTGCTCATGCCCGGGGGGTTGATCGATTTGCGCACCGACGTCGAGGACCGCGCTCGCCGAATGATTTCCGCGCTGGAGGGCGCCGGGCTGCTGAATCCGCTCGGTCCCGGCGCATTTCACCCTCGGGATGCAGACGAGATTCCTTCCACCCGCGAGCGACGCTACCTCTCCACCGGAGCGCCAGTGTATCGAGCGAAGCTCCGAAAGGGCGGGCCTGTCCCGGGCAGGCTCGAGGGGCCTGCCTCGAGCGCTGTCGAGGATACATCCCGAGCCCCTCGACTCGGCTCGGGGTAAACGAAGTCGAGGGACCCGTCCCAAGCTCTCGTCAGGGACCGGACGGACCCACCAACATCGGGTTGGCGGTCGGATTCGCCAGCGGGTAGCGCGTCTTTACATCCGCAACGACGAAAAACATCAAAAGGAAAAGCCACAGCACGGCGATCGCAATCGCCAGTCGCACCGAGCCGCGATGGTACCAAAGCTGCATAAAAAACAGCGCCACCAGGCTCGCCTTGACGATGGCAATCAACATCGCGATCACCAGGGTCCACGTTCCGAGGTGGAGGCGCGAAAGGGAATAGGTGGCCACGGTGAGAACCAACAGGACAAGGTAGATCATCGCCGAACGCGCTGGGGAAAGCTCGTCGTGCTCGGCCTCTGCTGTATCAACCATTTCGTCCTCGATAACTCAAATCAAATACAGAAGCGGAAACAAGAAAATCCAGATCACGTCCACCAGGTGCCAATACAATCCGCCCATCTCTACCGCGTTGTAGTTGCCCCGGCTGAATTCTCCGGAAGAAGCGCGCCAGGCCAACCAGGCGAGCACGCCCGCGCCGGCGATCACGTGCAAAGAGTGCAACCCAGTCATCAGAAAATACAACGAAAAGAACATGCTTGCGCCGGCGGTCTGTATCTCCGGGAAATGGTAATACTTGCCGGGAAGCGCTCCCTCCTCGAAGTGATGCACGTACTCAATTCCATGCAGTGCGAGAAAAGCGAGCCCGGTCCCCACCGCCACCAACAGGCTGAGGCAGGTCATCCCGCTTCGTGACGACCTCGCGTAATGGTGCGCCATCACCACTGCGAAGCTGCCGGTGATCAACACCGCCGTCTCGACGGTGGCCATGATCGCATCCAGATGTCGGGAGCTGAGGACGAATGTCTCGTGAAAAAGCGAACGGTATTCCGCGTAAGCGGCGAACAAGCCGGCAAAGAGGAGGACCTCGGTACCAAGAAACGCCCACATCCCGAGCCGGGCAGCCTGCCGCTGCACCTCCATGTTGGCGAAGTGCTCCTGTACGTGGCTCTCAGGCAGCATTCGAGACCTCGGGCGCCAGCTGGTACTCGTGCGGGCCGTGGGTGAAGACCGGAAGTTGCTCGAAGTTGTGCGTCGGCGGCGGCGAGGACGTATCCCATTCGAAACCTCGCGACCCCCACGGATTCCGGCCGGCCGCTCGCCCATATTTCAACGCCAGAACCAGGTAGATGAAAATGATCACAAATCCGAAAAACAGCAGCGTGGATCCGGCGGTCGAGGCCACGTGAAGGGACTGGAAACGCACCGGATAATCGTAGTACCGCCGCGGCATACCCAAGTTTCCGAGTAGAAATTGCGGAATAAAGGTGGCGTTGAAGCCGAGGATGATCAGAGTGGCGGAAACCAGCCCCCATCCTTCGTGATACATCCTGCCGAACATCTTCGGAAACCAGTAATGCAGCGCCGCCAAGAAACCCATCAGGGCAGCGCCGACCATGATGAAATGGAAATGGGCGACCACGAAGTAGGTATCGTGCCAGTGAACGTCCAGCGAGACCGTAGCCACCGCGATGCCGGTCATCCCGCCGAAGACGAGGAAGTATAGAAAGCCGCAGATATAGGCAAACGGAGTGGTGAACCTGATCGCGCCTCGATAGAGAGTGCCGACCCAGGTAAACACTTTTATTGAGGTAAAGATCCCCACAAACATCGACAGCACGCCGAAGGCGCCGGCATCGAATACGCCCTGCCCGGCGACGAACATGTGATGGCCCCAGGTAAAGAAACCCACCAGGGCGATGCCGAGCGATGAGTACGCTACCGCTCGGTAGCCGAAGACGTTTTTCCTGGCGGCAGCCGCTACCGTCTCGCTGATCACCCCCATCGCGGGCAAAATCATGATGTAGACCGCGGGGTGCGAGTAGAACCAGAAGAGATGCTGAAAGAGTATCGGGTCTCCGCCGCGCGCCGGGTCGAAGAGCCCAAAGCCAAGCAGGTGCTCCACCCCAACGAGCAACAGCACCAGACCAAGAACAGGCGTCGCCAGCACCTGGATAATCGCGGTGCCATAGATCGCCCAAACGAAAAGGGGCAGGCGCATCCAGGTCAGCCCCGGCCCCCTCATGGTGTGGATGGTGACGATGAAATTAATCCCGGTGACGATGGTGGAAAATCCAAGAATGAAGATCCCGAGGAGTATCGGCGCTACCACGGTAGAGGTAGTCGTGCTGTACGGCGTATAAAAGGTCCAACCCGTGTCCGCGCCGCCGTGAATCATCGCCCAGGTGGTAAATGCGGCGCCGACCGCGTAAATGTAGACGGAAGCCAGGTTCAACCTGGGAAACGCGACGTCCTTTGCCCCAATCATGATCGGCAGCAAAAAATTGCCGAAGACCGAAGGAATGGCGGGGATCAAGAAGAACCAGACCATGATCACACCGTGCAACGTAAAAAAACGATTGTATGTGACAGCATCGATGTAAGTCGGGCCCGGCGTCAGGTGCTCGAAGCGCAAGAGAAGGGCGAACATCCCGCCGAGGAAGAGCGCTAAAATTACCGCCACCAGATACATCACACCGATCCGCTTGTGGTCGGTGGTCAACAACCAGGAACGAACCGTGGTGCCGGCGTTGAGGTAATGGTGCTCTGGAAATCCCACTTCATCGAGAGCGGATGGGCTCATAGACAGGCCTTCGGGAGCGAGCCTGTTCCAGCGGCTCGCTCCGCAGAGATTTGATGTATTCGACGATCGCCGCCGCCTCCGGACCAGCCAACCGGCCCTTGAAGACCGGCATCACCGGATTGAATCCGCGAACGATTTTGGCGCGGGGGTCCATCATCGACTCGGTGAGGTAAGCCTCGTCGGCGATGATCGTCTGCCCTCCCTCGAGCTCCTCACGGCGCAGAAACAAGTCGAGCCAAGTTGGTCCGATGTGTGGCGAGCCATCGATTGAATGGCATTTCACGCATCCGTACTGGACGGCGAAACGCTCACCTTGGCGAACCAGATCTGCTTGCCGTGTCACATCCTCGTCCGCAGTGGGTGCGCCGTCTTGCTGAAGCGCTCGGCCGCGGCGCTGATCCGCGAGCCAGCTATCGAATTCATCCGGACGAAGCACGATCACCTCGCCGAGCATCAGCGAATGGTTCGTTCCACAGTACTCGGCGCAGAGAAGCTGGTAGCGCCCGGGCTGGATTGCCTCGAACCAGGTCTCGGTATAGCGGCCTGGGAGGACGTCCTGCTTTACCCTGAACGCCGGAACGAAGAAGGAATGAATTACGTCCCGAGACGTCATCATCAGCCGCACTGGACGATTTGCCGGCACCCGCAGGACGCCGATCGCGTTCGGCCCCTCCGGGTAGCTGAACTTCCACATCCACTGCTTGGCTTGAACGTAGACATCCATCGAATTTTTCGGGGGGGTCTTCAGCTCGACGTAATCGGTGTAACCGCGGGCAAACCAGAACAGGAAAAATGCCAGCGGTACTACTACAAACATTGTCTCCAGCCACCAGGGCGGGTTCAGCAGCGGCGTGGTCTGGGTTTCCGAGCGGCGGCGGAAACGAACAAAGAAAAAAAGCGCGGTCAGGCCGACGAGCGTCGACATGATCATCGTGGTGATGATCACGAAGTAATGCAGTGAATCCACCTTTCGAGCGAAGGTTGAAGCCTGCTCGGGCAAGAAGAGCACGTTGCGAAGGAGCTCGTTCATCAGACCGTTCCGCGCTTCAGCTCACGCCGCCACAGCACGGCGAGCAGAGCAGAAAGCATGGCAAACACCACCAGAGCGCCGCCCTTGAGGATTCCCCAAACGTAAAAGCCGTAACGCCTCAGCGCCGGATCGTACTTGAAGCAGCTGAGGAGGACGCGATCCAGCGAAGTCCCCACCTTCCCGTCTGCTGCCTCCACCAGCGCCAGCTTTAAGTCGCGCGGCGAATATTCAATGCCATACAGATAACGCGATATTTTCCCTGCTGGAGTGAGGACGAATATCACTGCTGGGTGAGCGTATTGTTTGGTGTCCTCGTCGTAGGAGTAGCCAAAGCCCACGCTCTTGGCGAGAGCGTGAACCTGAACATCGGCGCCGGTCATGAATGCCCACGATGGGTCGGTGGTAGGTTCGCCGAGCGCCTGAAGGTGCCCTGCTTTTCGCTCCGCGGCGAGCTGGGGTGTCTCAGAGGGATCGATGCTCACCGTCAGTGCCACAAAGTCCCTGCCCAGCTTGAGACCCGTCCCCTTGAGCGCATTGACCGTGCCGCTGATCACCAGATTACAAAGCATGGGACACCGGTAGTAGGCGAGGATCAAAATCACCGGCTTATCTGGGTGAAAGAACTGCCCCAGCCGACGCTCCTTGCCAGTCGAATCCGTGAACGGCAGGTCGAGCGGAATCGGCTCGCCTATCTTCTCGGTAATCTCAATTGATTCCAGAGCACGTGGCATTGGATCGGCGGCCAGCGCGGCGCCGGAGAGCAAGATCGAGAACAGCGCGAAACAGCAGTCGAAACTCCAAAGTCGAAAGTTGAAAGGACGAGAGTTGAGAGGGATGCAGCCCAAACGGTCAAGGACCGCTTGCCTCGTTGATGTCCTTCCGACTCTGAACTTTCGACTTTCGACTTCCTTCATTTCCGAGACTCTCCGGAAAGCTTTTCCATCGCCTGGTCGATCGGGATGTGAATGATTCGATTTTCGCGGTCCACCCAGCCGTAGCTGTTGAGCCGATCGAGCTGCTCGGTCCTTTTCTGCTCCGCCTCGCGCTGAAGGTCGAACAGCCGTTGATTGACGATCCCAATCTGCGGATTGCCGATCTCCCTCGGCGGGGAAATTGTTCCGTGGGGCGCAATCGTGCGCTCTTCCCTCTGAAAAATCCGGACCGACCAGAGAGTGGCAAAGAAGAAAATCACCAAACAAATGATCCCCACCACCACTGCTTTTACCGTTGCCACCCCCTCGGGTTCCTGCACCACGGGGGGCTCGCTGCTCGGCCGATGGGTAGGAAGGACAGTCATGGTTGTCGAAACTGCAGAGACAGCTGCAAGTACGGATCGCCCACTGGGATGGTGTACCCGCCGCGAAGCATCCAAACCGTGAACGCCAGTGCCGCCCCGCCCACGCCAATAAAGGCGCTGGCCTGCGTCCAGTGCGGCGCCGGCGAGCCCGGGTGCAGCGCCGGCATGATGATCCAATACACGTCGAGATAGTGAAATATCAGCACCCAGGCGGCCACCAAGCCGAGCGCGCGCCGGTTGCGCTTCACGCTCCTGAACAGGAGAATGAAAAAGGGAAGGAGAAAATGCCCGATCGCCAGAGCGATCCCGAGCGGTTCCCACTTGCCCGCCGCACGGACCAAATACCAAGGGATCTCTTCGGGAAGATCCGCAATCCAGATCAACATGAACTGCGAAAAGGCGATGTAGGCCCAGAAGATGACAAAAGCGAAGAGAAAGTTACCGAGATTCTGGTAGTGGTCGGCGGAAACCAGACTCCCGTACAGATTAGGGCCGCGAGCCAGCACTGTTATCAACGTGAGCAGGGCGATTGCCCCGACGAACCCGCCGGCAAAGTAGTACACGCCGAAGATCGTGGAGAACCAAGTTGGCTGGAGCGACATCAGCCAATCGAATGCGGCAAAGGTGATGCTCAGGCCCAGGAACGGCAGCGCGTAGGCCGCCAAGCGCCGCTGTTTCCGAGTCAGCCAAGCGTCGCGGGTAGTGTCCTGTCGCGTGGACCAGGCGCTCAACAGGTACGCCACCACCGCCCAGATCGCAAAGTAGATCGCCGAGCGCACGATGAAAAATGGGACGTTCAAGTATGCATGCTTGTGCTCGAGAGCGGCGAGCGTCTCTTCGCTCAGGTTTGAAGGTCGGCTAACCCAGACAAACAAATATTTCATGCCCACCAGAACCGGTATGAACAGCGGCACGAAGACCATGCAAGCGGTTGACATCTTCTCGAGCATGCGACGGACGACTACCGGCCATTTGGCACTCGAGGCATGCATGCTGGCGAGCAGGATCAACGCCCCCACTGCCATTCCCAGCCAGTAGGCGATGGCGACCAGGTAAGAAAACAACGCCTCGTGCGCTTCGAAGGCGAATCCGATCGCGGTTGCGATCAGCCCCACCAGCGCGGCGGCGATTGAGCCGGCGAGGAGGCGCTTTCCGCCGTCGAATCGCTCCAGGACGTTCATCTGCCTTCCCTCAGCAACTGTGCTTGAATCTGGGGGGGAGCATCGGCCAGGCTGGCGCGCTGACTGAGCTGTAGAGCGCGAACGTATGCAACCACCGCCCAGGCCGCCTCTGGCGCAATCTGGTCGGCATAAGACGGCATCAGTCCGTAGCCCTCGCTGATCACCGCGTAGAAAAATCCGTCCGGCCGACCGATGAAGTCATGGAGCGACGGCGGCGGCCGCAAAGACATCTTTTCTGCCACCACGCTGTTCCCGTCGCCCAATAATCCGTGGCAAGTTGCGCAGGTGATCTGGAAGTTGTGTTGTCCCAGCTTCAGCATCGGCTGGGTGATCGGGATCGGTATCGCCTCCACGTAGTCGCCGTTCGGATTTCTCGGCTCCAGCGCCGGATTCGAGGGGTGCCCCTCCCGCGGTATTGTTCCCGAGGCCGGTGTTCGCATCGCCCGACCGTCCTCGAAGAAGTCATTTTCCGTGTATGGCAAATACTTCGGCTGCTCCACCATGCGCTGCAGCTGCTCGTTGGTGCAGCCGGCGCTGAACAGTGAGAGCGCGATGAAGAAGAAACGCTTCATGGCTCCTCGGGAACAACCGAGACCTGGCGCGCCCCCAGACCGCGCAACCGATTGGTCAGCTGCTCTGTCTCGGACGGATTTGTCGATTCCACGCTCAACCAGAGGGCATCGGTAGACGCGCTGCGAAATGCTTCCACCTCGAAGACCGGGTGGTAGGGCTGCGGCAGCCGGAGAATGATCCAAAGGCCGAAGAAAATAAAAAAGGCGGAAATCAGAACTCCGGTCTCGAATGTGATTGGAATGAAAACCGGCGCACTGTGAGGGGGACGTCCACCGACGTTGATCGGCCAGTTCACCGCGTTGGTAAACCACTGAATCAGGTACGCCGCCGTCGCCCCACTCAATCCACCGAACAGAGCGAGCGCGGGGATTTTGGACCTTCTAAGCCCGACCGCCTCCGATGCGCCTCGGAGCGGAAACGGAGAATACGTCTCGACCTGGGCGTGTCCCTTCGCCCGCAGCTCGCGAGCGGCCTCAAGCAATTTCTCTTCGCTCGCGAATTCACCCAGGATCCAATCGCTCATTGCCGACCCCTACGCCGCGGTAGCTTCAGCGTGTTCCTCGGAGAGCTCTTTGTAGAGCTCCTTCGTCTCGGTCGCCGAGATGGCGGGAAGGAAACGCAGAAAGAGAAGAAAAAGGGTGCCGAAAAAGCTGATCGTTCCGAACAACAGGCCAAAGTCCACCCAAGTCGGCTTGTACATCGCCCAGCTGGAAGGCAAAAAATCGCGATGGAGGGAGACAACGACAATCACGAACCGCTCGGACCACATCCCGACGTTCACCAGTATCGAGACAATCCAGGTTGCGACGACGTTGGTGCGTATCTTTCTCGACCAGAAGACTTGCGGCGCCAGGACGTTGCACAAAATAAGCAACCAAAACATGTATGCGAACGGCCCGAACATCCGGTTGGCTACCGAGAACAGCTCGTATTTATCGGCGCTGTACCAGCCGATGAACGTTTCCATCAGATATCCGTAGCCGACCATCATCGAGGTGGCGAGCACCACCTTGTTCATGTTGTCGATGTGTTTCAAGGTGATGATCTCTTCCAGGCCGAGGATGCGACGGGCCGGAATGATCAGGGTCAATACCATCGCGAAACCGGAGAAGATCGCCCCGGCGACGAAGTAGGGCGGGAAGAGGGTGGTGTGCCATCCGGGCAGTTGGGAAATCGCGAAGTCGAAACTGACAATGGTGTGAACCGAGACGACCAGAGGCGTTGCCAAGCCTCCCAAAAGCAAGTAGGCGATCTTGTGATGGTGCCATTGGCGCGAGGACCCTCGCCATCCGAGCGCGAAGATGCCGTAGACAATCCGCTTCAACCGGCTGTAAGACGCGTCGCGGAGCGAGGCGAAATCGGGAACCAGGCCCACGTACCAAAACAGGAGCGAAACAGTGAAATACGTGCTCACCGCCACCACGTCCCAGGGGAGCGCGCTCTTGAACTGCGGCCAGATGGTCATCCGATTGGGATAGGGGACAAGCCAGTAAGCGAACCACGGCCGCCCGAGGTGAAGAACGGGAAACATTCCGGCGCACATGACCGCGAACAGGGTCATCGTCTCCGCAAATCGGTTGATCGAATTTCGCCACTTTTGCTGAAACAGCAGAAGGATGGCGGAAATCAGCGTCCCGGCGTGCCCAATTCCGATCCACCAGACAAAATCGGTGATTCCGAACGCCCACGCCACGGGCATATTGTTTCCCCAGGACCCAATGCCTTCTTTGAATGTGACGGTTATCGCCGCTGTGAGCAGCCCGGTTCCAGCCAAACCCAATAGAAAAAGGAACCACCACCCGCGCCGCGTCTTTTCCCATACCGGCGTAAAGATGATGCGGGTCAGGCTGTCGCTGTCCTGACGCCCCGCGATTAGCGGCAACGGGTCCAATGGATCTGCGGATGCCGCGGGTTGCACTAGGCGAGCTCCGGATTGGGGTTCTTTACTCTCGCCAAATACGCGGTGCGCGGCAGCGTGCCGAGCTCGTGGAGAAGGTCATAGCGCCGCTGATCTCGATGCAATCGAGCGACCGCAGAATTCGCGTCATTTAGCGATCCAAAGGTGATCGCCTGCGCTGGGCATGCTTGTTGGCAGGCGGTGGTGAGCTCGCCGTCTCGGATCGCCCGACCTTCGATCCGCGACTGGATGCGCGCCCGCTCGATGCGTTGCACGCAATAGGTGCACTTCTCCATCACTCCGCGCGCCCGCACCGTCACGTCGGGGTTCATCAACATCCGCTCGCTCTTGGGCTTGTTCTGCGTGTAATGGAGGTAATTGAAACGCCGCACCTTGTATGGGCAGTTATTCGAGCAGTACCGCGTTCCAACGCATCGGTTGTAGACCATCTCGTTGAGACCTTCGTCGCTGTGGACGGTGGCATTCACCGGACAGACGTATTCGCAGGGAGCCTTTTCACAGTGTACGCAGGCCACCGGCTGCGTTATCACCGCCGGATCTTCCAGCGTGCCGCTGAAGTACCTATCGATTCGCAGCCAATGCATCTCTCTGCTTTTCAAGACGTTGACTTTTCCAACGACGGGGATGTTGTTCTCTGCTTGGCAAGCGACGACGCAGGCGCTGCAGCCGATGCAGCGGCTGAGGTCGATCGCCATTGCCCACTTGTATTGCTCCCGGTCGAAATTGACAGGGTTGTAAAGCGTTTCGGTTGGACCTCGGAGCTGCTCGAGCGCGTTTGGCTCCTTCTCGAAGCGCTCGACCGCGTATTGGATCGCGAGATCCCTGCCTTCCATCGCCCAGTGGTCATGAGTCACGGCCAGCTTGTGCTTTCGAGATAGCTTTTTGACGATCAAGCCTCGGTCGAACCAGGGTGCAGCGGAGTGCCTGAGCGCGAAGGCGTTGAATCCGACGCCGCGCGCGACGCTCTCGGCACCGGAACGACCGTACCCCAGGGGAAGCGACACGGTATCGTCGGCGTGCCCCGGCAAAACGTATACCGGCGCCTCGATTTGGCGGCCTCGGTACTGAAGTAAGACAACATCGTCTCGTTCCAATCCAAGTCGCCGCGCCGTGGCCGGGCTAATCAGCGCCGCGTTGTCCCAGGTTACTTTAGTGATCGGATTCGGAAGCTCTTGCAACCAGGCGTTGTTGGCGAAGCGGCCATCGTAAACTTTGTAATCGCCGACGAAATTCACCTCCAGGGTGTCCGGGGTGGAACGCACCTGCCCCTGTTGCTCCTTCACCCAGTCGCGAATTGCCGAGATGAGCGAATCAGGTCGAAGTGCTGCCTGGACGCTCGGCGAGGCCGTGTTCGCGATGAAGCCATCTGCGAGCCATCGTTCCCAACGCTGCTCGAAAGCGGCGGCTGGACCGTGTTCTATCCAGAACTCTCTCAGGATTTGATGCGCCGATTTATCGATGACACCGAGGAAGGATGCGAGTAGCTCGACTTCAGGTATGCCATTGAACAGCGGGGCGATCAGCGGCTGGACGATGGAGACGGTGCCGTCGTGCGCCCGCGCATCCGACCACGTTTCCAAGGGGTGCGCGGCAGGAATTCCCCATTGCACTTTCTCCCAAGTCTCATCCTCATACAGTCCGTGATAAATGGAATCGGGAACCGATGCCACCCGCTTGCCGAAATCCAGATCGGCCGGCGCGCTGTACACAGGGTTGCGCGCGGTGATCACCAGCATCTCGACCGCGCCCTGTTTGATTTCATCGGCAAGAGCCGACAGCGATGCAACCCCTGATTCGACACCTGCTACCGGGCGGATGAGTTGAAGGGTCTGGCCCAGGTTTCCCAGCACTGCGTTGATTGCATGAGCAAGGCCGTGGACGATCGGCGGCTGACTCGGGCCGGCGATGACGATCGACCGGCCGCGGTGGCGCGCCAAATCCGACGCCACCGCTTTGACCCACTTCAGGTGTTCCGAGCGCGCAAGCTGCCCTGAAGCTTGCGACACGCCGGAGAGCGAGGAAAGTCCCGGCTGCTGGACGAGCTCTTGGACCAACTCGAGCGCGAAGAGCTGAATTTCAGACGGGCGGAGTCGCAGGCGGTGATCCGCCATCATGCCGGTGATGGTGAGGGTGCTCTCGATCGAATACAGCCTGTTCAACCGCGCGGGCTCGCGGCGCTGACTAAAAGCGCGCGCATGGCGCAGATGTGGACCCGGCGGCTGCAGGAAATCGCCATCGAGCGACACCACCACATCCGCCTTGCTGAAATCCCACTGCACGTCGGACGGCTGGCCAAAAGCGAGCTGCACGCCGCGGGGGCCGTTGTCATCCGCCAGCGGGTCGTAGCCGTAAAAGCGCGCGTTTCGGTATGCCTGCGCCATGCGGGTACGGAAGTCCGCCACGAATGGCGAAGCATTCGGCTCGAGAAGGAATCGCAGCCCCGCCCCTTGGTCCTTCTTCGCGCTGGCGCTAAGGCGCAGGCTGGCGTCGAGCAGAAACGTCTTCCAAGCCCGAGGCGTACCACGTTGCTTCACCAACCGGGCTCGCTGCGGATCATAGAGTTGCAAAAGCGCGGCTTGCTCGAATACGCCGGAGGAGCCCTGGCTGGACGGATGCAATGGATTTCCTTCCAGCTTGGTGGGCCTGCCTTCCCAGCTCGTCGCGAGCACGCCGGTGGCTCGACCACCGAGCGACAGCGCGGTCGCGAAATGGAGAGGATTTCCGGGAGTCAACCCTACAGGCTGGCGCGTATAGGGAAGGATACGTTCCGCAGGAGCGCTGGTGCACGCGCCTACTGCGGAGGCGGCGAGCGACGCACCGAGCAGCTGGATGAAGCTGCGCCGGTCGATGCCGTCCGATAGCTCGGCTGCGCCCGCGGGGAACTCGCGCTCGAGCGCGGCGCGAAGCTCGGCCGAGCCCTCGCGCTCTTCGATGCTGCGCCACTGGCGCTCACCGGAAGGCTCCGGCCAAGAGCCACTCGATGACATTCGATGCTCCGAATCTATTTTGGACTCCGGTTTCATCGGTGACACGTGGTGCAGCTGATTCGGGTGTGCACATCATTCTTCTTCATCAACTCATGCGCGAGCTGCGGGCGATCGCCTGAAGGAGCCCAGGTCATGCTGGTGACCTCCTCCACAGGTCGAAGCTGGCTCTCGGGATCACGGTGGCAATCCACGCACCACCCCATCGTCAGCGGGGCCACCTGCTCCACGTGGGCCATGCGATCTACCCGGCCGTGGCAAGTCACGCATCCGACGCCTTTGTTCACGTGGATCGAATGATTGAAATAGACAAAGTAGGGCAGTCGATGAACACGGGACCAGGGGATCGCCCGATCGGTGAAGTAACGCGCCCTCACCTCGTCGAGGAGCGGGCTCTTGTTCCAGATCTGCTCGTGACACCCCATACAGACCGAGGTGGACGGAAGCCCCGCCGACGGGGAGCGTTCCACCGACTGATGGCAGTAGCGGCAATCGATCCCGTCATCCCAGACATGGTGCCGATGATCGAACTGAACCACTTGTTGAATCTGACTGTACTGCCCCGTGTAGAACGGGCTGTAGGAATAGGCGTAAAGCGTCCCCAGGGCGATCAGCGGCGTCGCCAAAAGGACGAGCACCACCACTCGGAAGACCGTGTTCGAACTTCGCGGAAAAAGTGCGCTCATGAGAGCGTTTTGGACATTCCGATCGTCGGGGAATAGCGTCCGTCGGAAACGAGGTCAAACACGAAATTCGAGGGCTGCGCAGCTGGGAACAACCGCGCCGCATTCCTCAAAGGCAATTTCCTAATGTACGCCGAACGACAATCCGGCCGTCGGCTGTGACACGAAGCCGCGCTGGGGCGCAGCAACCGCGACTTGCGACGACCGGGATCAGCGCAGTTCCAGCTCGAAGAAAAGGGCCCCCGGGTGGGGATTGTTATAGTAGCGCTCGATTCGCCTGAACCCGAGCGACTGATACAGCATCACCGCTTCGCGCATGAAGTCGATCGAATCAAGTCGCATCGATCGATACCCCGCGGCACGCGCGAGGTCGATTAGCGAATTCGCCAGCTTGCGGCCGCTGCCCTTGCCCCGGAACGCGGGACGCAGAAACATCCTCTTGAGCTCGCAGACCCCTTCCGCCAAGGGACGAAACGCCCCGCAGCCGGCCACCTCGCCTTCAGCCGTCGCCAGCAGCAGCGCCCCGTTCGGCGGCACGTACGGCATCGGCAATGCCGAAAGCTCTGCCTCGAAGCTTTGAAAGCAGAGGTCGACCTTCAGCCATGCCTCGTATTCGCGAAACAAGCTGCGCGCCACTTCCACCTGCGCGGGCGACTCGACTTGCGCGAAGGATAGGGCCGTCGACACGGCTTGGAGAATGCCCGCGCCGCGCCGGCATCGTCAATGGCGGCGCATGCATCCCGGACGTCTGGGCCAATCCGCATCGGCAGGCCACTTCGCCGAGACGGACCCAGTGCTTAGGATCAACCCGATGCAGGAAGCTTCCATCCGCGACTACGCAATCATCGGAGATTGCCGAAGCGCCGCTCTGGTCTCGCGATTCGGATCGATCGATTGGCTCTGCTGGCCGCGGTTCGACAGCTCGTCCTTGTTTGCCGCGTTGCTCGACCCGATCCGCGGCGGCCGCTGGAGCATCGCGCCCGCCGAGCCCTTCCGCTCCCAGCGAAGATACCTTCCAAACACGAACGTGCTCGAGACTGCGTTTGAAACGGATACCGGAACAATTCGGATCGTAGACGCGATTCCCATCGCGTCGGAGGAGCAAACGTTCCGGCTCTTGCTCCCAGAGCATGAAGTGGTGCGGCTGGTGGTGTGCACCCGCGGCGAGGTGGAGGTCGAAACGCACTTTGCACCGAGGCCGGGCTACGCGATGAAGCGCTTTGCTCTTCGGGACCGAGGCAAGCTCGGATTCTGGGTGGACATGGGATCCAAATGCATCATCTTTCGAAGCGATGCAGCCCTTTCGATTCACGCCGATTCAATCGCCGGGCGGCAGCGCCTCCGCGGCGGAGAAGCCCTGAGGTTCTCGATGAGCTTCAGCAGCGACGCTCCAGCACCGCTCCCTCCGCTGGATCCGTGGGTTCGGGACTCCATCGAGCGCAGCGGTGCCTGGTGGGAGCAGTGGATCGGCCGCGCGAAGTACGAGGGTCGGCACCGCGACGCGGTGTTGCGCAGTGCGCTGCTGCTCAAGCTTCTCACCTATGCGCCATCGGGCGCGATCGTCGCGGCGCCGACGACCTCCTTGCCCGAGCGGCTTGGCGGGCCCTTGAACTGGGACTACCGCTACTGCTGGCTTCGCGATGCATCGTTCACCGCCAGGGCTCTGTTCGGCTTGGGCCACGCGGAAGAAGCTTCAGCGCTCGTCGGATGGCTGATCCACACTACCCGCCTCACCCGCCCCGAGTTGCGGACTCTCTACGACGTGTTCGGAAATTCGCCGAAGCCTGAGAGAGTCCTTCCACACTTGCGCGGCTACCGAGACTCTCGACCGGTTCGGGTCGGAAACGCGGCCCAGTGCCAGATTCAACTCGATGTCTACGGCGAGGTGATCGAAGCGTCCGTCCGGTTCATTCGGGCCGGCGGCAGCTTTGACTCCGAGACGGCAGCGCTGCTGAAAGACCTGGGCGTATACATCTGCAAGCACTGGAAAGATCCGGACAACGGAATCTGGGAGCCGCGCGGCATTCGCCTCCCCCACACCCATTCGCGCCTGCTCTGCTGGGTCGGCCTGGAAGGGCTGCTCGAGCTGCATTGGAAAGGGCATCTTCGCCGCGCGCCGCTCGAGTTGTTCAAGCAAACGCGCGACGCGATCCGACGAGAGATCGAGCTTCACTCGTGGAACGACCGACTCCAAAGCTATGTTCGAATCCCCGAAACCGAGGAGCTGGACTCCAGTCTGCTGGCGCTCGCGCTCTACGGCTTCGAGGCGCCTTCGTCACCGCGCATGCGCAGCACCTTCGATCGCATTCGAGAGCGACTGGGCGCCGATGATTGGCTCTTTTACCGCAACCGAGCGCTGGCAGCGGAGGGCGATGGTGCGTTTGGGATCTGCAGCTTCTGGGCGGCCCACTACCTGGCTCAAGGAGGTGGACCGCTGAGTGAAGCGAGGGACTTATTCGAGGCGATGCTGGGCCTGGCCAACGACGTTGGACTCTTCGCCGAAGAAATCGACCCTCGGAGCGGATGCCCGCTGGGAAATTTCCCGCAGGGATTCACCCATGTTGGTTTGATCAACGCCGCGCTTTCGCTTCACGAGCGCGAGCAAGGAGTTTCAGTCACCGACGACCGCGCATCTCGGTCCGACGCAGCTCTGGAGATAAGAGGATGAGCGTCGCCAGCTGGCTGCTTTGGGGATTCGTCGGAACGGTGATCCTCACCACGATCATGGCTGGAAGCCAGACGTTGGGCCTGACGCGAATGAACATTCCATACCTGTTGGGGACGATGTTCACTGCCAATCGCGATCGCGCCAAGGTGATTGGAGTCGGCATGCACCTGGTGCTCGGATCGTTGTTCGCGCTGCTCTACGCCGCCGCGTTCCATGCCTGGGGCGCGGCGGGCTGGTGGCGCGGTGCGCTGATCGGTCTGGTCCATTCCGCCTTTGTTCTCGTGGTCGGGATGCCGATTATGCCGGGCATTCATCCACGGATGGCCAGCGAGTACCAGGGGCCAACGGCCACGCGGCAGCTCGAGCCGCCCGGTCCACTCGCCCTGCACTACGGGGTGCAAACGCCGGTCTCCGTCGTGCTCGCCCATGTCGTTTACGGAGCGGTGCTCGGCGGATTCTACCGGCTTGCGTGACCGAGCACAGCTGTTGTCTCAACCCTGGCCGAGGTACTTGCTCAGCAACGGCGCAAGACGCTGTCGCACCGCGGTTGGAATCTGAGCGCGGTCCGACCAGATTCCCATCGCCAGGGAGGACTGACAGGCGCAGGTCGGCGCGCCCGCGCTTGCCACCGACGGCAGCACGCGCCGGACGAGCTCCAGCGCGTTCTGGCTGGCCCGTTTCAGATTGCGGACGATTTCATCGAGGACTTGAACCTTGTCCAGCTCGCTGGGGCTTGGGCGCCAACAGTCGTAGTCCGTCGGAAGAGCGACCAGCGCGTAGCAAATCTCCGCCTCGCGCGCGAGCTTTGCCTCCGGCATCACCGTCATTCCGACGAGGTCCGCGCCCCAACTGCGATGGAGCTCGCTCTCCGCGCGGGTCGAGAGCTGCGGTCCCTCGATACAGACGTAGGTGCCTTTTTCGTGCACCGGCGAGGTCCCGCCGGCGCCTGCGGCAAGCAGCTGGCGACGCAGGCTAGGACAGAAGGGCGCCGCGAAGTCGATGTGCACCGCCAGCTCGTCGAAAAAGGTGTTCGGCCGTAGAAAGGTCTTGTCGATCACCTGATCAGGAATGACCAGGTCGGTGGGATGGATCTCTTCGCGCAAGCTTCCTACCGCCGTCGTGGCGAGGATTCTCGTCACTCCGAGCAGCTTGAGGGCGAAGATATTCGCGCGAAAAGGCACCTGCGACGGGTTGAATCGGTGGCCCTCGCCATGCCGCGCAAGGAGCGCGACCTGAGCTCCGGCGACTTCGGTCGTCACGATCGGTGCAGAGGGGAAGCCGAACGGGGTCTCCGGCCGATGGGTGTCGCCCTTGCCCAGTGTGCCGAGCGCTTCTCCCAACCCTGTTCCGCCGATGATCCCTATTCGTCCCGCAGTCACGGTTGCCCTCTGCACGACGCCCACGCGTGGTTGTCACCACAGGCGCTCCCGCGCGGTCGGTTGATAGCCGGCCAGGCGAAGTAAATCCAGCGCTGGGACCGCAAAGAGAATGGAGGACACTTCATCTTCCGGTTAACAGGTGTGGCGCCCTTGCAGGCGTCAGAGGCAGGCGATAGCTACGTTTGACTGGTGGCCGGCCGGGCTTCCGGTTCCGAAGAGGTACACGCATGGCGATCGGCAACAATGCTTTGCCGCCGGTAAGAGACGGCGGTGCGCTGGTCTTGATCGTCGACGACTATGACGATTCGCGCGAGATGTACGCAGAATTTCTCGAGCTGTCCGGATTCCGCGTCTGCCAAGCTCGCGACGGCGACCAAGGTCTAGTCAAGGCCCGCCAACTTCGTCCTGACGTCATTCTGATGGACCTCTCGCTGCCGGGATTGGACGGCTGCGAGGTGATCAAGCAGCTTAAGATGGATTCCGCGACGAAGGGCATCCCGATAATCGCGCTCAGCGGCCACAATGAGGCTGATCTGGCCGCTGAGCAAAGCCCCAGCTGGGACTACTTCCTTAACAAGCCCTGCCCGCCTGAAGAGCTGGTGAGAGGAATGCACCGGGCGCTCTCGAGGCGATCCGCCGTCCAGGAACGCCAGTAGGACTGGGGCTCGTACCGTTGGAGCCGGCGAGCCCGCGCGGTACGGCCCTCAACAGGCGCACTACTGCTCGGATGCGATCTTCTTTCCCTCTTTGAGGAGATCCTCGCCCACCGCGTGCACCTTTACCCAGCCCGCGGTGTGCTCTGTTCGAGCGAACATGTCGGCGGCGGGCCCCGCGGGCGACTTCTGAGGCTGCGAAACCTCGATCCAGCCGACCGGCTTAGCGCGGCGACTGTAGTCGACGCGGATCGCCACCTTGGGCTCGCCGGCGCTCGGCACTTCCCTCTTGCCTAAAACCTCGGTGACGACCAGGTGCAAGATCTTGTCGTGCCAGTTGCGAGCGAAGTCATCGGGTTTGGTGGGCGTTTTCTTCGCAGCGAGTTTTTGCGGCTGGTTCGTCTCGGCGGAGATTTGAACGAACTCCCGCTGTTTGTCGTCCACCTTCACCGTTAAAGAATCGTAATCCGACGGCTTGAAGGCGTGGAGCCGTCGGTCCACCAGTCTCGTGGATGCAGCATCCAAGTCCGAGGCGATCGAGCTGCCGAGCAAATACACTCGATTGTCCTGATCGCTTTGCAGGTACGGTGCTCCGGCACCGAGCGCGGAAACCGACACGACATAGGAGGCGTGCTTTCCGCCGCGGGCGAAAACCTCGAGCCGCTTTCTGGAAGATTCCAGCCCCAGCTCGCGACGCTTGGCCTCGTCGAGCACGCCGAGCGAACGCGATGCTCTGAGCGGGGTGAATTTGTCGAACACCTTCTCCGCCTGATCGTTTCCGCGCACCTCGCGCTCCGGTACCTTGGGCTCCGGGGCGACCGCCACCACCCCGGCATCAGGCGCGCCAGTACCACCGTCGCTCGGCGTTTCGCGCGTGGCGAGGTGCAGCCACAGACCTTTCTCCGATCCCTCATTGCGCCGCTCCAAGTCGACCGATTTCGGACCATCCTGGTAACGAACTCGTTCCAGGTCATTGCGACCAATGTCGAGGACGACGACGTCGCCAGCCGCTGCTTTGTCCGGCTGACGCTGCCAAGTGGCGTAAGCAGCGAGCAGCGCAGTGAGGGCCAAGGTTCCCTGGATCGCGGCTCCCCTTGCCGTCATGGCTGCGCCTCCGCGCGCGCGGTCGATCTCTCCGCCCGGCGGCGGCGCCGGGAAGTCACCCAGAACCCGGTGCCAATCACGACGGCAGGAACGACGAAGATGGTCGAGTAGAACCAGAAGACGTCCTGCTTTCGAGTGTGCTCCACGGGAAGGTCCGTCTCGGTCATCGTCGGTCCAGCATTCGCCTCCTCTCCGAGCAGCCAGCGAACGCCGTCCAGCGCAAGGTAAGTGTTTCCGGGGTTCTCGAAGACAACATCAGTGAGAGCCGCTGCGTCGGCGAGCACGATTGCTCGCGAATCGTCTTCGGGCTTTTGACTTCCAGGCTTTTTCTTCGTCACCGCAGCGGTCAAATGCCACCCCTTGCGCGTTTCCGCCGGCGGGTCGAAGAGGAAATTGCGATTCGCGTCGTTCCAAGTCGTGGGATGCGCGTGGACGGTGAAATCGACTGCGACGCCCTCCGGCTTTTCTTTTGCCTCCTCCAGATAGCCGGAGCCGATCAACACCACTGGGGCACGGGCCCCCAGCTGCGACAGCGCGGTGACCGAGGGGTGAGAAGAAAACGACGCAGTGATGATGATGATCCGATCGCTCACCTGATTGGTCCTTCGGTAATAAACCTGGTCGTTGGCCAGCGGGGTCGGTGAGAAAGTCAAGCCGAGCGGCGCGACGAGCTCCCTGAAATCCAGCCGCGGGTCCGACTCAAGTGCAATCAAGATGCGTCCGCCGCGATCGAAGTAACGCTTCAGCGCCGCGGATTCCTCGGGAATGAAACCGTTGGTGGGGCCGATCACCAGCACCGCCGCCGCATCGCCCGGCACATCGGTGGCCAGTCCCTCCGCCGGCCCCAGATTGCGCAATTCGTAATTCTGGGATGACAAGAGGTCGCGCAGGGCGACGATCGTCGGCCGCTGGTCGGTGGGCGAGGTCTTTTCGTTTGACCGCTCGCCGTGGCCCACCGTCAAGTAGACCGCCCGGCGAGTCTTTGCCACCGCGAGCAACCTCTTTTGGACCTCCTGATCCAGATTGCGCAGCTGATTTCGCGCGCGCTCAAGCTCGACGCCGAGGAGCATTTGCTCGCGGCGATTGCCGCGGCTGATGACCACTGCGCCATTGCCGCTCACCCCAAGCTCGCGAGCCTTGGCGGGATCGACCGCTTGATCATAGTAGTGCACCTCCAATTCTTTCGCGTCGCGACCCAGGTCTTGGAAGTACTCGGCGACCTCGTCGCGAACTTCGTTTGCCGGGGGAAAGAAAATGGAGACCTCGACGGGCTCGGTGAGCGCTTGAGCGATCTTCCGCGTCGCCGGTCCGGGCTTGGCGGTGCGGAAGTACGACATGTCCCATTTTGAATCCCGCTCGGAGGCGACGAAAACGGCGCAGAAGGCGAGCACCACCGCCGCCGCGACGCCGAGACCGGACAGCGCGGCATCGCGGACCCGGGCTGCTTCGACCTCTGGGGCGAGCGCCATCGCTGCGTAGGACATCTCCACCAGCAGCAAGGGCACCAGCGCCGCCACCAGCAGCGCGGGCCACAGAGCGGAAAGCACCACCGACAAGCGTTGCGAGCTTTCGTGAAGCGGCTTTGCTCCGAAGCTCATCCAAACATCGGATTGCGCGAAGTAGACCATCAGCGACGCCAGCCCCACCAGATTGAGCACCAGCAAATACCCCTCCACGCGCCGACGTTCGCCGCTGGTCGTCGCAAAGCGGAGAGCCCGCGCAATCACCGCGGCAAGGACGAGCACCGCGCCTGCGATGGTAAACACCCAGCGCGCTCGGCCGGCACCGATGATCCGCTCGCCGATAAAGATCGAGATCAAGCCCGCGGCGTAGAGAATCGACCACAAGTAACTTCGCCCGCGGGCAATCATCTCCAACGCCTCGCTTCCAGCACGCGGGTGGCGGCGAAGAGCGCCACGTAGGTAACCGCGAGGTAGTAGACGATGTCTCGGAGGTGAATCAGGCCCGCCTGAAATGGCTGGAAGTGTTGGTTGTGCAGCGCCATCGCGGTGAAGACCTCGGAGAGCGGGCGCTCGGTCACGTGTGCGAGCATCCAACAGGTCAGCAGAGCAACCACCATGCAACCGGAGATGATCACCGCGACGATCTGGCTCTTTGACAACGCGGAGCCGAAGGTGCCGATCCCCAACGATGCGCTGCCGATCAACAGCAGACCGAGGTAGCCGGCGGCGATGTGGCCGAAGGAGACCTTCCCGTTCACGAAGATGAGCGCGGGCATGAACGCGGTGAGCGCAATGAGAATGGCGAGGAATGCGAGCCCGGAGAAGAACTTGCCGAGGACGATCTCGCCGTCCCGCACCGGCGATGAATAGAGCAAAGAGATGGTCCCCGACTGCCGCTCTTCGGCCAACAGGCGCATCGAGATGAATACGGCCGCGGCGATGGTCATCCCGCTGGAGAGGTAGAAGAACTGGTTCAGCACCTCGGCGGAGCGCTTGCTTCCGGCGAGGCCGATTGCGTTGAACATCAAAGCGTCAATGGCCAGCACCACGGCGATGATCACGTACCCGCTGAGCGTGCTGAAATAGCCTGCCAGCTCGCGGCGGGCGATCAGGACAACCGATTTCACCTATGCCGCCTCCTTGTGCGTCAGTTTGAGGAAGATCGTTTCGAGCTTCTCGGCAACGCGCTCCATCCGGTAGACGTCCACGTCCGCGGCGACCAGCGCGCGATTGATTTTTGGGCGCAGCTCGGCCGGCGCCCTCACCCGGATGGTGACCACGCCGTCCCGCTCGCCCGCGACAAGCACGTCTTCGACTCCGGAGATCGCCTTCAGCGCCTCGACCGGCCTTTGCGCCGGGGCGCGGACCTCCAACTCGATGAATCCGGCGCCGCCCAGCTTCTGGGCCAGCTCTCCCTCGGTGCCTTGAGCGACGATCTCGCCGTCCTGGATGATCAGCAGTCGATCGCAGGTCTGGCTGATCTCCGAAAGAATGTGGCTGGAGATCAAAATGGTGTGAGCGCCGCGAAGGTTGCGAATCAGGCCGCGCATCTCGACGATCTGCGCCGGGTCCAGACCGCTGTTGGGTTCGTCGAGGATGAGCAGCGCCGGGTTGTGCACTAGAGCCTGAGCCACGCCGAGGCGTTGGCGGTACCCGTGCGACAAGGAGGAGATGATCTCCTCGTCGACCTCGCGGAGGGCCATTTGCTGCTCGGCGGATAGCACGCGGTCTCTGGCTGACGAGGCGCTGACGCCGCGCAGCTGGGCGACGAAGGAGAGATAGCCGCCGACGGTCATCTCCTCGTAAAGGGGCGGCGCGTCGGGGAGAAATCCGATCCGCTTCCGAATCTCATGGGGGTTTTGCACCACGTCCACCCCGTCGATGGTCACGTGCCCACTCGTGGGCAGCAGGACGCAACCGAGGATTTTCAGAGTGGTCGTCTTTCCAGCGCCGTTCAGGCCGAGAAAGCCGATCACCTCGCCGCGCTCGATGTTGAACGCAATGTTGCGAATCGCTGCATGGTGTCCGTAGTACTTGGTCAGGCCGTGGACCTGAATCATCTTCTCCTCGCAATGCTCGCCGATGGGTGAACGCCCCCGCATCCCCTTTAGGTAAACGGATCGGGCCGGAGCGAAACCATCCAGGCTCTCTGTATTTCCGTGACTTGCGCCGGCTGTCAAGGATCTTGTGGGCGTCTCGCGCCAGAAATTGCCGCCGGGCTCGTCGCGGCAGCAAGGCGAGTCCATACTGCGTGGCGATGGTTGACCCCGAGCTTATCGCGAGGGCCGCCGAGTTGCTGCGGCGCGGCGGGTTGGTGGCGCTTCCCACCGAGACCGTCTATGGACTCGGCGCGGATGCCGAGAACGAGCTGGCGGTGAGGAGGATCTTCGCCGCCAAGGGTCGGCCGCCGTCGCATCCGCTGATTGTGCACGTTGCCGATGCCGCGTCGGCAACGTCGTGGGCGCGCGACTGGACGCAAAGCGCACTCCGGCTGGCCGATGCATTCTGGCCGGGTCCACTGACCCTGGTGCTGCTGCGCAGCGAACGAGCCGGCGATGCGATCACCGGCGGCCAGGATACCGTCGCGCTGCGCGTGCCGGCGCACGGGGTGATGCAGCAGGTGCTCGGTGCCTTTGCCGGCGGGATCGCAGCGCCTTCGGCGAATCGGTTCGGACGGGTGAGCGCAACGACCGCGGAACACGTCGAGGCCGACTTGGGCGAAAGCGTCGACCTGATCATCGACGCAGGGCCCTGCCCGATCGGCATCGAGTCGACGATCGTCGATGTTAGCAGCGAGCTACCTGCCGTCCTTCGCCCGGGCGCCATCTCGCGCGAGGACCTTGAGCGAGTGCTCGGTCGCCCGGTTTCCGTCCGCGACTCCGGGACTCGCGCTCCCGGTCTAATGCGGTCGCACTACGCTCCGCGCGCCGGAGTCGAGCTGCTGGCCGCGGAAGCTGTCGCAAGCCGCGCCGATGCACTCCGCTCCGGCGGAAAAAGGGTAGCGGTGGTGGCTGCCGAGCCGATCGAGCATCCGATCGGAGCCACTCAATTCCCGATTCCCAGCGACGCGGCCGGTTTTGGGCGCGAGCTCTACGCCACCTTCCGCGAGATCGACCGGCAAGGTTTCGACGTCATCCTCGTCGTGCCGCCGCCCAGCTCGGGATTGGGCTGGGCAATTCGAGATCGGCTGGCGCGAGCTGCTTCCCCTCGCCGCTGAGACTCAGATCGCCGATGCAGAAACAGCGCGCGACGCGACGACGCCGCCCGATCGGCCGAGCTTCGCCACGGCGGACAAAAAGGCGCTCGGGTCGATGGGCTTGGCGAGCGCGCACTGGAATCCCTCGGAGATGGCATGCGGGTCGTCGACCGCGTTGGCGAAACCGGTCACCGCAATGGCGGGAATGTTTCCCCCGCGCTCGCTGCCGCGCGCTCGAATCTTTCGAATCAGCTCGTAACCATCTTCGTTCGGCATGCCGATGTCGCTCACCAGGACGTCGAGAGCCGCTTCGTCCATCACCTTCAGGGCGCTCACGGCGGAGTCGGCGACGACCACGCTCGCCCCGTGCAGCTCCAGAAGCTCGGCCATTAGCTCGCGGGCATCCGGTTGATCGTCCACGAACAGGACCCTGAGCCCGTGCAAGTCAGGGTCGTTCGATGACGTACCGACTTGAGCGTCGCCTTCAAAATCCTCCGATTGCAGCTCGTCCCCCGCGGGTGCTTGCCAGGGAAGCCGGACGATGAAGGTGGAGCCCTTGCCCTCTCCCTGGCTCTCCGCTCGAATGGTGCCTTCGTGGAGCTCCACCAGGTGCAGGGCGATCGCCAAGCCAAGCCCCAGGCCGCTGTGCTCTCGGGTGGTGGCGCCGTCCGTCTGGTGAAAGCGTTCGAAGATGTACGGCAGCAGGCTTTCAGCAATCCCTCGTCCGGTGTCGGTGATGCGCAGCTCCACCTCAAGCCCGACACGACGAACGTTTACCCCGACCCGGCCTCCGGGCGGCGTGAACTTGATCGCGTTTGACAGCAGGTTCCAAGCCACCTGTTGCAAGCGGTCGGTGTCCGCCAAAATCGCATCGTCGGTTGCGTCAATTGCGACATCCAGTTGGATTTGTTTCGCCTCGGCCTCGGGTTTGACCGTATCCAGGGCGGCCTTCACCACCCGGCCGAAGCTTGCTCTGCGGCGCTGGACTCGCAGCTTGCCGACGACGACCCGCGAGATATCCAGCAGATCTTCGACCAGCTTCGTCTGTGCCTCGGCATTGCGTTCGATCGCCCCGATCGCGCGCTCGGCCCGGTCGCGATCGAGATTGCCCAAACGAAGCATCCGCGCCCACCCCAGAATCGCATTGAGCGGGTTTCGAAGCTCGTGGGAAAGGATGGCCAGGAACTGGTCCTTCGACTTGTTGGCTGCCTCTGCGACTTCACGCGCGCGCTGCTCGGCTGCCAGCGTCCTGGCTCGCTCTTGCTCCGACCTTTTCTGCGCGTCAATGTCCGTGGCGGTGGCGATCCAACCGGTGATGTTGCCCTTGTCGTCGCGCTCCGGAACCGCACGACACAAGTGCCAGCAGTGCGCCCCGTCGCGCTCGCGCCGCAGGAGGAATTCCATTTCGAAGGGAAGACCGGCTCGAACCGATTCCCGCCAGGTGGACCGCACTTGGCCGCGCTGCTCCGGATGGATCGCGCTCATGAATCCCAGGCCGGCGCTCTCTTCCGCGCTCAGGCCCGAGTGATCGAGCCATTCGCGATTGCAATATTGAACCCGACCCTCGGCATCCGCCGCCCAGACGCACAACGGCATCGATTCAGTCAGGTTTCGGAATCGCGCCTCACTTCGCCGCGCCTGGGCCTCCCGCTCGGTCACCCGCAGCTTCTCTTGGTCTACTTTGAGCTGCTGCTCCTTGAGGTAGAGATCCACGAAAGCGGCGACTTTCGCACGCAGCACAAACGGCTCGATGGGCTTGAGGATGTAGTCGACCGCTCCATAGGAATAGCCCTTGACGACGTGCTCCAGGTCCTGGTTGATGGCGGTGATGAAAAGAATAGGCACTTGGCGGCAACGCTCGCGTTGCTTGATCAGCGCCACAGTCTGATATCCGTCCAGCCTTGGCATCTGGACATCGATCAGGATGACGGCGAACTCCTCCTCGAGAAGGCGCTTCAGCGCTTCTGCGCCGGAGTGCGCCGGTACAAGGCGATGGCCAAGCGGCTTGAGCACCGCCTCCAGAGCGAGGAGGTTGGCGGGGCGATCATCCACCAGCAGGATGCTCGCGTGAAGGGACTGGAAGTTTCCCGAGTTGGTCATGACGCGGAAGCTCCCTAGACGCGCGTCCAAAGTCGGATCATTTCCACCAGGCGATCGGGATCGACCGGCTTTGGCAGGTAGTCCGAAGCTCCTGCCTGCACGCACTTGTCGTAGTCATCCTTCAACGCCTTGGCGGTGACGGCAATGATCGGCAGCGATTCGTAGCGAGCCTGATGGCGGATTTCGCGCATCGTCTCGAAGCCGTCCATGCCCGGCATCATCAGGTCCATCAGCACGGCATCCACGTCGGGATTCTTCCGAAGCAGCTCCAGGGCAGCACTGCCCGTCTCCGCGAAAATGACCTCCGCGTTGTGGCTCTCCAGTGCGCTGATAATGGCGAAGAGGTTGCGGACATCATCGTCAACCACGAGCACTTTCTTTCCGGCCAGCAGGCCATCCGCGGATGCGTCCTCGTCAGAAACCCGCGGCGCCAACGGCGCCCTCTTGTCCACTCGGTGGAGGAACAGCGAAGCGTCGTTGAGCAGGTGCTCCGACGACTGCGCGCTGCTCTTCACAATCACCGAGACCGCGCCCTTTTGCAGCTGCCGCTGTTCATCGTGCGAGAGATCCTTGCTGGTATAGACGATGATCGGCAGGTCGCTGAACCGAGCCTGCGCCTTGATCGAATCGATCAGCCGGAACCCGTCGAGGCCGGGTAGAACCAGATCCACGACGACGCAGTCGAATTTGGACGACTGGAGCGCGCTCAGCGCTTCTTCCGCCGAGCGAACGGCGGTCACGCGCACGTCCTCGCCCTGGATCAGCTCGGCAATCGTGCTCCGCTGCGTCGAGTCATCCTCCACCAGCAGCAGCTCCTTGGGCGTTCGATCGGAGAAGCTGCCGATCTCGCTCAGCGCATCTTGAATCGCCTCCCGGCTCACCGGCTTCTCCAAGTACGCGAATGCGCCCATCGCGGCGCCGCGGTTCGTCCTCTCAACAA
Source organism: Myxococcaceae bacterium (assembly GCA_035262305.1). Taxonomy (GTDB): domain Bacteria; phylum Myxococcota; class Myxococcia; order Myxococcales; family Myxococcaceae; genus DATFTC01. The sequence goes on along the minus strand of DATFTC010000299.1, from coordinate 57,665 downwards.
TGGAGATCACGTGAACTGGGATGTGGCGCGTTCGCGGATTGCTTTTCAATCGCTTGAGCACCGACCAACCGTCGACGACCGGAAGCCGGATGTCGAGAGTGATCGCGGTCGGCTGGAGCTTCTCTGCCAAGAACAAAGCAGTATCTCCGCGGCTGGCGACGACGCCCTTAAAGCCCTTTTCTCGGGCAACCCCAAGCAGGATCCGCGCGAACTTCGAATCATCTTCCACGATCAAAAGCACGCGGTCGGTCGCGGCAATGCTCGCGCGATCGTCGTCCACCGGCCTCGACGAAAGGGCCTCGTACTGCCAGACCACTTCTGGCGCCTTGGGAGATCGAGCGTTCTCCGGCCCCGCGCGAGCGAGCGATTCGTCGGTGGAGACAAACCGGTCGGGCAGGAAGAGCGTAAAAACGCTCCCCTTGCCCAATTCGCTTTCAACCGCGATCTCTCCGCCCAGCAACCGGGCGAATTCGCGGCTGATGGAGAGCCCCAGTCCAGTGCCTCCGTATTGGCGGCTGGTGGTTCCGTCCGCTTGCTGAAAGGCTTCGAAAATAATTCTCTGCTTGTCCTTGGCGATTCCGATTCCCGTGTCTTCCACCGCGAAGGCGATCACCCGCTCCGCCTGATTCAGCGCCTCGCTGGAAAACCTGAAACTCCTGCTCGCCAAGCTCGCTTTGAGGCGCACGGCACCGGTCTGGGTGAATTTGAAGGCGTTGCCCAGCAAGTTCTTGAGGATCTGTTGCAGGCGCTGCGGATCGCTTCGAATCGCCGAGGGCAGGTCCGGCGCGAAGGCGATTTCGAACTCGACCCCGTTGTGTTGTGCGATCGGGCGGAACTGCCGTTCGGCGAAGTCTCGCAGCTCGCTCAAAACAACCTCGCGCGTCTGAACCTCCATCTTGCCCGCTTCCACTTTCGAAAGGTCGAGTATCTCGTTGATCAACGAGAGCAGATCGCCGCCCGAACCGTAGATGGTCTTGGCGTACTCGACCTGTTTATCGCTCAAATTTCCCTGCTCGTTTTCGGCGAGAAGCTTGGCGAGGATCAGCAAGCTGTTGAGCGGCGTTCGCAGCTCGTGCGACATGTTCGCCAAGAACTCCGACTTGTACTTGGAGATGAGCGAGAGCTGCTCCGCTTTCTCTTCGAGGGCGACTCGCGCCTGCTCCACCTCTTTGTTCTTGATCTCGACTTTGCGGTTCTGCTCTTCGAGCAGCTTCGCCTTCTCCTCCAACTCAAGCGCCTGCTTTTCGAGCGCGGCGTTGGTGCGCTTGAGCTCCTGCTGCTGTTCGGTGAGCTCCTTCGACTGGCTCTGGAGCTCCTGAGTGAGGCCCTGCGACTGGAGGAGCAGTTGCTCGGTGCGGGTGTTGGCGCTGATCATGTTCAGCACCACTCCAATGCTCTCCCTCACCTGATCGAGGAACAGTTGGTGGATGGCGCTGAACGGGTAAAAGGAAGCCAACTCGATCACCGCCTTCACCTCGCCCTCGAACAGCACGGGCAGAACGAGGATGTTGAGCGGCGTCCCCTCCCCGAGCCCCGAGCCGATTTGGATGTAATCCGGCGGTACCTTGGTCAGCAGAATCGGTTTCTTTTCCAGCGCACACTGCCCGACGAGCGATTCGCCCAGCCGAAATCGATTGGAGAGGTTCTTGCGTTCCCGGTAGGCGTAGCTGCTGACCAGCTTGAGCACCGGCGTGCCGCTCTCCGCGTCCATCATGAAGAACGCCCCGTGCTGTGCTCCGACGAGCGGGGTCAGCTCGGACATGATCAGCCGGGACACCGTCTGGAGATTTTTCTGGCTCTGCATCATTCCCGAGAACTTGGCGAGGTTGGTTTTGAGCCAGTCCTGCTCGGTGCTCTTCTGCGTGGTCTCGCGCAGGTTGATGATCATCTGGTTGATGTTGTCCTTGAGCGCGGCGACCTCGCCCTGCGCCTCCACCTGAACCGATCGCGTTAGGTCTCCCTTGGTCACTGCGGTGGCCACGCTGGAGATCGCGCGGACCTGGTTGGTGAGGTTTCCGGCCAGCTGGTTGACGTTGTCGGTGAGGTCCTTCCAGGTGCCGGCAGCGCCCGGAACTTTAGCCTGACCGCCCAGCTTGCCTTCGATTCCTACTTCTCGCGCGACGGTGCTGACCTGATCGGCGAAAATCCCCAGCGTGTCGCACATGTTGTTGATCGTCTCGGCCAGCGCGGCGATCTCGCCCTTGGCCTCCACTCCCACCAATTTCTGCGACAGATCTCCATTGGCGACCGCGGTGACGACCTTCACGATGCCGCGCACCTGCGTGGTGAGGTTCGAAGCCATAAAGTTCACGTTGTCGGTGAGATCCTTCCAGGTGCCGGCGACGCCCGGGGCGCGGGCCTGCCCGCCCAGCAATCCCTCGACGCCCACCTCGCGCGCGACGGTGCTCACCTGCTCGGCGAAGGTTCCGAGGGTGTGGGTCATGCTGTTGATCGTCTCGGCGAGCGCGGCGACCTCGCCTTTGGCGTCGACGGAGAGCTTCTGCGTAAGGTCTCCATTGGCCACCGCGGTCACCACTTTGACGATGCCGCGCACCTGAGCAGTGAGGTTGCGGGCCATGAAATTCACGCTGTCGGTCAGGTCCTTCCAAACGCCGGAGACTCCCCTGACGTCGGCTTGGCCGCCGAGCTCGCCCTCGGTGCCCACCTCGCGCGCCATCCGCGTGACCTCGGAGGCAAACGAGTTGAGCTGATCGACCATGGTGTTGATGGTGTTCTTCAGCTCGAGGATCTCGCCCTTCACGTCGACGGTGATTTTTTGCGACAGATCTCCCTTGGCCACCGCGGTGACGACCCTCACGATTCCGCGCACCTGGGTCGTGAGGTTGGAGGCCATGAAGTTCACGTTGTCGGTCAGGTCCTTCCAAACGCCCGAGACTCCCCTGACCGTGGCCTGGCCCCCCAGCTTTCCATCGGTACCCACTTCCCTCGCGACGCGCGTCACTTCGGAGGCAAACGCATTCAGCTGATCCACCATCGAGTTGACCGTCGTCCCGATGCGAAGGAATTCGCCTTTCACCGGTTGCCCTTTGATCTCCAACGCCATCTTCTGCGTGAGATCGCCCGCCGCGACGGCGCTGATGACGCGCGCAACTTCGGTGGTGGGCTGAACGAGATCGCCGATCAGCGCGTTGATCGCGCCGATGCTGATCGCCCACCCGCCCTTGGGGTCGTCCAGGCTCGCGCGCTCGGCCATTCGCCCTTCTCGGCCCACGACGCGTTCCACGCGCACCATTTCGCTCTTCAGCGCTTCATTGGCTGCCGCCAGGGCGTTGAATGCCTCGGCGAGCTCGCGCAAAAGGCCGGAGCCACGGGCAGACAAGCGAGCGGCAAAATCTCCTCTCTGCGCCGCGCGCATCGCCTGCAGCAGCTTCTTCAGCTGGGCCTCTTGGCCCCCCGGCCCAGGGATGCCGTTCACTGCCATTGCGCTTCGGTTCACCTTGGGCTTGCGGCGCGGAGTCGCTTTTCCATTTCCGTTGGGGATTCGCTGCCCTATCTGCACAAATACTCCTTCGGGGCGAGGAGCCTTAGGTCCTTGCGGCCGCGTCAAGCGCTGAAGGCTTCGCGGCGCCTGCGACCGAGAAATCTGCCATCGATGCAGAAGCGATCCGCTACCCGCCCAGTGCGCGGTGTTTGAATCACAACAGCGTTACAGGGACGAATGTTCGTTTGAGAACGCAGCAGACGCGCGGCGTTTCTAACGGGCTGCCCCACGGCTAGGCGGAGGAAGCTCGCCTTGCCATGCGAACGACCGCTTGCACCCAGGATGGATGCGCGTTCAGCGACGGGACCAACGTGAGCTCCTCGCCGCCGGCGGCGAGAAAGCTCTCGCGGCCGCGGATGCCGATTTCCTCCAGTGTCTCAAGGCAATCGGCGACGAAAGCGGGGCAGACGACCGCGAGCCGTTTGATGCCGCGCCTGGCGAGCTCCGTCAGCACCTGGTCGGTGTAGGGTTTGATCCAGGGAGTGCGCCCCAGCCGCGATTGAAAGGAAATGCCGAACTTCTCCGCGGAGAGGCCCAGCCGCTGCGCCAAGGCGCGCGCGGTTTGGAACGACTGCGCGCGGTAACAGCCGATATTCTGTTCGACGAGCCGTTCACAGCAGTCCGCCGACGAAAGGCAATAGCCGCCGCTGGGATCGCTTTTCCTCACCTGGCGCTCCGGCAGCCCGTGGAAGCTGAAGAGCACATAGTCGGTGCGCGAGGAGTGCAGCAGGGGCGAAGCGATTTGCGCAAAGGTGTCCAGGAAGCCGGGGTCGGAAAAGAATTCCCCTCCGATCTTCACCGGCATCGCGTCCCATGACGAGCCGAGCACGCGGTACAGCTCAGCGATCGAAGACCCGGTGGAAGACGCCGCCCGCTGCGGGTAAAGCGGCAGGGCGGTCAGCTCCTGAATGCCTTTGCCGCGCAGCCTATCGACCGCGCTTTGGATCGATGGCTTTCCGTACCGCATCGCCAATTCCACTTCGAACTCGCTCTCCAGCTCGCGGGCAACTTTCTTCGCCAGCTCCTCGCTGTTGACGAGGAGGGGCGAGCCGCGCTCGGTCCAGATTTTTCGATAGGCCGCCGCGGACAGGCGCGGGCGCATGGGCAGGACGATCAGGTTGAGCAAAAGCCAGCGCCCCACCGGGTGAATGTCAATCACCCTCGGGTCCGAGAGAAATTGGCGAAGATAGCGGCGCACCGCTCCGCTCGTTGGAGCGTCCGGTGTGCCGAGGTTGATCAGCAGCAGCCCCTTTTTCAGCGGGGGAGGCATTCACTGCAAAGCGTTGGGTTGAGTCAGCGCCGATTCGGCGACCTTCACCTCGAAGACCTGGCCGTTTGGGCGAACCATGAAATAACTGCCGCGCATCGTGCCAAAGGGCGTTCGCAACATCGCCCAGCTGGTGTATTCAAACTTTTCTCCCGGCGCGAGCCTGGGTTGCTTGCCTACCACCCCCAGACCGCGCACCTCCTCGACCCTTGCATTGGCATCGGTGATCACCCAATGCCGGCTGCGCAGCTGTGCCGCCTCGGAGCCGACGTTGGCGATCTCTACCGTGTACATGAATGCAAACTGTCCGGCTTCGGGCGAGGACCGTTCGGGCCAATAAGCGGGTCTGAAGGTGACCCGAATGCCGTCGGTCGTGGTGGTCGACATGCAGCCACAATCTCGCAATCTGCAGCGGCGAGGCAAGCGCCGGCTGCGATCAGCTGCGGCGATCGTTTAGGCCGTTGGATTTAACCTGGCTGCGCGGCCACGCCGAGGCGAGCATCGCGATTCCCAAGAGCGCGCCCACCACCGCGAGCGAAGCAAGCAGGGGAACTTTCCACCAACGCTCGACAAGCATCTTGGTGCCGATGAACGCCAGCACGGCGGCGACTCCGAGCTTTAAATATTGGAACTTGTCCATCAGCGCAGCGACGAGGAAGAACAGCGACCTCAAGCCGAGGATGGCAAACACGTTCGATGTATAGGCGATGAATGGGTCGCGGCTGATTCCCAGAACCGCAGGAATCGAATCGAGGGCAAAGAGCAGGTCGGTGGTCTCGATCACCAGCAGAACAAGAAACAGCGGGGTCACCTTTGGCACGCCTTGCTCGCGGACAAAAAAGTGCTCCCCGGTTTCTCCTCGAGCCACTGGGAGAAACTTCCGAGCCAAACGAAGCACCGCGTTTCGCTCCGGGTCGAGCTCCTGCTCTTCCTTCGAAAACATCATCTTCGCCGCGCTGTAGAGAAGAAACGCGCCGAAGCCGTACAGCAACCAATGAAACCGGCTGACCAGGGCGGTTCCGAGGACAATCAGCGTGGCGCGCATCACGAAAGCCCCGAGGACTCCCCAAAACAGCAGGCGGTGACGGTAGCTGGGCGAAACCCGGAAGTAGGAGAACACCAGCACGAAGACGAAGAGATTATCGACCGAGAGAGAGTACTCGACGACGTAGGCGGTGGCGTATTGAAGCGCGCGATCCGGACCGCCCGCGATCCAGATGCCCGCGCCGAATGCGGCGGCCAAAGTGACCCAAACCGCGGTCCAGATCAGCGCCTCGCGCGGGCGGACGACGCGCGCCTTGCGCCGGAGGATTCCGAGGTCGAGCGCGAGCACCGCGAGCACGAACAGGTGAAAACCAATCCAGAGGGCGATCTGGGTTTTCAAGGCTTGCTCATACCTCTCCCCGAGTCAGGTGGCACAGCACCATCAGGGCGCGGGAGGCGAGCTGCACCTTCTCTCCCGCAGGTGTCTTCCCACGCAGGGGCTCGGGGTTGGCAGTGTCGATTACGATCTCCCAATCAACGCCCCATCGCACCTCGGGGAGCGTGAAGTCCACCGCGTCGACCAGCGGATTCATCAACACCAGGAGAGTGTCGCCCACCACGCGGTTGCCGTGCTCGTCGAGCGCTGGAATGGCGTCGCCCCCGAGCAAAAAGCCGAGCGATCGCGCTTGTGGATTGGCCCAATCCTCCTGGCTCATCTCCTGCCCGTCTGGGCGGAACCAGGCCAAGTCTTTGAAATCGGACTCCCAGATATGGGCCCCATGAAAGAATTGAGGCCGCTGCAGAACGGGCTGGTCGTGCCGGAACCGAATCATCTTCGCAGTGAACTCCAGCAGCGCGCGCCGCGCATCGTCCAGCTCCCAGTCCAGCCATGAAATCTCGTTGTCCTGGCAGTAGGCGTTGTTGTTCCCGCGCTGCGTTTTTCCCATCTCGTCGCCGGCGCTGAGCATCGGTACGCCCTCGGACAGCAGCAAGGTAGCGAGGAGGTTTCGCTTCTGCTGCTCGCGGATGGCGCGGATCTTGGGATCCTCGGTCTCTCCCTCGTGCCCAAAGTTGAAGGAATAGTTCTCGTTTGCACCGTCGCGATTTTCTTCGCCGTTCGCTTCGTTGTGCTTGTGTGAGTAGCTGACCAGATCGTGCAGCGTGAATCCATCGTGCGAGATAACGTAGTTGATGCTCGCCCACGATCCTCGTCCGCTCAGCTCGTAGAGATCCGAGGATCCGGTGAGGCGATAGCCCAGCTCTGCGACGGAGTTTTGCTCGGCGAGCCAGTAGCGCCGAACCACGTCCCGATAACGCCCATTCCACTCCGCCCAGAGCACCGGGAAATTCCCGACCTGGTAGCCGCCCTCGCCGAGGTCCCACGGTTCGGCGATCAGCTTCAGCCGGGAGAGCACTGGGTCCTGATGGACGATCTGGAAGAGCGCCGCTCGGGGATTGAAATCGCGCGCTTCGCGTCCGAGCGTGGTGGCGAGGTCCACTCGAAACCCGTCGACGTGCATCTCCTGCGCCCAGTACCTCATCGAATCCGCGATCAGCTTGAGGGCCTGCGGATGAAGAACGTTCAGGCTGCTTCCGGTGCCGGTGAAATCAACGTAGTGCCGCGGGTCCTCCGGGCTGAGCCGATAGTAGGCGCGGTTGTCGAGCCCCTTGAAGCAGAGGGTCGGTCCCCACTGATTGCCCTCCGCGGTGTGGTTGTAGACCACGTCGAGAATCACCTCGATGCCCTCGCGGTGGAGCGCCTTGACCATTGCCTTGAAATCGGCCACCTGACCGCCTGTGGATCCGCGGCTGGAGTAGAGCTGCTCCGGTGCAAAAAAGCCGAGCGTGTTGTAGCCCCAGCAGTTGGTGAGCTTGCGCCGCACGAGGGAATCCTCATCGGAGTGCTCGTGGATCGGCATCAGCTCGACGGCGGTGACTCCCAGCTTCCGAAGGTGCGCAATCGCTGCGGGAGTGGCCAGCCCCGCATAGGTGCCCCGCAGCTCAGGTGGAACGTCGGGGTTTCGGCGAGTAAAACCCTTCACGTGCACCTCGTAGATGATGGTGCGGTGCCAAGGCGTATTGGGCCTCGCGTCCCCCGCCCAATCGAACCGGTCGTCAATCACCACGCACTTGGGCTTTCCCGGGGCGTCGTCGCGCGGGTCCAGCGCCATTTTTTCGTCCGGAACATCGCCGATGCGCTGATACCCGTAGACGGGATACTTAAAGTCGACCTTGCCGCTGATGGCGCGCGCGTACGGATCCACCAGCAGCTTGGCCGGATTGAACAGCAAACCGGTAGCGGGCTCGTAGGGTCCGTGGCCGCGAAAGCCGTAGAGGGTGCCCGGCCGAAGTCCGGCGACGCGTCCATGCCATACGTGCTTTTCTTTTTCCGGAAGATCCATTCGGCGAACCTCCCGGGAGGGATCCGCCGGGTCGAACAGGCACAGCTCGATCAGCGTCGCGTGCTCAGAGAAGACCGCGAAGTTCACCCCGTGACCGTCGTACGTCGCGCCCAGAAGAGCCGAGCTCCCTGGGCGAATCTGAGCTGGGATTTCAGTCATTCGCCGAGCTCTCCAGCAGCGCGACGGGAAAATCGCGCAGCGCCTCACCGGCGCTGATCATGACTTCGCCGTCGCGCTCCTCAGGGCGCAAGCTCCGCCCGGTGAAGACATCCCTCAAATCGGTGCCCGCGCAACTGGCAGGCAGATGGATGAAGGTGTTTCTGAGGTTGGCGGAAATTCCACCGGATTCGATCATCGCCGTCACCAAGCGCGGAACAATCACCACCGCCAGCGCCTCCCGCAGACGGCGGCAAAAACAGAGCAGGTGCGCGCGGCGAGCTCCCGATGCCGCCAAAGGCAAGTATTCCCCCGACCCGAAGAGGGCGCTGTGCAGCCGCTTGAAGCGCAGTCCTTGGGAAAGCACGAACAGCTTCGCCCTACCGTCGCTCATCTGCGCCGCCAACCGCCGGGCCAATCCAACGCGGTCCAGCGCGGCCTCGCGGTCCAGCTCTTCGAGCAAGCGCTGACGCAGCGCGAAGTCCACCGGCCGCCGATTGTCGGGGTCAACCAAGGAGAGGTCCCAAAGCTCGCAGCCCTGGTAGATGTCGGTGACGCCCGGCGATCCGACCTTGAGCAGCGCTTGGGCCAAGCCGTTGACCTGCCCTGGAAGCTCAAGGCGTTTCTTGAACTGCTCGAGGTCGGCCAGAAACTTCGAGTTGCCCACCGGATCCAGCGCCGCGCGGGTGAACTCCACCACGGCCGATTCATATTCGGGATTCGGGTTTAGCCAGCTCGTATTGACCTTCGCCTCCTTGACTGCCTTGAGCATGTACTGTCCGATTCGCCGGCGAAAAAGCTCAAAATCCTCGGCGGTGAGGGAGTCTCCCATGGGCCAAGCGCCGAGCACTGTCTGATAGAACAGGTACTCGTCGTCCGCGTCTGGCATCTTACCGCCTGCCTTGTAACGTCGATTCAGACGGGCCCATCGCCGCAGGCGCGACCGCCATTCCTCCGGCAGCTCGGAAATCACGCTGATCCTCGCCCGAACGTCCTCGCTGCGCTTGGTGTCGTGGGTCGAGGTAGTGCAGAGCGAGCCCGACCAACGCTCGACGCGCTCCTGATTGCGAAGATGGAACATCTCTTCGCTGGTCCCGAATCGCTCGGGCTCACCGCCCACCTCGTTGAGCGAGATGAGCCGATTGTAGATGTAGAACACCGTATCCTCGAGCGCCTTGGCCATCACCGGGCCGGTGACTTGCTGCACCTTCATCGCAAAGCGAAGCATCACTTCGCGTTCGCGCTGATCCAGCTCGGGGGGATATCGGAGCAGGAGAATGTCCTGGAGGAAATCGAAGATCATGACGCTGGTGGTGGTGTCCCGCTCCTTGGCGCGAGCGATGGTCCACTCGATGTACTGGATGTCGCGCTGATCCACCTCCGGTCGCCATCCGTCGACGTAGGTGCGGTAGACGGGGAACAACGCGATAAACTCCACCAGCGCGCGCCGCAGCGAATTCAAGGTGAAGTCGCGCGTGTGTCGATTCATCTCCGAGATTCGGTTCAGCTCGCGGGCGAGCACGTTGATCTCGCTCGCCATCGCGGCGCTCATGATCAACTTCTTCTTCTCGTACACCAGCTCGCGATAGTCGTAGCGCCGGTTGATGAACCGGAAGTAGGTCTCGGTGAGCGCCCGCTCCGCACCTTTGTTGACGAACAGTCCGCCGACGACGTTGGCGAATCGATACCCAGTGTTTCCGGCGATCGCCCAGGTATCGGGGACGCGCTCCCGGCCGCCCTGGATTTTCTCCACGATGACGTACAGCGCCCGCGCAATTGGAGAGTCTTGCTTGTCTGCCACCTCCGAGCGAAACAGCTTTCGTACCTCCACCTCTACCGGAGGCCAGAGCTCGGATCGGCCGCCCTGCTTCTCAAAATTCTTCCGCGTCCGCTCGACCCAGTAGCGCTCCTGAAGGTCCAGAAAGTACTTCGTGGGGTCGAACAGACCGTCCGGGTGATCGATTCGCAGGCCGGTGATCCTTCCCTCCCCAATCCAGCGAAAGGCCAGCGAGTGGACGCTGTCGAAGACTTCCGGGTCCTCGACCCGCACCGCCGCAAGGCTGTTGATGTCGAAGAAGCGGCGATAATTGATCTCCTCGCCCGCAACTCGCCAGTGCGCCACTCGATAGCTGCACTGGCCGAGCACCGAATCGAGCAGATCGAAGCTGCGCGAGTCCCCCGGAGTGCCGTTGAAGATTTCCACGTTGCGGGCAATGTGCGAGCTCACGTCGCGCGACTCCGCCGCCAGGGTCGCCAGCCTGCGCTTGATTACCTCCTTCTCGCGGTTGCGCTCGACCAACTTGACATGCTCGGTTTCGGTCTGGCGCGGTAGGTGGTCGATAGAGGTAAGGATGGACTGAAGCTCGACGAACTGCGGGTGGCTGTCTCCCATCTCCTTCTGCAGTGCCTCGAGCTGATGCCTCAAGACTTTTGCGTACTGCCTCGGGGCGATGGGGAACGTTCGATCGAAGTAGCCGAGAAAGAACCCCCCTTCCTCGAAGGCGAGCTTCAGCTCACCCCGCTCGAGCACGACTCCGTATTGATCTCCGAGGACGGGGAGCAGCACCTTGTTCTTCAGCTCTTCCTTCACCGGATCCCAGTCGATGTCGAAGTAATTGGCGTAGATCGAGGCGCGCCCGTTTTCGAGCACGTCGTTCCACATCGCGTTGCCGCGCTCGATCCCCATGTGGTTGGGAACGAAATCCAGCAGGTGGCCCAACGCTCGCGCCTGCAAGGCGTCGCAGAATGCCTCGTGCTCCACCCAGGTGCCGATTTCCGAATTGAGAGAGTTGTAATCGACCACGTCGTAGCCGTGAGTGCTGCCAGGCGCGGCATTGAAGTAGGGAGACGCGTACAGGTGGCTCACTCCGAGGCGCTCGAAGTAGGGAGCGAGGACCGTCGCATCCGCGAAGCGGAAGCCCCGGTGAAACTGGAGGCGATAAGTCGAAAGCGGAGTGCTCCGCTCGGCCAAGACCTTCTCTTTGGTGGCGGCGAACAACTCAAGCCCCACTGCGGCCGCATCAAATGCTTCCGTGGGGGCGCCAGAGCTCTCGTCGGGCTGCTGCATCCCCATGCTCTTAGGGATTCAACAGAAAAACGTCTACCCTAAACAAAGAGGCTCGCCGGTGGCGAGCCTCGATGCAGTAGACGGCGCGAAGCGTCAATCAGCTCAGTTGCTTGTTCACCAGCTTGGTCATCTCGAACATCGACACTTGCTTCTTGCCGCCGAAGACGGCGCGCAGCTTGTCATCGGCGTTGATCATCCGACGTTCCTTCGCATCCTGCAGTCCGTTCTTCTTGATGTACGCCCAGAGCTTCTTCACCACCTCGGTACGCGGCATCGGTTTGTCACCGACGACTTCGGCCAAAACCGCTGAGGGCTGCATTGCTTTCATGAAAGCGGCGTTCGGCTTGCGCTTCGTTCCAGTCTTCTTCGAGTTCTTCTTCACCATTTTCTTCGCGGCCATTCTGTTTGGGTCTCCTCCCCCTCAGGGGACGTTAGTCGGCTCGAGCATCAAGCCGGAGAGCGCGTCCTACCAGTTCCTCAGAGGGAAAAACAGTCTCTCAATCGATTTTTTCACTCGGGCCCCTCGGCAAGCTCGGGGCGGGGGGATCGGTTTTCCCGGTATTCCACTTGCCGTACGGGGGGTTTTCCTGGTCAAACCGAGCTCGAATGCGCGCGCTTGTGACCGGGGCGAATGGCTTTCTCGGAGCCTGGCTGACCCGAAAACTCGTGGGATTGGGCGGGCAGATCCGGTGCCTGGTGCGCAGGTCGAGCGGGACGGCGGAGCTGGCCGGCCTGCCGGTCGAGATGGTGTATGGAGATGTCGCCGACGGCGAGGGCCTGCGCAGCGCAGTCCAGGGTTGCGAGGTGGTCTTTCACCTCGCCGGCATTCGCCGGGCGCCGAGCCGCGCGCTGTTTTTTCAGGTGAACGCCGAGGGAACGCGCAGCTTGTGCCAGGCGATGGCCGATGCGAAGGCGCGGCAGCGACTCGTGCTCTGCAGCTCCCTGGCTGCCTCGGGCCCCTCGTCGCCCGATCGACCGCGGCGGGAAGCGGATCCCCTGTCTCCACAGGAATGGTACGGCGAGAGCAAGGCGGAGGCGGAGCGCATTGCGTCCTCCTTCGCCGGGGGGATCGACGTCGCGGTGGCGCGGCCATGCCGGATCCTGGGCCCGGGCGATCGCGAGAACCTCCTCTTCTTCAGACTGGTGAAGAGGGGACTACAACTCTCGGTGGCCGGCGGGCCTCGGCCGATCTCGATGGTGGATGTCGACGACGTCGCGTCGTTCCTGATCCTCCTCGCAACGCGCCCTGAAGCGATCGGCCAGGCCTTTTTCGTGGCGAATGGCAGCACCACCCTCGAAGCGCTGCAGCAGCACGTGGCGGAGGCCCTCGGCCGCAGGCCGCGGACGCTGCGCGTTCGCCCGGGACTCTTGCGATTGCTGGGAGCTGTCGCCGACGGCGCGAGCCGGATTTCCGGCAAGCACCTCCCGCTCAACCGCAAGCTGGTGCAGCAGCTCTTGGCTCCGGCGTGGACCTGCTCCGGACAAAAAGCAGAGGAGTTTTTCGGCTATCGCCCAGTCTGGTCCATCCCCGACTCGATCCGTCGAAGCGTCGCCTGGTACGCAGAGCGCGGCTGGATCTAGATGCCGGCAATCCACCCCAAGCCGATCATCCATTGACACCCACTTCCAGAAACGGCAGGGTCGCCAAAGGACTGAGTTCACGGCCCGGTAGCGCATTTTGGGGGCGCGCCGAAGCCGCGCGGCAATGCCATGAGCAAGCCCTCGAGCAAGAGCGCCAAGGCCGCCTTCTACGACGTCGACGGGACGCTGGTGAAGACGAACATCGTGCATACCTACGGGTACTACGCGATGAACCGCGGTTCGCTCTGGGGCATCGCCGGACGCACGCTGGCGGCGGTCGCGTCGGTTCCCATCTTTGCCGCGCTGGATGCCGTGGACCGCAAGATCTTCAACGAATTCTTCTACCGGTACTACGCCGGTCTTTCCGAGGACCGCCTGCTCACCCTCGCCGAGGAAATGTTCGAGGACCTGGTCAAGCCCGCCATCTTTCCCAAGGCCAGGGACCTCATCGAGGAGGCGCGCCGCTCGGGCTGCAAGATCGTCTTTGTCACCGGCGCGCTCGATTTTACGGTCCGCCCCCTGGTGAAGTACCTCGAGGCAGACGACCTGATCGCCAACAAGATGCAGTACGTCGGCGGGATTGCCACCGGCAAGGTGATCCCCCCCATCATCGAGGGCGCCAACAAAGCGAACGCGGTCCGGGAGTATTGCGTTCGGGAGGGATTGGCGCTGGACAAGAGCTTTGCCTATTCCGACAGCGGATCCGATTACGCCATGCTGGCAGTGGTGGGGCGCCCCACCGCAGTGAACCCGGACATTCGGCTTCGCGCGCTCGCGAGGGCGTATCAATGGCCGATCCTGGATTTGAGGTAGCGAGCCGATGCGCTCCTTGAAAACGCTGAGGAAGCTGTACGACGAAGAATCGCACGTGGTGGTCACCGAGAGGGGCTCGCCGCCGCGCGTCCTCTTCTCGGGCGAGGACTTTCTCCTCGAGGATCTGCCGATCGGTGCTCGGGTCATCTACCCCAGGGCGCCGCTGGAGGGCGTTCCCAATCTGAGAGCCACCATCCGCTACGCGATCAACCATCCGGAGGGAATGGAGCCGCTTCACGCGCTGCTTCGGCCGGGGATGAAGGTGACGGTCGCGCTCGACGACATCTCGCTGCCGCTGCCGCCGATGCGAACACCGGACGTGCGCCAAAGCATTCTCGAGATCGTCCTCGAGCTGCTCGCCGACTCGGGCGTGGACGACGTGCATTTGATCATCGCCAATTCGCTTCATCGACGGATGACTGAAGCGGAGATGAGGCGGATGGTGGGGGAGAAGATCTACCGAAGCTTCTATCCCGAACGCTATTACAACCACGATGCAGAGGATCCGGCGGGAATCGTCGAGCTCGAGCGCACCGGTCATGGCGAGGTGGTGGCAATCAACCGGCGCGCCGCCGAGTCGGACCTGATCGTCTACGTCAACATCAATCTCGTCCCGATGGACGGCGGGCACAAATCGGTCGGCACCGGCCTGGCCAATTACGAGTCGCTGCGGGCGCACCACAACCCCACCGTGATCCGCGAGTCCGACAGCTACATGGAGCCAGCCCGTTCGGCTCTGCACCGCAGCACCGAGCGCATCGGGCGGGTGATCGATCGCCACCTCAAGGTTTTCCACATCGAGACCGCGATCAACAATCGCATGTTCGATGGCCAACTCGCCTTTCTCGGCAAGAAGGAAGAGGACTACACCGAGTTCGATCGTCTGAAGCTTCAAGGGCTGCGCTACACGCTTTCCAAGATGCCGCGCGCCGCCAAGCGAAAGCTGTTCATGAGCATTCCGGCGCCCTACGAGGTGATCGGGATCCACGCTGGCGCGACCGAACCCACTCACGCGAAGACGCTCGAGCTCTGCTGGAGGCAATACGCCGTGCCGGTGGAAGGACAATCGGACATCGTCATCTACGGCGTGCCCTACATCTCGCCTTACAACGTCAACTCAATTCTCAATCCGCTGCTCGTACAAGTGATGGGGCTGGGGTACTTTTTCAATCTCAACCGAGGGGTGCCGCTGGTGAAGAAGGGGGGCGTGATCATCCTTTGCCATCCGGCCTACGACGAGTTCGATCCGGAGCATCACCCCAGCTACATCGAATTTTTCAATCGCCTGCTGCCGGAGACGCGCGATGCGCTGGTGCTGGAGCGCAAGTACGAGCGCGAGTTCGCCACCAACCCGAGCTACGTCCACTTGTATCGCAAAGGGAATGCGTATCACGGCGCCCATCCGTTCTACATGTGGTACTGGGGCGAAAACGGCCGCCAACACGTGGGCAAGGTGATCGTCGCCGGAGCGGAGAACAACCACGTTCCAGAAATCCTCGGTTGGCAGCGCACCGACACGCTGGCCGAAGCGATCGACATCGCCCGCGGTTTCGCCGGGCGCTCGGCGGAGATTTCGCTGGTGCACCTGCCGCCCATTCTTCAGACCGACGTGAGCCTCTGACCGACGGAAATGGAAAGCGTCGCTCTCAACGTCGCTGAAGTTCTCGCCGGCAAGCGAATTTTGCTCACCGGATGCACCGGCTTCGTGGGCAAAGTTGCCCTGTCCATGCTCCTTCATCGGTACGGCGAGCGGGTCGGCCGCGTTTACGTTGTGGTCCGAAAAGGCTCCTCGCCGACCGCCGAGCAGCGCTTCTTCGACAAGATCGCCCCCAGCGAGCCGTTCGCGCCGATTCGCGAGCAGCGCGGCGAGGAGGGGGCGCTGCAGTTCTTGAGGTCGAAGTGCTTCGTTCTGCAGGGCGACATCGTCAGCGAGCGGCTCGGCCTTTCGCCCGAATTCCTCGACGAGCTGCGAGGCGGCGTCGATCTGGTGGTCAACTGCGCTGGGCTGGTGTCCTTCAACCCGTCGCTCGAGCTTGGCCTCAACGTCAACACCATCGGCGTACGCAACGTGGTGCAGGCTTGCCTCTCCCTCGGAACCCGCCTGGTCCACGTCTCCACCGCCTTCGTGGCCGGAAACCGGAGCGGCCTGGTGTTCGAGGACGAGGAGATTCGCGGCTACTTCCCAAAGAAGGACGAGCTGGACGGGCGGGACTTTTCGCTCGAGCAAGAGCTGCTCGATTGCCAGAAGCTGGTCACCCGCGTTCGCGAGATGGCCGAGGACAAGGCGCTGACCTCGACGTTTCGGCAGAGGGCGATCGAGCGGCTGACCGAGGAGGGTCGCGACCGGGACGATGAGCGAACGCTCAGGCTGGCGGTGGGGCGCGAGCGAAAGCTGTGGCTCACCAATGAGCTGACTCGCGCTGGAATGGAGAGAGCCCAGCACTGGGGCTGGCCCAACACCTACACGTACACCAAATCTCTCGGAGAGCAGGTAATTGCCGGAACCGCCTCGCTGCCCTACGCGATTGTCCGCCCATCGATCGTCGAGAGCGCGCTGCGGTACCCGTTCCCAGGTTGGAACGAGGGCTTTACCACGTCGGCCCCATTGGCCTACGCGGGAATCAAAGGACAGCGCGGAATCCCCGCCGGAGAAAAGACCATCCTGGACATGATTCCGGTGGACCTGCTCGCCGGCGCTCTGCTCGGGATCTCGGCCCATTTGCTCGCGGCGGCCGACCGGCGCGTGTACCAGGTCGCCTCCGGGGATTTGAACCCCTTCATCGCTCAGCGCTCGGTGGAATTGGTCGGCCTCTATCGGCGGCAACACTACCGACGAAAGGGCTCCGGCAGCCCGTTCTGGAATGCGCTGATGGCGCGCATCGAGCCGCAGGCGGTTTCGAAGGCTGCTTTCCAGTCGCAATCGGCGCCGTTGTTTGCCAAGGGCACGCGACTGCTCAAGTCGCTGGTCGAGGAGGCAAAGCCGACTTGGGGCGCTCCGCGAGTCTCCGCGCTGATGGACCGCGCGGCGGAGAAGCTCGACGATGTCCACCAGCAAGCGAGCGCGCTTTCGGCGCTGGTGGAGCTGTTTTTGCCGTTCATCTGGGAGAATCGATACGTCTTTCGCTGTGACAACACCCGCTCCGTTTTCGCTCGGCTGAGCGAGGAAGATCGAGCGAAGATTCCCTGGGATCCCGAGGCGATCGACTGGCGCGAATACTTTCTCAAGGTTCATCTGCCGGGCCTCGAGAAGTGGGTCTTCCCGACTCTCGAGGAAGAGACGAAGAAGAGCTCGGCGATTTCCGTCCACCGCGACTTGCTCGAGCTGTTCGAGGCCGCGGTTCACGCACACCGCCACCGCATCGCGTTCCGAATGGTGGAGGGCGAGAGGGAAGAGCGCTTCACCTACGCCGAGGTCGATCGCTATTCGGCCCGCGTCGCGTCCTTCCTCAACCGCTCGGGCGTGCGCGCTGGCAACCGGGTGCTGTTGATCTCCGAGAACCGCCCCGAGTGGGGCATGAGCTACTTTGGAATCCTCCGCGCCGGCGGCACCGCGGTACCCGTCGACCCGGAGCTGTCCGAAGCAGAGGTGGTCAATCTCGCCTCGAAGGCCAAGGCGGTTGCCTGCCTCATCTCCGAAAAGTCGGTCGGGACCTTGTCGGGCCTGCATGGCGCTTTTTCGCAGGCGGGACTTCAAACGCAAGTCCACTCGCTGGCGCAAGCGTTGGAGGGCGACGAAGCCTTCCCGAATCGGACCGCTCCGCTAAAGAAGGGCGCCCCGCCGGACCAAATCGCCTCGCTGATCTTCACTTCCGGAACGACGGGCCTGCCCAAGGGGGTGATGCTCACTCATCGGAATTTCGCTTCGCTGGTGGCAAAGCTGTCGGGGACTTTCGATCTTCGCGCCGGGGATGGCCTGCTTTCCGTGCTGCCGCTTCACCACACCTTCGAGTTCTCGTGCGGCTTCCTGATGCCCTTCAGCCGCGGCGCGGAAATCACGTACATCGACGAGCTGACTGCCGACCGCCTCGGCGGGGTGCTCGAGACGGGCCGGATCACCGCCATGATCGGCGTTCCCGCGCTCTGGCAGCTGCTGCACCGGAAGATCACCCAGGAATTGGCGGCCAGGCCGACCGCGATTGAACAAGGAATCAAGGCTCTGATGAGCGCCCACGCGGAGCTGCGAAACCGCACCGCCTTCAACTTGGGCAAGCTGCTCTTCTGGCCTCTACACCACAAGTTCGGCGGCCGGATGAAGTTCCTGGTGAGCGGTGGCTCCGCATTGCCGGACGAAGTCCACAAGGCATTCCACGCTCTGGGTTTCAACCTCACCGAGGGCTACGGTTTGACCGAGGCGGCGCCGGTGCTGACAGTGGCGCCGATCGACAACAAGCGACAACCCGGGACCGTCGGCCGCGCATTGCCTGGCATCGAGCTGAAGATTGCGGAGGCGGACGAGAACGGCATCGGCGAAGTCCTCGCCCGCGGGCCAAACGTGATGGCTGGGTATTTCGAAGATCGCGATGCCACCGAAGCGGTGTTCGAGGAAGGCTGGCTGCGAACGGGGGACCTTGGACGACTGGATTCGGAAAGTAAGTTGTACCTGGTAGGGCGGAAGAAGGACCTGATCATCGACGCCAGCGGCAAGAACGTCTATCCGGATGAGCTTGAGGAAATCTACGAAGATCATCCCAGCATCAAGGAGCTCTCAGTCGTGGGGCTACCCGATGACTCAGGAGGCGAAAACGTGGCGTGTCTTTGCGTGCCTGAATACGGCGAACGGCCGCGCGAAGAGGTGCGTCAAGAAATCGAAGAACATTTTCAGAAGAAATCGGCGGAGATGCCTTTCTATCGCCGGGTCAAGATCCTTCGGCTCTGGGATGGCGAGCTGCCGCGAACGTCGACAAGGAAGGTCAAGCGCAATCTCGTGGTCGAAGAGTTGAAGCGCCTGGAGCGGCTCGCCGCTTCTGGCGAGCGCGCGCGTCAGGCGGGTTCCACCTCCCCCATCCGCGCGATCGACGAATGGCTCTATCCGCTGATGGCGGAGGTTTCGCAGCGATCAATCGCGCACGTCCGACCGGAGGCGCGGCTTGCAGCGGATCTCGGTTTCGATTCGCTGATGCTCACCGAGTTGTCCGTAGCCCTGGAGGAGGCGGGGGTCGCCGTCGGGTCGGCAGGCAACCTTGCGCAGCTCAATACCGTTGAGGACGTGAGCAGGTTGATCGCCTCGCTGGTGCGCGCGGTGGAGCCGAGGGCGCGACAGAACACCGTCAAGCAGCAGAAGCCGACCGAGCAACGCGCGGAGATTCCGGTACCTGATTTCGTAGCCAGCGTGGGACGCAAGCTGCTCTCCTTTGGCCAGCGCGCTCTCTATGGGGGCGTTTTCGACGTGGCCGTCAGCGGAAAGAGCTTCATCCCTCAGAATCAAAACTTTCTCGTGGTGGCAAATCACACCAGTCACCTCGACATGGGGTTGATCAAGGTCGTGCTCGGGGATCAAGGTGAACGGCTGACCGCGCTCGCCGCCCGCGACTACTTCTTCGACACCCCGCTGAAGCGCGCCTACTTCGAGAACTTCACCAACCTCATTCCAATGGACAGACAGGGCTCGCTGCGCGAGTCGTTGCGCTTGGCCGGAGAAGCCCTGAAGCAGGGTTACAACTTGCTCATCTTCCCCGAAGGCACGCGCTCCCCCAGCGGCGAGCTCTTGGAATTCAAGCCGACGATCGGCTACCTCGCGCTGACCTACCGGGTGGATGTGCTGCCCTTGTTCCTTAGGGGAACGTACGAAGCGCTCCCCAAGGGTGCGATCATCCCGAAAGGCAAGAACCTCAAGGTGAGCATCGGGCCAGCGCTGACGTACAACGACCTCAAGATTCGAACGCAGGGAATGGCGCGGTCGGAAAGCTACCGGCGCGTGGCGCGATTGGCGGAAGATGCGGTCAAAGCGCTCAGAGACGGCAGCGTGCTCGCGCTCGAGCCGCAGCCGCGAAAGCGCAAGGCGGCTCCGCGTCCCACTTCATCGCCCCGGGCCGAGCGCGCCGAGGGGCGGCCTCATCCGCTTGGAGAAGGTGGGGGCGCTGGCCGCCACGTGGGGCGCAGGAGGCGCTGAGTGAAAATTCTGGTCACCGGCGGGACTGGATTTCTCGGTTCGCATCTGGTGGAGCGACTGATCGATCGGGGCCACTCACTGAGGATCCTGGCGCGCTCCGCGCCTTCGGCCGTTGAGCGCAGCATCGAATTCCACCAGGGAGATGTTCGCCACCCCGAGTCGCTGCGGCGAGCGGTGCGTTCCGTCGACGTCGTCTACCATCTTGCCGGTCTGGTCTCATTCCACCCGCAGGACGGCCGAACGATGTACGAGCTTCACGTGGAGGGCACCCGACAGCTGCTCGAGGCAGCTCGCGAATACGAGGTCCAACGGATCATCCTCGCTTCCACTTCAGGGACGATCGCCGTCTCCAAGGAAGAGGCGATCGGCAATGAAGAGAACGATTATCCGATCGCAGTGGTTGGCCGTTGGCCTTACTACCTGTCGAAGATCTACCAGGAGAAGCTCGCGCTGCAGTTCTGCCGGGAGCACTCGATCCCGCTGGTCGTCCTCAATCCCAGCTTGCTGCTTGGTCCCGGGGACGATCGCCTCTCCTCGACGTGGATCGTCTCCAAATTCCTCAACCAGGACATCGCTGCAATGCCGTCCGGCGGCTTGTCGTTCGTCGACTGTCGAGATGCGGCGGACGCATTCGCTGCTGCGTTGAGCGCCGGGGAGGTGTACGGACGCCACCTGATGGGCGTGAACATGAGCCTCCGCGAGTTTTTCGGGCGGCTCAGTCGGTTGACCGGCGTGAGCGCCCCCAAGCTGCGCCTGCCCTCGAAGGTGACCGTCCTGAGCGCAGAACTTCTAGAGCGCTGGGCGAGGCTGCGCGGCGTAGAGCCGGCCTTGGACCCGTACTCGGTGGAAATCGGCGAGCATTTCTTTTACCTGGATTCATCGAAGGCCGAGCGTCTGCTGGGATTCAAAGCGCGGGACTCGCAGGAAACGCTTCAAGCGACGATCAGCGAGCTGATGTCGAAAATGCCGGTCGATGCCCTGCCGGGCATCAAGGGAAAGTTAACAGAGCGGCGTGGGCGGGCCTGATTCGCAGATGATGTCGCCCCACTGAGCTATGTATGACAGAGGCGGATCGCCAGGGCGCACCCGTGCGAGGAATCGAGAACATCCCCTTGCTGTACGATGCGATGTCGTCGATCTACGACTGGCTTGGCCTCGGCAGGTGGCGCAAGGCCGTCGTTGAGGGGGCCCAGGGAAGAACGCTGGACATTGGCTGCGGGACCGGGCGGAATTTGCCACTGTATCCGCCAGGCGTTCGCGTGTTCGGTGTGGACCTGAACCCAGACGCACTCAAGCGTGCTCGAAGCCGATCGCCTTCCGTGCCGCTCGTGCGCGCCAGCGCGGAGCAGCTTCCTTTTCGCGCCGGCTCCTTCGACACCGTGGTGAGCGGGCTGGTATTTTGCAGCGTTCGCGATCCAGCTCGGGGCTTTGGAGAGGTGAAGCGCGTCCTCCGAGCGAGCGGTCAGCTTCGCATGCTGGAGCACGTGCGAGCTCAGGGTCAGCTCGCTGCGCGGCTGCAGGACGCCATCCAGCCGATCTGGACCTGGATCACCGGCGGCTGTCATCCGAACCGCGACACCGAGCGGGCCGTCGAGCAAGCAGGCTTCGCAATCGAGGATCGCGAGCGGCGAGCGCGAAAGAATATGCGACGCTTCTCAGCGCGTCCGAGCTGACGGAAAGGTCCTTCGACTCCCGAGCGCGATCCACGGCGAGCTTCGACGCCGCCGGCAACGACGAGACCTCCTGGCTATCCGATCGACCGGTATTCGATCACCTCGTACCCGAGGAACTCTTTTGCACCCGGATTCTCGTAGCCATGAATCACGTCTGCGGCGAAGTCGATCGAGTCTCCCTCTGGGACTTCGAACGATGCTCCGGCCACCCAGACGATGAGTTTTCCCCGGACCACGACGAGGTTTTCGCGCGTTCCGGGGGGGTGCGGCGGTCCTTCCGTTCGCGCGCCCGGAGCGAGCCTCAGCTCGTAGAGCTCGGCCTTGCGGACGCCGCTGCGCGGAAAAAGCGGACGGCTGATGAACTTTCCATCCGCCGACGTCAACACCTGCATCTCGCCTCGGTGAATGACCGTCACATCCTTTCCCGGTTCCTCGCCGAGCATCGCGCTGAAGTTGATTGAGAACGCGGTGGATATTTTCCAGAGGACGGCGATGGTCGGATTGGTCTTCTTGGCTTCGATCTGCGACAGCATCGCCCTCGAAACCCCGGAGCGACCCGCGAGCTCGTCGAGCGTCCAGCCGCGCTCCTTGCGCATCCGCTTAACCGTTTCGGCGACCCGAGATTGGAAAGCCTCGGTCGCGTCGATGGCAGGATCCCGTTTAGCGGCGCCGCGGCGAATCATCCAGCGACCTGATTGCGGCCGGCTCTCTTCGCCTCGTAGAGATTTGCATCCGCGGCTTTGATGAACTGCTCCGGCTCGGTCATTTCCGGCGTCATGTCCGACACGCCGAGCGAAATGGTCACCGGCATCTCATTCCCTTCGAATATGAAGGGATGGTCGGCGACGATCTTCCGCAGCTTCTCCGCGAATCGGCGGGCGTTCTCCGGTCCGCTTTCGGGCATCACGATCGCGAATTCCTCGCCGCCGTAACGAGCGAAGCATTCTTCCTTCCGGATCCGCTGCTTGATCCGCTGCGCCAGCTCTCGCAGGACGAAGTCTCCAGCGATGTGGCCGTGCGTATCGTTCACCAGCTTGAAGTGATCGACGTCGATCATCATCAGCGACAGGGCGCGACAGTACCTACGGCATCGCCCCATCTCCCGCTCCAAAAACTCCATCAGATAGCGCTTGTTGTTGATCTGGGTCAGGCCGTCGACGATGGTGAGCTGGTAAATCTCCTCGTGGTAGAGCATCTCGATGTTGCCGCCGCTGAGAAACTTGAAAATCACCGCGCCGACCTTCACAAAGTCACCGGATCGAAGCGGCGTCTCTTCCTGCACCTCCTCGTCGTTGAGATAGGTGCCATTGGTGGACCCGAGATCCTGAACGTAGGAGCGGCCTTGTCGCGTTCGGATCATCGCGTGGCGCCGAGAGACGTTGTCCAGATCGATGACGATGTTGTTCTTCACGTCCCGCCCGATGGTGAATTCCTCCGAGTCGAGGACGTGGTTTTTTCCCAGGTTTGGACCGTGGATCTGCACCAGGCAGCTCTCGGAATCTGCGGAGACGCGCTCGTGCAGGCTCGAAATGCGTGTGACTCGAGTTTCCTGTCCGGCCATTTGTACTGCACTTCAATACCATGGCTGCGAACCCGCCCCAACGCGGTCAATCCTGCCACGGGTCGCCGAGCACTACAGGCCTGTAAGAGCCCGGCTCACACCGCGGCGGCGACGTGCTGCGCCGCCCAGCGGGCGATTCCGAAGATCGATTCCTGCGGGTTGACTCCCAGCGATGTCGGGAAAACCGAGCCATCGACGACGAAGAGATTGTCCAGCTCGTGGTAGCGCAGCCGATTGTCCACGACGGAAGTGGACGGGTCCTTGCCCATGGAGCATCCCCCCATCTGATGCGCGGTGACGACTCGCACTCGCAGTTTTTCCCACGGCGCGGAATCGAGCTTGGAAATCTCATCCACCGAACGCATCAGCAACGGCGGCGAATGCAGGGTGACCACGGTCTTCGCGCCGGCGGCGAATTGGATGCGCGCCATTTCTTTGCACGCGGTGCGGAACGCTTCCCAGTGCGGCTCGGTCAGCGGATAGCGGATCTTCAATCGACCGTCTCCCTGGGCTCTCAGCCCGACCGTGCCGCCCTCCTCGCCCGGAAGCAGCCCGTCGACGATGAGCGCGATGCAGGCGTTGACGTACGGCAATCGCGAAAGAAAACGCTGATAGTGGATTCCAAATCCGCTCAAGGTGATCGCGCCGAGCATCGGGTGAATGGGAGGCACCTCGATGAAGAATCCCATCTTCTCGGGGCCGCGCTCGATGAAGTGGTGCGAATGGACCGACTGCGGCGCGCCGGAGAAGGCCTCGACCGGCTCGTCGAAATCGGCAACGGTGATCACCACCGGGTGCAGAAAGGTTCTCTTGCCCACCCGCCCATGGGCGGTGAGCCCCGAGCGCAAGAGCAGTGCCGGCGAGTTCAGCGCGCCGCCGCAGACCGCCGCCACTTTTGGCCGGACGGTCAGCGTTCTTCCCGAGCTGCGCCGGCTCTCGGCGTCCAGGACGTCGACCTCTACCGCGGCGACCTTCCGGCCCTCGATGCGCAGCCGCCTCGCGGACGCGTTGGCGTATACCGTGAGGCCCTTTTCGACCGCGTCTGGAATCATCGTCGCCAGCATCGACTGCTTGGCGTCGATCGGGCAGCCCACCCCGCAGTAACCGAGGTCGGCGCAATTGTTTACGTTGCGAGGAATCAAACCGCGGCTGTAACCGAGCTTGCCGCAGCCGTCCCAGAGAACGCGGTTGTTGCGATTCATCCGCTCTTCGGGCCACTCGGCGATGTGCAGCCGCTTCTCGATCGCTTCCCAATGAGGGCGCAGCACGTCCTCCGAAAGCCCGTCGACGCGGTGGACGTCGCGCCAGTGGTCGAGGATGCGTTTCGGCGTCCGGAAGGAAGAGCACCAGTTGACGGTGGTGCCACCTCCGACGCTGCGCCCCTGGAGAATGGTGACCGACAGGTCATCGGTCGTCCGATTTCCAAGCTCCTGGTAGAGATTCGGAAACGCTTTCGATTCCTGCAGATCGAACTCCCGCCTGGTGTGGTAGCCGCCCTCTTCGAGCATCACCACCTGCAGACCGCGCGAAACCAGCTCGTGCGCCAGCACCGAGCCTCCCGCTCCAGAGCCAACGACGCAGACGTCGCATTGCAGCTGCTGCCCGCCGCGAACTTCCTCGCCGGTGTAAATCCGCCCCTCAGTCATTCGAAGCTTCCGGGTGAAACACGCCATTGCCGTCGGGACGCTTCTCACCGCCTCCCCGCCACACCGGGGCATCCGGCTGATGAAAGCCGGGCGGCGGGCCGGGGTAGTGAACTGCCGGCCAGCTCAGCGGCGAGCCAAAATAGCTGGCCAAAACCAGCGTCCGCAGCGCGGTGAAGCCGGTGCGCCGGATTTCCAGACGACTGGATTGCCACTCTTCGAGGACTTGGTCCTGTTCCTCCGGTGGCAACTGCGTGAAGGGGCGAATTCTCGCCGAGAAGATGAATCCGGCCAACGCGTTCTCGAACAATTTGAGGAGCTGCTTCACTTCCTTGGCGGCCGCGGGATCGGTGCGTACGAGGATCCCGTCTGCGTTCAAACCGACGCCGACTTCCTGCACCGACGGGAAACCTTCCCCGCCCGGAACCATTCGCGCCGCGATGGCCATCACCACTGCATACTCGGACGGATCGAGAACCCTCAGCCCTTGCGGCGGAAGCGGCGCCAACCGGCTCCGCCGCGAGGCGAGGAAACCGACGCCGCCAATCGCGAGGATGAGTCCTCCAAGGAGCCCCTTCTTGAGAAAGCTTCGCCGCTCCTCGACGCGGGGAATTGGCTGACCGCCGCTCCGCATGCCGAAAAGCTACTCCCTTTGACAAGTATGTGCTGGAAAGAAGATCCATCCCTCTTGCCGGCGGCAGCTCACAAGCCTAAACCTGATTTTCGATGGCCAAGTACCTATCCATGATTCTGGCGGGTGGAGCTGGTACACGGCTCGATCCGTTGACCCGAGAGCGCGCCAAGCCCGCGGTTCCATTCGGGGGTACCTACCGGATTATCGACTTCTGTCTCTCCAACTTCGCCAACTCCGGCATCTTCAAGGTCAAGGTCTTGACCCAATACAAATCCGAGTCGCTCAACAATCACCTCTCGCGCGCTTGGCGGATGACCGCATTCCTGGGGCATTACGTGGAATCGGTACCGGCTCAGATGCGAACGGGGATGGATTGGTACAAAGGCTCGGCGGACGCGATCTACCAAAACCTAAACATCATCACCGATGAGGAACCCGATCACACCTTCGTCTTCGGCGCCGACCATGTCTATCGGATGGACGTTCGCCAGATGCTGGATTTTCACATCGAGCACCGAGCGGACTGTACGGTGGCGGCGATCCCCGTTCCGATCGACCAAGCCGGGCAGTTCGGGATCATCGAGGTCGCCCCGGATGGCCGGATGCTCAATTTCATGGAGAAGCCGGAGCGCCCGCGTTCGCCAATGCCAGGGAATCCTCAAATGTGCCTGGCCTCGATGGGAAACTATTTGTTTCGCACCGAGGCGTTGGTCAAGGAGGTCGCCCAGGACGCGGCGAACGAGGATTCAGCGCATGACTTCGGCAAGTCGATCATCACCGAGATGTACAAGCGCTCTCGCGTGTACGTGTACGACTTCGCCCAGAACGTCGTTCCCGGGCAGGATGAAAAGGAGCGCGGATACTGGCGGGACGTCGGAAACGTGGACATCTACTACCAATCGAATATGGACCTGGTCGAAGTGGACCCGATCTTCAACCTCTACAACGATCGCTGGCCCATCTACACTCAGCACCACCATTTCCCGCCCGCGAAATTCGTCTTTGCCGATTGGGAGCACAACCGCGTAGGCAGCGCGACCGACTCGTTGGTTTGCGAGGGCTGCATCATTTCCGGCGGCCAGGTGCATCGGTCGGTGCTCTCTCCCAAGGTTCGCATCAACTCATTCTCTGAGGTGCTCGAAAGCATCCTGTTCGAGAACGTGCAGGTCGGGCGCCACTGTAAAGTTCGGCGGGCGATCATCGATAAGAACGTGGAGATTCCGCCCGGAATGACGATCGGCTACGACTTGGCAGAAGATCGGCAGCGATTCCACGTCACGCCCTCGGGCGTGGTGGTCATTCCGAAGGGAATGAAGGTCGCCTAGCGAGTCCGGCCGACGGACTTACGCCGGCACGGCGGCGATCCTGCGCTGAAACAGCTCCAGCGTTCGTCGAATCTCGTCGTTCACCTGGATCAGCATGTCCTGCTTCTCCCGGAACGGTAGAAACGCGCTCTTGAAACCCGAAACGATCAGCGTCGTCAGATCTTCCAGGGTCATCCCAAGCTGAGTATGAGCGAGCCACAGCTCCTTGGTGACGGTGGTATCGGTGATCAGTCGATTGTCCGTGTTGATCGTCACCCGCAGGCCGTAATCGAAGTAGAACTTCAGCGGGTGAGAGGCAATAGAAGGCACTGCACCGGTCTGCACGTTGGACAACGGGCAAACCTCCAGCGGAATCCGGTGATCGTTGACGTAGTTCAAAAGGTCGCCGTCCTCGCGGAGCCGAGTGCCGTGGCCGATCCGATGCGCTCCTAGATAGTGGATCGCCTGCGCAATTGACTCAGGACCGTAGGCCTCCCCGGCGTGTGCAGTGCAATTGACGTTGTTCTTCAAAATGAGTTGGAAGGCTTCTTTGTGATCCTTGGCGGGGAAGTTCACCTCTGCCCCCGCGAGATCGAAACCGATCACCCCGCGGTTCTTGTAAGCGACGGAAAGCTCCGCCAACCGCACCGACATCTGCGGATTGATGTGGCGAATCCCACAGACGATCACCCCGCACTTGATGCCGGTCTCGCGCTTTGCCACCCGGAGGCCTTCGAGGACCGCGTCGATCACCGTGGTCATCTTGAGGTTCTTCTGCTGGTGCAGCGCGGGAGAGTACCGAACTTCCAGATAGCGGACGTTCTCCTTGGAGGCATCCAGAGCCAACTCGTAGGCAGCGCGGTAAAGCGCCTCCTCGGTCTGCAGCACGGAGAGCGTGACGTCGAAGGCGACCAGGTAATCCTCCAGGCTCTTGCAGACCTCGCCCTGGTGAATTGCCTTGGCCAGCCCTTCCTCATCGTCGGCGGGCAGCGTGACTTTTTGCTGCTCGGCCAGCTCGAGGATGGTTTTCAGCCGCATCGAGCCGTCGAGGTGACAGTGAAGATCGGTCTTGGGCAGAGCCTTGATCAACTCCTGGCTGACCTCGATCGACGAGGCGAGCGGCTGCGCGGCGATGGCGCGTCGGGCAGCGGAGGGAATGCCGGTGGAGCTGGGAATTTCGTCGTCGCGAATCGATGCCATCTTACGAGATGTAATTATGCCCGAGAGCGAAGGTGCGCAACAACCTCAGGCCCGAGAGAGGAAGCGTGCAACAACTCGCTTCAGCCCGACGCTCTCGAAGCGGACGGTAAGCTTGGCGTTGGGCCCTTCCCCGTCGCACTGGATGACCTCGCCTTCTCCGAACTGATTGTGGCGGACGCGAACTCCCCTGGCGGCTCGGCCCAAATCGAAGTCGGACGTCTGGTCGTACGATCGATCGACGTACGGGCCGTCGCTCGGATCGCGGGCCGCGCTGCCCTTCCGACGATAGGGTGACACCGGCGCAGGAGCAACTTGCTCGGGAAGCGGCAAGCTGTCGAAGGCGAACAGCTCTTGGGGAACGTCGCTCAAGAACCGGGAAGGAGGATTGAATTTCAGCTCGCCGAAGAGCGCGCGGCTCTGGGCGAGCGATACAAAAAGACGCCGACGCGCTCGGGTAAACCCGACGTAGCAGAGCCTGCGTTCCTCGGCCATCTCCTCCTCGTCAGCATCCTCGCCCAACGCGCGCGAATGCGGAAACACCCCCTCCTCCATTCCCGCCATGAACACCGCGTCGAATTCCAGTCCCTTCGCCGCGTGCAGAGTCATCAGCGCGACGCGACCCTCGCCCACCTCTGCGTCTGCTTCGCCGATCAAGCTGATCTGCTCGAGAAATGCCTGAACGGGAGGGGCTGATTCATCGGGAGCATCGGCGACATCCGCCGGAGTCGATTCCGGCGGAGATTCAATGGCCGTGGACGTCGCTTGTTGGAGATCGAATTCTTGAGCCGCGCCAAGAAACTCGCGGAGGTTCTCAGCGCGCGCCAGAGATTCGTCCGTCCCCTCCTCTTGCAAGCGGGTCACCAAACCAGTTTCCCCGAGCATCTTCTCCACCGCGCTCGCGGCGTCCGGTGCGGTCTGGGCGAACCCGTTCAACGAATCGAGCAACTCGCGTACGGCCCGCAGGCGGCGCACTGCTCCCGCGTTGAGCGATGGTATCTTTTCCGCCGCCCCGAGCGCATCAAATAGGCTTTGCTCGGCTCCGGCAGCGAAGTCGCTGAGCCGCTCGATGGTGGTGTCGCCGATTCCTCGCGCCGGCGTATTGATGATCCGCAGCAGGTCCGCATCCGACTTCGGGTTCACCATCAAGCGCAGATAGGCGACGGCGTCCTTCACTTCAGCGCGCTCGTAGAAGCTGCGCCCGTTCACCAAGGTGTAGGGGATCCGCGACAGCCGCAACGCCTCCTCCAACACGCGGCTCTGCGCGTTCACGCGGTAGAACACCGCCACCTGCTGGTATTGGATGAGGCCCTCGCGATTGAGCTCGTAGATCCGGCGAGCGATCTCCTGGGCTTCCCCGCGCTCATCTCGAGCGACGATCAGGTTGAGCGACTCTCCACGGGGGCGCTCGGACCAGAGCTTTTTCGCCACCCGCTTCCGGTTCTTGGAGATGACTCCGTAGGCGGCCTGGAGAATTGCCTGGTCGGATCGGTAGTTCTGCTCGAGCTTGACCAGCTTGGTATCCCGGTAGTCCTCCTGAAAACCGAGGATGTTGCCGACGCTCGCTCCTCGCCAGCGGTAGATGGATTGATCATCGTCCCCCACCACTGCGAGGTTGCTGCCCGGCGGGGCGAGCAGCCTGAGCATCTGGTACTGCACGGGATTGGTGTCCTGAAACTCGTCCACCAGCACGTAGCGATAACGGCGGCGATAGCGCTCGAGCACGTCGGGATGCTCCCGAAAAAGAGCGAGCAAGAGCAGCAGCAGATCGCCGAAGTCCACCGCATTGGCGGCGCGAAGCAGCCGCTCGTAAACGCGGTAGACCGACTTGGTGATCCGGCCGCGATAGTCGGCGGGGTCGGGATGCATGTCCACCGGCAGCCTGCCCAGATTCTTCTGTTGATCGATCCGACCGAGAATCTCCCGAGGGCTGATCAGAGCCGGATCGACGTTCGCTTCGCGCAGAGCGCGCTTGACGACTTGAAGCTGATCCGCGTCGTCGTAGATGACGAACGAGCGGGTGAGCCCCATCTGCTCGGCGTGCCTGCGCAGAATGTTTGCTGCGGCGGAGTGGAAGGTGGAGACGGTGGCTCGCGGGGCCTGCGCGCCGAGCAGCGCCTCCAACCTGTCTCGCATCTCCTTGGCGGCCTTGTTGGTGAAGGTGACGGCGAGGATTTGCCAAGGCGGCACGCCGCGGTGAAGCACCAGGTGCGCGATGCGGCGCGTGATGACGCGCGTCTTTCCCGAGCCTGCGCCGGCGAAGATCAGCAGCGGCCCGTCGCCGTAGAGCACAGCTTCGCGCTGCGGCGGATTCAGATCGTCGAGGAGGACGTTGTTACTCAAGCGAATGGATTTGTACCGAGGGAGACAGTGTGAAGTCCACGCGTGGGACGTCATTAACCAAATAACGAGTTCTCGTGCGGGCGCACGCCATCGAAGTTAAGGTGGACGAATGCCGGAACCCAAATCGACGCGCCCTCGCCCCGAACAGCTCGCCCGTTACGCCGAGCTCTTCAATCAAAGCCTGGTGCTGAAGTACTTCGGGGCACGAGTTTCTTTTCCCGACGGCGAGCGGGTCGAGATCCGCATCGACCAGATCCGGCCCGAGCAGCGCGGTGGCCTGGGCACCTCCGCAGTGAACGGAGGCGTGCTGGCCGCTCTGTTCGACTTTGCGATCGGAGTCACACCAGCCCTTATCGATCCGACGAGGCGCACCGCCACCATGCAGCTGTCGATGACCTTTGAGCGACCTGTCCGGGGAGACTCGGTGCGAGCGGAGGCGCGGGTCAGCACCGCAGGTCAATCCATCCTCTTCGCCACCGCGAAGATCCGCGACTCCCAGGGAACCGAGTGCGCCCACTGCCGAGGCGTGGTCCGAATCAGTCAGGTCCCTTGGGATTCCGGCGAGAGCCCAGCGGTGTAGGCTTGCTCGAGTCTCAGCGGCAAACGCTTCGCTGGGTTGCCGCGACTTTGTTAAGTAAGGCAGTGTCATGCCTTCATTCGACGTAGTGTCCAAGGTCAACCTCCAGGAAGTGGACAATGCGGTCAATCAAGCGCGCAAGGAGATCACCACCCGCTACGACTTCCAAGGAACGCACACCGAAGTCTCGCTCGCCGACGACAAGACCACGCTCCAATTGAAAGCAAACTCCGAGGGCCGACTCCAGGCCGCCTACGACGTTTTGCAGAGCAAGCTCGTCAAGCGCGGTGTTTCGCTGCGCGCCCTCCAGCCGGGCCCCGTCGATTCCGCGGCGTTGGGTCAAGTGAAGCAGACCATCAGGCTCCAGCAAGGCATCCCGGTTGAGAAGTCGAAGGAACTGATCAAGGCTCTCAAAGAGTCAAAGATGAAGTTGCAGGGCTCGATTCAAGGAGATCAGCTGCGAATCAGCGGAAAGAACAAGGACGACCTGCAGGCCGCAATCGCGCTTTTCCGGGCTCAACAGGAAAAGCTCAACCTGGATCTGCAATTCACCAACTTTCGAGATTCGTAACCCAAAGCTCTGAGGACGCTGCGACAGCTCGCTCTCAATCTCGAGCAAAGGCAACGTGATTCGCGTGTACGCCAAACTGCTTGCTGCGCCCCTTGCGGCGATGTTTCTGTCGGCAGCCTCGACGGCGGACGAGCGGCCGATTCGGATCATTCCCGCGTTGAACAAAGCGATCGCGCTCGATGGGAATTTGAAGAAACTCGCTCCGGCGACGGAGATCCAGGCCGAAAGTGCGGCAGCGAAGGGGTCAGGCCTTTCCGCCCGGGTGGCGTACTGGAGAGACGTGCTGTATCTGGGCATCGACGTCACCGGCGACAAAGCCGCGGCTGCGGAGCTCGCCGAGGTCGAGATCCATTTCCCAGGTGCTGGCGCCACCGCGCGAGGCTACACGTACCGATTCGCGCCGGATGGAAAGCGGGCTGCGGACCCGGAGACGGGGCCGCCCGCTTTGGCGAACAGCTGGGTCCAGTCGACGACTCGACGGACGGACCACGGCTGGGTGCTCGAAGCGAGATTCCCTGCGAAATCGCTTCCCAGGTTTCCGGCCAAAGACCCGCTCCTGCTCGAGCTTTGCGTTACCTACCAGCGCCGAACCCAGGTCGCCGGGACGGTCGCCGCGGTCTCCAACTGCGAAGGCGGCTCGATGCGCGGAGAGATGCTGCGGCTGACGGATGACTTTCGGCGCGCTCTCAAGCTGGACCTGCCGAAAGATGTCGCAGCCCTCGAGGGGCGCGAGCATGGGTGGGTCGGCTTTGCCCTGCTGCATTATCCGGTCTGGATGATCTCAGATCGACCGATGACTTCGGAGCTGCTTCGAACCTTTTTTCTCGAGCAGGTGCACGACCCAGTCGCGGCGAGAATCTCCTTGCCCGCTCGCATGCATCTTCCGAATGGCCGGCAGCTCGCGGCGATTCTGACCGGAAGCGATCCGTTTTTGGAAGGCGGCGGATGCAACCCTGAAAACGAGCTGAAGATGGGCATTTACGTTCTTCAGGGGCGAACTGCGCGCAACGTCTTGGAATGGCCGGCCGCTTCGTGCAAGCTCGGACGGGCCTCATCTGTGGTAGTGGACAACGAGGGTGCGTTGAGCGTCGCATATGCCGGCGGCGCTACCGTGAACTTCATCTGGAGCGGCGATCATTTTGAGCGGACGGAAATCGGATAAGGCGCTGCGCAAGCGCCTGTACATGGAGACCCTGGGCTGCCCCAAGAATCGGGTCGACTCAGAGATTATGCTCGGCAGCCTCGCCGGCGCGGGCTACGCGTTGGTGCAGGATCCGTCGGAAGCGGAAGTGATCGTGATCAACACTTGCGCCTTCATCGGCCCGGCCAAGCGGGAATCGATCGATGCAGTTCTCGAGCTGGCGGAGCAAAAGAAATCCGGCAACTGCGAGACCCTGGTGGTCACCGGCTGTTTGCCGCAGCGATACGCCCCCGAGCTGGCTCGGCAGCTGCCCGAGGTGGATCACTTTCTCGGCACGTCGGCCTACGCACAAATCGCTGATCTTCTGGCAGCGGAGACCGCGCCGCGAGAGGTGATTCCCGATCCCGAATACATCCATGACTCCGCGACCGCTCGGATCAACTCGATGCCCCGATTTACGGCGTATTTGAAAATCTCCGAGGGCTGCGACAACGCCTGCGCGTTCTGCATCATCCCGAAGCTGCGAGGTGCTCAGCGGTCGCGACCGATCGCCGATATCGTGGCCGAGGCCGAGAATCTCGCTGCCCAGGGAGTGGTCGAGCTCAACCTGGTGGCGCAGGACCTGACCGCCTACGGCCATGACCTGCCCAACCGTCCCAGGTTGCACGAGCTGCTTCGCGCTCTCTGCAACGTGGACGTGAATTGGATTCGTCTCCATTACGCATACCCGCGCGTGTTCCCGGACGAATTGATCGACGCGATCGCCAACGAACCGAAGATCGTCAAATACATTGACCTGCCGGTGCAACACGCATCGGACAAGCTTCTGATGTCGATGCGCCGAGGGCGGGACTCGCGCTTTCTGATCGAGCTGCTCGCGAAATTGAGGCGGCGGATCCCCGGCGTGACCCTGCGGACATCGCTGATCGCTGGACTGCCCGGTGAGACCGAAGACGATTTCGAGATGCTCAAGGAGTTCGTCCGGCAGCAGCGGTTCGAGCGCCTCGGCTGCTTCCAATACTCCGACGAGGAAGGAACAGCCGCTTTCGCGATGGAGGGAAAGAATTCGAGGAAGGTGATCGAGCGGCGTTGGCGGGAAGTCATGGCCCTCCAACGGCGTATCAACCGCGAGCAGAATCGCGCGATGATCGGCAAGCACCTCGAGGTCCTCGTCGAGGGAGCGAGCGAGGAATCAGAGCATTTGCTCGCGGGACGCCACCAAGGCCAGGCCCCGGAGATCGACGGTCAGGTCTACATCAACGAGGGAATGGCCTACCCGGGCGAGCTGGTGACCGTCGAGGTGACCGAGGCGCACGATTACGATCTGGTCGGCAGAATCCTCGAGCGGCCGCATTCCCGAGCGCCGAGACGAAAATCGCAGTCGACGTTCTCCGAGGCTACGTAGCCTTCACCTGTCCTCCGCGCCCGATCCGCAGGCGCAAAGCACCCGGCGGCCGGCGCGGCGCCGCACGAAGGCGCACTGTCCTTGGCACTCCGTCAGCAGTCCTTCCTCGAACAGCGAAAGCGAGAAGCCGTCCGCCTGGTGAACCACCTCCGCGCATTCCGGCAGAGCCTTCTCCACGGCCGGCCACGGGAAATCGCGCCGGATGGAAAAGCCTCGTTCGCCGGGCGGGAATGAAAGTCCAAATTGACAGACGCTCTGCAAGGGCCGACCTTGCCGATCGATCGGATCAACGTAGAGTCGTCCGCCTTCAGGCAAGTCCCGCCAGACGGCGCCGACGGCGGAAAGGCTGTCGCCGAGCTTCGCCGCGTGCAACACGAAGCACGCCTCTTCGGAAGCCGCGCCATCGGCGGAAGGACAAAGCTGCCTGCCTCCCGCGCTGGATGCCTTGGGTCGCCGTAGGATGAGGACTCCAGCCTGCAGATCGATGGTGGAGCGATAACGTCCCCACACATCGCTGCCCATCATCCCTACCGCAGCCGGATTTCTCCACGTCGGCTCGACGCGGATCGGCAGATGATGAACTCCCAAGCCCGGAGCCAGCTCGAGGCTGTCGACCATGAAGCGAGCAAGCTCTCTGCCAACGCGCCGAGCAAGATCGGGCTCCGCTGATTTCTCACTCTGATCCGGCGCCGGCCGAAACCCGCTGGTTCGAAATTCATCCTCCGAGAGCGTCGATTGGCGCAAGCGCGATGAGAGGATGAAAGTGGCCGTGATTTCGGCTGAGCCTTGGCGCAGGCGCGCTGAAAGAAGTGGCCAGTCCGTCTCTGGATGGCGCGCCAGCTCCACCACGTGCACTTCCTCGGTTGGAGGGAATGCTTCTTCGAGGTAGCGGCGCTTAGGCAGCGCGTCGGTCAAACCGACGGAATGCCGCTCGGGGTCAAAATGAATGGCGTACGCGGACAATACGTCGGTGCCGAGCGAAAGGACGCACCTGCGTTCCCCGGGGATCACGGCGACGGGCCGGGTGCCGATCCGCCGAGATCCGATGCGGGCGGGCGGAAGCGCGATTTCCGGGGCGTCCAGCATCGTCCCGTCGACCTGTCGAATGCCCACGCTGCTGTTCCCCGCGCTCCCGCTGGGCAGGCAACCGCTGCTCACTGTCGTGATGGCCGAGGCGACGTCGAGAACGATGTCGGCGGGCCCCTCGTCCACGCTCCCGTCAACCACCAGCCGCAACCCGGAAGCAAACGACAGCGGCGCTGTGAAGCCGTTCAAACTGTCCGCCGGCTCGCGGCGGGTTGCGCGCGCGCACGAGACGAGCCACAGGGCTGCCGCGCAGGCAATCCCAATCCGCATCTACTTTTGTGCCTTGGTCAAGTCGATCACCTGCGTGTCCGGCGGAGGATCGATTTTAAACCGATCCTTGGCGACCCCCTGGCCGGTCTTCAGCTCCGAGAAGGAGATCGCGTTCTCGCTTCCATCCGGGTCGACCACAACGCTCTTCAGCACCTGCGCCGTCTTCGGATCAACCTCCAACTGGACTTTCTGGAACCGGGGATCTTGCCGCAGGGGCGTCAACTCCAAGAGCACGCCCTTGCACGAGGCGCATGGCTGGCGCGCGATCGAGAACTCCTTTTCCAGCCTGCCCACCCCCCAGAGGAAGGTCACTGAAGCGGAAAGCTCGTTGGTCTTGATTCCCGAGATCGTCATCGTCATCGCTTCAGGATCGTACGCGTATACTTTGTCGCCCGAGAGGACGAACGTTTTCGCCGTGGGCTTCTCGTATTCCCAGCGCATCATCGCCGGCTTGAGGAACGTCACCTTGCCGTTCGAGGTCTGAGTTCGATTGAAAGTCTTGTAGGTGTATTGCTGTTGGAAGCTGGCGATGAAATCGGTCGTCTTCTCGTAAAACGCCTGCATGCGATCGACCAGCGCCTTTACGTCGGGCGCCATTGCCGAGTGGGTTCCGGCATCGCCTTTGCTCGCTCCGCTCTTTGCGCCGTGCCCGGCGGGTGCCGCCGCAGCAATGGTCGCCAGCAACAAGAGCTGAAGAGCCAATTTACTCCGTCCCATCGTCGCCGCCGGGTTGCTGGTAGATGCGCCCGCGCTGCTTCACGGAGAGCTGGTAGAAACGTTCGGTGAGCAAACGCGCTTCTTCGCTGGTGAGATCTCCGTCTGCGCCGCGGTGTTCCTCGCGCCACCGGATTCCGTGAATGACGGAGGTTGCTGCTGCTGCGGAAACGTTCAGGCTTTGCGTGAAGCCTCGCATCGGAATCCAGAAGATGCCGTCCGCTCCAATGAGGACCTCCGGCGAGACGCCAAAGCGCTCATTGCCGAAGATGAGCGCAACTTTTCCGTCGAAAGGCAGTGAAAACAGGCTCTGCGCGTCCGGGCGACGAGCCGACGCCCAGAGAGAAAAGCCGCGCGACTTAAGATGGTCCCGGCACGCCGCAAAAGTGTCGTGCGCGATGACGTCGATCCATTTTTCGCATCCCTGCGTTACTTTCGCGTGCGGAGAAAAAGGGACGTCGGGTCTGGGAATGACGTGCAGCTCCTGAAGACCCATCGCTTCGCAGGTCCGCAAAACCGCAGCCATGTTGAAGCTGTCCTCCAGCCCCTCGAGGACGACGGTCAGAGTGCGTGTGCGCAGTTGAACAACCCGGTCCACGCGCTCCTTGCGACCATCGAGCAGGAGCTCATCGGGCGCGGGAAGTCCGACCGCCTGCGGGGCGCGGTGTCCACTGCCGTTCATGCCTGCCTCGAAGCGCGAGCGGGCGAGCGCCTGCGCGGCGGGCGGCGGGCGGGCGCTTCGTTCGAAAGGAGCCGTGCCGTCGCATCGAGCAGCTCCGGGATGCCCTCGCCAGTCGCCGCGGAAATCGGATAAACGCGAGCATTTTTCTTCATCGATTTGACGAAAGCTCCGAGGCGCTCCCGGGCGAAGGGAAGGTCGATCTTGTTCGCCGCGAGAATCTGCGGCTTCTTCGCGAGCTTTGGGCTGTATTTTTCAAGCTCTCGATTGATCGCCCTCCAATCCTTTACCGGGTCGCGATCTGCTCCTTGCGCGGAGAGGTCTACCATGTGGATGAGGACGCGGCAGCGCTCGACGTGGCGCAGGAATTGATCACCCAGGCCAGCACCCTCGCTCGCGCCTTCGATCAACCCCGGAATATCCGCCATCACGAACGAAAGCCCATCCTTGTACTGAACCATTCCCAGGTTCGGCACCAGCGTTGTGAAGGGATAGTCTGCGATTTTCGGCCGAGCGCGGGAGACGCGCGAGATCAGCGTGCTCTTTCCCGCATTGGGGAATCCAAGCAGGCCGACGTCGGCGAGGAGCTTCAGCTCGAAAAGAAGGTTCCGCTCCTCACCCGGCTGCCCCGGCTGGGCAAACTTCGGCGTCTGACGCGTCGAAGTCGCGAAGTTCATGTTTCCCAAGCCGCCCCGGCCGCCCTTGGCCGCCACGAATTGCTGGCCCGGTTCCACCAGATCGCACAGCGCCTCACCGCTGTCTGCGTCCTTTACCACGGTACCGACGGGCAACTTGAGGACGAGGTCGGGCGCCGCAGCGCCATTGCGATCGCTGCCCATTCCGGCCTGGCCATCCTTGGCGCGGTGGATCGGCTGATATCGGTAGTCGAGCAGCGTGGTAAGCCGCGGATCTGCAACCAGCACGACTGAGCCGCCGCTTCCGCCGTCACCCCCGCTGGGGCCGCCGCGCTCGACGTATTTCATCCGACGGAACGCAACCGCGCCATCGCCCCCGTCGCCGGATCTCACCACGACGCGAACCTGATCCACGAACTTCATTTCTGGATCCTCGCTCCACGCCCACCTCACTCCCTCGCGGTGCGCGCTGCCCGCGCGAGCGCTCAGGTGCTCGACGCAGCTTGACCACCAGGCGCGGCGGGCGGGTAGACGGAAACCTTGGTGCGGTGCTTGCCCAGTCGCTCGTACTTCACCAGGCCGTCGACCGTGGCATAGAGCGTGAAGTCTCGCCCGAGCTTGACGTTGTTGCCCGGGTGGATACGAGTACCTACTTGGCGAACGAGGATGCTGCCGGCGTGGACGCTCGCGCCTCCGTAGACCTTGACGCCGCGCCTTTGTCCGGCCGAATCCCGACCGTTCCTGGAAGAGCCTTGTCCCTTTTTATGTGCCATACCGAATTACCTGCCTCGCCCGGCTCAGCTGCTTATCGAGGTGATCTTCACTTCAGTATACGGCTGACGGTGGCCGCGCCGCCTCGCCCACCCTTCCTTCTCCTTGCGAAAGTGGATCACTCGCCGGTGTCGATCCTGGGCAACGATCTTGGCGATCACCTTCGCGCCGTTCACGCGCGGCTGCCCAACCTTCGGAGCTTCAGTTCCGCCGATGAGAAGCACCTCGTCGAAGGTGACGTCGCTGCCAACCTCGCCCACGAGCTTCTCTACTCGGAGAACGTCACCCTCGCAGATGCGGTACTGCTTTCCGCCTGTGCGAATCACTGCATACATGCCGCTACCTCTGCTGCTGATCGGCTCTCCGGGAGAACCTGAAGCTCCGATGTCGGGTTGCCGAGGCTAGCCGGCGCCTCGCGAAAAGACGTTTCATTTACGGGACTTCCCCTGGGGAGTCAAGGCGCTCGCTTGCCCCCGCAACCGCGCTTGCGCCGCTGGGTTTGTCACTCGGTCAGCCACCGAGGCTGAGAACAATCAAGGAGGATGCAGCCGTGAGGACACTGATCAGAAAAGCCGCATTGATTTTTCCGCTGGCCTACGCGCTTCCAGCGTTGGCCGAGGAACCCGCAAGCACCGAGGTGAAAGAGGCCGCGGAGCTGCGGAAGGATGCCAAGGAGGACTTCCAGAAGGCGCGCGAGGACCGCAAGCAGGCTGTCCAAGATTTCAAGAAGGCGCATCAGGAAGCGGTCGAGGCGCAGAAAGACCGGAAGCAGTCACGCGAAGAGGCCCGGGACGCTCGTCAGGACTTGCGAAAGGCGAGAGAAGAGGCCCGAGAAGGCGACGTCGCGGGTGCTAAGGCGGAGATGCAGAAGGCGAATGCGGAAATGACCGAGAGCGCGCAGCTGGCGAACAAAGCCAAGCAAGAATCGGCCCAGGCGAAGAGCCTGCGTCAAGAGGGCCACGAGGAGCTGCGCAAGGCAAAGAAGGAGCACGCCGAGGGCGTCAAGGACCTCAAAGAGGCTCGAGAAGAGACTAAAGAAGCCCGCGA
This sequence comes from Myxococcaceae bacterium, assembly GCA_035262305.1. Taxonomy (GTDB): domain Bacteria; phylum Myxococcota; class Myxococcia; order Myxococcales; family Myxococcaceae; genus DATFTC01. The sequence continues at coordinate 18,533 of DATFTC010000299.1, read as the reverse complement.
GGACCGGCGCGAAGCTCGACAGGAACGGCGCGAGAACAATCGACGGCACAAGTAATCGTCGCCGGTTTTTCGCTCTTGGAGACCGGGCCGCACGACGGCTCGGTCTCTTTTTTTGTGTTTGGGGCACCGATCGCCACCTCGCAATCGAGGGCGCTCGTCTTTTGCCGGACTGGAATTAGGTTTGGCCGCCGGGGTGCTCGTTCGGAGCGACCAGAGTTCGCTCCGTCTGGACCGGCACTCCGAGCAGCCCCGCCGCTTCGGTCGCGAACTGCAGCAACAAACCCGCGCGGTCGAGGCTCGCGACAATCATCCGACCGCCGTTCTTGGTTTCAATCCAAAGCTCGGCGTCTCGCGGCCGCTTCTGGACCTCAGGATGCGCATTGAGAAGCTGCTCCTCCTCATCGCGCGCGATGTACTCGCGCAGGAGCAATCCCTTGACCTCCTCAAAACTGCACACCTTCCTGCCGCGGCGCTTCACCACGCGGCTCGCCGGGTCGAAGACGGCTCGGTTCCACAACGGTCCGATCTTCACCGCTCCATTCGCGAGTTTGGCGTCGCCCATCCTACGGTCTCATCCTAGCTTCTTCTTCAGCATCTCGTTGATCAGCGCAGGATTCCCCTTCCCCTTCATAGCCTTCATCACCTGGCCGACAAAGAACCCGAGCACCTGTTTCTTGCCGGCCCGGTATTTCTCGACCTCGCCCTGATTCTTGGCGATCGCGTCATCCACTGCCGCCTCGATCACCGCCGCATCGCTCACCTGTCCGAGCCCCTTTTCCGCGATGATTGACGCCGGATCCCTCCCCGTCCGGAACATCTCGGCAAGGACGTCCTTGCCCGCGTTGGCAGAGATCTCGCCTTTGTCAACCGACGATAAAAGCGCGGCCAGCTGTGCAGGCTGAACCTTCAGGCTGGAGATGCTGCCCCCCTTCTCATTGAGCAGCCGCATCAGCTCGCCGAGGAACCAGTTGGAGAGCTTCTTGTAATCCTTGTACTGCCCCGCGCACGCCTCGAAAAAATCAGCGAGGGGGCGCTCGGCGCACAGTATCTTCACATCGTACGCGGGCAAACCGTACTGGCTCAGAAACCGGCGCGCCTTCGCCCTGGGAAGCTCTGGCAGCGATCTGCCCACCTCGTCGATCAGGGCGTCGCTGACGTGCAGCGGCGGGAGATCCGGCTCCGGAAAGTAGCGGTAATCGTGCGCGTCCTCTTTCGACCGCATCGGCCGGGTCTCGCCGCGCTGCACGTCCCAGAGTCGCGTCTCCTGGATGACTTTGCCGCCGGACTCCAGCACCTCGATCTGGCGCGCGATCTCATAGTCGATCGCCTGGCGAACGAAGCGGAACGAGTTCATGTTTTTGAGCTCGGTCCGCTGTCCGAGCGTGCTCGACCCTTTTCGCATCACCGAAACATTCGCGTCGCAGCGAAGCGAGCCCTCCTCCATGTTCCCGTCGTTGACGCCGAGGTACACCAACACGTCCCTCAGGCTCTTGAGGTACTCCACCGCTTCCTCCGAGCTGCGGATGTCGGGCTCGCTGACGATCTCCAGGAGCGGCACCCCGGCGCGGTTCAAATCCACCAGCGACTCGCCGCCGACGGCGTCATGGACGCTCTTGCCAGCGTCCTCTTCCATGTGAATCCGGCGGATCCGGATGTCCTTGGTGGTGCCGTCCACATCGATCGTGAGCTTGCCGCCTTCGCAGATCGGCTGGTCGTACTGGGTGATTTGGTATCCCTTCGGCAGGTCCGGATAGAAGTAGTTTTTCCGAGACCAGACGCTGGTCTTGCGAACAGTGCACCCGAGGGCAAGCCCCACGCGAACCGCGAACTCCACCACCCGTTTGTTCAAGACCGGGAGGACGCCGGGCATTCCCAGGCAAACCGGGCAAGTGTTGTGGTTGGGCGGCGATCCGAACTGAGTCGAGCAGCCGCAGAAGATCTTCGCGCGGGTGAGAAGCTGCGCATGCACCTCGAGGCCAATCACCGGTTGATAGTCGCTGGCAGCCATTGTTGGTCCGTCAAAGCTTCGGCGCTCTCCCGGCGAAGTCGTGCTCTCGTTCGAACGCACGGCCGATGCGCAGCACTCGCGCCTCGTCGAAATGCCTACCGAGGATCTGCAGCCCGATCGGAAGACCAGCCTTGCTAAACCCGCACGGAACGCTCATTCCGGGAATCCCAGCGAGGTTGCAAGGAAGGGTGAAGATGTCCATCAGATACATCGCCAACGGATCCTCGAGCTTCTCGCCCAGCTTAAAAGCGGTCACCGGCGAGGTCGGTGACAAAATCGCGTCGACTTGCTCGAAGGCGGTGAGGAAATCCCGGCGAATCAGGGTCCGGACCTTCTGGGCCTTGAGATAGTAGGCGTCGTAGTAGCCTGCCGACAGGGCGTACGTCCCAAGCATGATTCGCCGCTTCACCTCCGGCCCAAAGCCAGCCGCCCGGGTCTGGAAGTACATTTCGCGCAGCCCGCCGGCCGCGGGCGCCCGGAAACCGTATCGAACGCCGTCGTAGCGCGCGAGGTTCGAAGATGCCTCGGCCGGGGCGATCAGATAGTACGTCGCAAGCGCGAAGCGCGTGTGCGGCAGCGAGACATCGATGATCTTCGCCCCGAGCTTCTCCAGCTCGGCGGCTGCGCTTCGGACGGCTTGCTCGACCTCGGGATCCATCCCCGGCACGAAGTACTCTCGCGGCACACCGAGCTTCATTCCCGCGACGCCGCCCTCGAGCCCGGAGAGGTAATCGGGAACGGATTCGGTCGACGAAGTGGAGTCGCGAGGGTCGTGAACGGCGATCGCCTGCAACAGCGCGGCGGCATCCGCCACAGTGCGGGTGATCGGGCCCACCTGGTCCAGCGAGCTTGCGAACGCGATCACGCCATAGCGGGACACCCGTCCATAGGTCGGCTTGATTCCCACGGTGTTCGTGAGGGCCGCCGGCTGGCGAATGGATCCACCGGTGTCGGTGCCGAGGGCGCCAAAAACCTCCCGCGACGCGACGGCCGCGGCGGACCCACCTGAAGAACCCCCCGGCGCGCGGGTCAAATCCCAGGGGTTGTGGGTGGGAAAAAAAGCAGACAACTCGGTGGACGAGCCCATGGCGAACTCGTCCTGATTGGCCTTCCCGACGATCGGCAGTCCCGCGCCTTTGAGGAGCGCTACCACCGTCGCGTCGTAGGGCGGGATGAAGCCGGCGAGAATCCTTGAGCCGGCAGTCGTCTCCACACCCTCGGTGAGGAAGATGTCCTTCAGTGCGATCGGGACACCATCGAGCGGACTGAGCGGCGCGTTCGCCTTGCGGCGGGCGTCCGAAGCCTCTGCCGCCGCCAGCGCACCCTTCGCATCGACCCGCAGAAACGCCCTCACCTTGGCGTCGACGCGCTCGATGCGCCCCAGGCAGGCGCGCGTTGCCTCCACCGATGACACCTCGCGCCGCGCGAGCTTCGCCGAGAGCTCGAGCATGCTCAGGTCTATGATTTCCGGCGTCATTCGATGATCTTCGGAACGGCGAAGCTCGTGCCTACCTTGGCGGGCGCATTCGCCAGCGCCTTCTGCGGATCCATCGAGGGCACCACGATGTCCTCTCGAAGCAAACCCTCGACGGCGATCGCATGAGAAGTGGGCTCAACGTTTTCGGTGCTCACGGCCTTGAGCTGCTCCATTGCCTCGAGGATCGCGGAGAGTTGGTGCCGATAACGCTCCTCTTCTTCGGCGGTGAGCGAAAGGCGAGCCAGGGCGGCGACGTGGCGCACCTCGTCGAGCGAGAGTTTCATGAATCCGATTTATTCCATAAGGACTTGCGCTTGAAGATGTTCAGAATCGCCTTCATCACCGTGCCGCTCTCGTGATGTCCACGCGCCTGGAGGTGCTCCAGCTCGCCTTCATCCAACCAGACCCCTCGGCAATGGAAGCAGGTATCGACGGTGACAGCACCCTTCTTGAGCGGCTGGAGATCCATTCCGCACTTGGGGCACTTCATGTAGTGCAGCCGCTTGAGCTCTTCTTTGGTCTTCTCAGCGAGGTCATGCGCCTGCTTCATCGCCAGCCGGTGTTTTTTTTCGATTTCCTCGCGAGCGAAGTACTCGTCTTCCTGATCGGAAGGTTTGTGCAGTTCGGACATGCCTATTTGTTACTCCTGCAGCGCCTCAATTGCAGCTTTCGCGACCGCAGCCTCAGGGCCGTTGGGTAGAACTTCCAGGTATTTTTCGTAGTAGGTGATCGCCTCTTCCTTGTTTCCCTCGGCTCGGTACGCTTCCGCAAGTCCCATCAGAGCGAGCCCCTCTCGCGGATTCAACTTCAAGGCTTGCTGGAAGGCAGCGATCGCCGACGCCGTTCTCCCCAAATCCAGGAGCGCGAGGCCGCGACCGGCGAGCGGCTCTGCGCGGTTCGGCTCCATCTCAGCAGCCTTGGCATAGGCATCGAGCGCATTCCTGGGCTGCTCTCGCTCGCGGAAGCGATCCGCCTGACTCATATAGGTATCGAAGTTGCCACCGTCCTCGATTCTCGCCGTTGCCCTGGACCTCCCACCGTCTCCAGACCCGAACAGCGGGGTAGGAGCACTCGGATCAGCGGCCGTGTCTGTACTCTGTCGCGTGCGAGCGTCCGGTTGGGCCTTGGCCAGCGGCGTCGCAGCTTCCGGCTTATCTTCCGGGGCGGCCGCTTGTGATTTTGGCCGCGGGTCGGCCGCGCCCTCGGCCGTCTTTGTTGGTGGCGCACGGGTGCGCGCAGCCCGCTCTTGCTCGGCGCGCTCGCGTTCCGCCCGCTCCCGTTCGAGGCGCTCGCGTTCCGCCTGCTCCCGTTCGAGGCCCTCCTGCTCGGCCCGAGCGACCGATTCCCGGTTGGCCGCCTCGACTCTCTCCTGCGTTTGCCGCTGCGGAATCCAGACGAAGTACCGGTAGGCGAGGTAGCTGACGACGCCGAGCAGCGCGACGAAAAGAACGATCGTCCACCGCCCTCTGGATCCCCTGATCAGCCCCGCCGACGCGGCGAGCGCCTCATCGGATTCGCCGCGCAGGTCGGTAATCGTCGCGGACAGGGCGAACGAAGGGTCGCCCTTGCCGGATGGAACTCCAAAGGCATCGGTCGTTTCGAACGACATCGAACCCGGAGCGGCGGACGCCCTCGGCGCCGATGGCTCGGTGATCGCCGGCGTGCGTTCGATGGACTCTTCAAGTGAAATGACAACGGGAGGCACGGCCTGCGGCGGCGTTGGCGGCTTGCCCGGCTCCCGCCTCGGGATGCCGGTCGGCGGAGTCATCCCCCTTGCGACCGCGCGAGCACCGGACGGCTCTTCCGGAGGCCGGGCAGCCCGCCGCGCCTCGTCGACCACTTGGAAGAAGCTCGAAAGCTCGGCGATGTTTCCCAGCCGTTTCCAGCTTTCGCCGGTGAGGCTGATTTCGTCGTCGCGGCTTACTTTCCGCTCGACAATCCATTTCTGGAGGGTGGTCAGCTCTTTAAAGGTGATCAGATTGCCGTTTGGCTGGCGTACCTTCCACTCTCTTCCGCGCTCGGCGGAATCGCGGGGTCGCGCCGTGGGCGACGAACCCGGTCGAGGCAGATCGCCGGCCGCGGACGGCCCTTTGATTCCCGTAGGAACCGGACCGGTTACGACACCCGAGTGCTTCTTGACCACGAAGACATGGTCGCAGTGAGTACACCTGACGGTAACCCCTGCCTCCGTAATGCGATCCTCGTCGAACTCGTACTCGGTTTTGCAGCGCTCACAACGCACGTCCATCGAAACGTAGCTCCTCGCAGTAAACATACCCTTTTCTGACGAGTCACCGGAGCAGGTTGGCAACGCGCGTTTCAACGGGACGGAAAAATTGACCACCTGGACTCCCCTCCTACACTGACTCGATCAGGCTGCTACAGCCTGTCACCGCGACGAGGTGTGCGGCTATGGCGCCCAAAAGGACGCGTGCACAAAAGGCGGTCCTTTCTCGACAGGAGATCGCGGTTCGAAAGCGGGTGCTGTCGGACCAGAAGCTCACGACGCACAGCGCTGCACGCAGGGTCATCATCGGCATCTTCGCGCTCGCGCTCTCTCTGCTCACGCTGCTGGCATTGACGACGTTCGACCCCCGCGATGGAACGCGCGGCCGCTACCGCAATGCGATCGGTCCTGCGGGGCACTTCGCCGCTGCTCAAGTCCACCAATTCCTCGGAGTGTGCGCTTACCTGCTGCCGCTTTGCGGTCTCTACGCGTCGCTCGTTCTGCTGATCGGGGCACGGACGAAGCGGCGCTGGCCGCAGGTTGGCGCCGCAGCGGTCCTTTGCTTGAGCACCGCCGTCCTCATGCAGCTCGCGTTCGCGGGCTTGCCCGGCTGGGGAGCTGCACCCGGGGGTTGGGCCGGGGAAACGACGGCGAATCTGCTGGGCGGATTCTTCTCTACGGTAGGAACCGTGATTGTCGTCGGGGCGATCTCGATCGTCGCCTTGATCGTCGGCAGTCAGCTCGGCTTTTTGAGGGTCTGCGCAATCGCCTGGCGCCTGGCCGGCAGCGCGGCGGCATGGCTTGCCGCCCTCGCGGCGCGCTTTTGGCAATCGCAGAGGGCTTCCCTGCAGAAGCGCCGGGAGGCGGCGGCGAAAGCAAAACTGGAGAACGCCGCCTTTTTGGCGCAGCTTGAAGCCGATGAGGAGGAGCTCGCGCAGGCAGAGCGCGACGCCATCGAGGCCGAGGAAATCTCCGAAACAGCGCTTCGGCTCGCTAAAGAGGCTGAGGCAAAACGCGACGCAAGCACGAGCTCTGGCGAGGAGGCGGTCACCGCCTCGATTCCCTTTCGAGAACCCGCCTGGGTGGCCAATCTTACGCGCAACGCATTAGAAGCAGATTCCGGAAAGCGGTCAGACCGCAAGCTGCCGCAGATCGTGACTGCGCCATCCCCCAGCGGCGCAGCGGAAATCCCCTCCACCGATGCACCGCCAGAAGCCGCCGCGGATGTCGCAATGCCTCGAGCGCTCTCGGAGCCCGCGGCCGCACTCCCAACGCCACCCCCGCCCGCGGCACCCTCGCCGCGGACGCCCGTCATCGTCGAGCCCAAACCACCCCCCAAGCCGACCAAGCGCAAAGAGCAGGAGCAATTCGAGTTCGTCGGCGACCGGCGCAGCTTCACCCCGCCGCCGCTGGACGTCCTCGAGTCCGGCAAAGCCGAGCGCTCCGCATTGGACAAGGAAGCATTCTTGAGCACCGCGGACAAGCTGACCGCGAAGCTCGCCGACTTCGGAATCGTCGGCGAGGTGGTCGAGATCCGGCCCGGTCCGGTGGTCACGATGTACGAGTTTCTGCCTGGTCCGGGAATCAAGCTCTCGAAGATCGCTTCCCTCTCGGACGACCTGGCGATGGCGATGGAGGCGATGCGGGTTCGCATCGTCGCCCCGATTCCGGGCAAGGGCGTGGTTGGAATCGAGGTGCCAAACCGCGATCGGGAGACAGTCTACCTGAAGGAAATCGCCGAGCAGGACGTGTTCACCAAGTCCGCCTCGAAGTTGACGATGTGCCTGGGCAAGGACATCGAAGGGATGCCGTACGTGCTGGACCTGGCGCGCTCGCCGCATTTGCTGATCGCCGGTACGACCGGCTCTGGCAAGTCGGTCGCGGTGAATTCGATGGTGATGAGCATCCTCCTCAAGGCGACCCCGGAAGAGGTTCGCTTCATCATGGTCGATCCGAAGATGCTCGAGCTCTCCAGCTACGAGGGCATCCCCCACCTGCTGCTGCCGGTCGTCACCGATCCGAAAAAAGCGGCGCTGGCGCTGCGCTGGGCAGTCGAAGAGATGGAGCGCCGGTACCAGATTCTTTCGGAGGCTGGCGTCCGCAACATCGCCGGCTACAACAGGCTGGTGGAAAGCGCTTCCGGTCAAGCGCGCGAGCTTTTGCGGTCGAGCGACGAAAGGTCCAAGAAACCGCCCCCGGCTGCGCCGGCCAAGAGGTTGTTGGTGGTCGATGTCGCCGATGGCGAGAGCGAGGACGACGCGCTCGAGCGAGCGAGGAGCTCCGATTCGATCGGGGTCGCGGCGCCGAATCAAGAGATCGAGAGTATTCGCGAACAAATCCCGGTCGACTCGACCGAACCACAAACTTCGGCGGATGACCCGCGCGATTCGGAGGTCGAGAAGAAAGAGCTCAAGAAGCTTCCGTACATCGTCGTGATCATCGACGAGCTGGCAGATCTAATGATGGTTGCGCCGCGCGAGGTGGAAACCTACGTCGCGCGCTTGGCGCAGATGGCGCGCGCCTCCGGCATTCACCTGCTGGTCGCCACCCAGCGCCCGTCGACGGACGTGGTCACCGGGGTCATCAAGGCGAACTTCCCCACTCGAATCAGCTTCATGCTCCGTTCGCGACCGGACTCGATGACCATTCTTGGAACGTCGGGAGCCGAAGCGCTGCTTGGGATGGGCGACATGCTCTTGATGCCGCCGACCAGCTCGAACCTCGAGCGCGTCCACGGGGCCTACGTTTCCGAAGCGGAAATCAAGCGCGCCGTCGATCACCTGAAGGCACAAGGCAAGCCCGTTTACGACGATTCGATCTTGCGCCCTCGCGAGGGCGAAATGGAAGGCGCGGGCGACGACGATCTCACCGACGAGCTGTACGATCAGGCGCTCGCGGTAATCAGCGAGATGCGCCAGGTGTCCATCTCCATGCTGCAGCGAAAAATGCGGATCGGATACAACCGGTCGGCGCGAATGATCGAGCGAATGGAGCGCGAAGGCCTGGTCGGGCCGGCCGATGGCGCCAAGCCTCGCGAGGTGTTGATTCGCCCCGCGGGCGAGCTTCCCGGCGCGGGAGCGATGCCGGGATAGCTGCGAGCCGCGCGCGCGGATAGGGTGCGCGCGTGCCAGAGCGACTCCAGCTTTACGCGACTGCGTCCCGCGGAACGGAGCCGCTCTTGGCGGAGGAGCTTGCCGAGCTCGGCGCGAAGACGATACGGCAGGATCGCGGGGGCGTCCGGTTCGCCGCGAATTGGCGCGAAGCCTTGTGGATATGCCTGTGGAGCCGCATCGCGATGCGGGTGCTTCGGCCGCTCGGACAGTTCGAACCGCGCGGAGCGCAGGGTCTGTACGACGCGGCGCGCTCGATTGTGTGGGAAGACCACCTGACCGCGGAGACCACGTTCGCCGTAGATGCCACGCTGCGTGATTCGGAGCACACCCACTCTGGATTCGTCGCGCTCAAGGTGAAGGATGCGATTGCCGATCGCCTCCGCGAGCGGTTGGGTCGGCGGCCGAACGTCGATGCGCGAAGCCCGGACGTGCGCATCGCGGTGCACCTGGCCAGGGAGAGGCTATCGCTCGCAATGGATCTGGCTGGCGATCCTCTGAATCAGCGCGGTTACCGAATCCAACCCACCGCCGCGCCCCTCAAAGAAACGCTCGCCGCCGCGCTGCTTCGGGTCGCCGGATACAAGGGCGAGGTGTCGTTCGTCGATCCGATGTGCGGTTCGGGGACTCTGGTAATCGAAGCCGCTTTGATCGCAGCGAACCGCGCGCCCAACCTTCGGCGACCGCTCGGCATCGAGCGCTGGCCTGAGCACGGCCCGGACACAAGGCGAATCCTCGCCGAGCTGCGAGCGGAAGCGGTCGCAATGCAGCGAAAGCCGCCATTTCCAATTCTAGGCTTCGATCGAGATCCCGACGCGGTGAGGGCCGCCCGCCGGAACGCCGCTGCGGCCAAGCTCTCCGGGACGGTTCGGCTCGAGGTCGCGGACGCGATACAGCCTCTTGCGCTCGGCGACGTGCCTCCGGGCGTGCTGATCACCAACCCGCCGTACGGCAGTCGCCTCTCGGCCGGCGGGCAAAAGGGAATGAAAACCTTCTACTTCAAGCTGGGCGAAAACCTTCGCCGGCTCCACGCGTGGCGGCTCTTCATCCTCGCCGGCAATCCAGCATTCGAGAGCGCGTTTCATCTCAAGCCGTCCCGCGCGCGAACCTTTTGGAATGGGCCCATCGAGTGCCGGCTGTTCGGCTACACATTGCGCTGACTCAAAGGGGCTTCTCCGCTCGCGCCAGGAGGCGCCGAATGTTTCCCCGGTGAGTGAAGACCATCAGCGCAAAGAGGACCAAGGTGAGAATCGAGTAGGGGCGGGGCCCTCCCGAAAGAACGGCCACCAACGCCGCCGCGAGCCCTCCAGCCAAAGAGCCGATGGAGCTCACCCGAAAGAGCGCAAATAACACTGCGTACGCGGCAAACCCAGCCATCGCAGCCCAGGGCTGAATCACGGCGATCACGCCAAAAGCGGTCGCCACGCCCTTGCCGCCGCGAAAGTGAAGCCACACCGGAAACACGTGGCCGAGGACGGCGGCCAATCCCACCGCCGCGTGGACCTCACTGTCCCCGGTAATCAAAAAGGAAAGCGCTACCGGGACAGCGCCCTTGGCTGCATCCAACAGCAGCACCAAAACTCCAAGCCCCCGGCCGGCAACCCTGGCTACGTTCGTGGCGCCGATGTTGCCGCTGCCGGCGCTGCGAACGTCGACGCCCTTGAGCCATCGGGTGAGAAGGGCTCCGTAGGGAACCGAGCCCGAGAGGTACGCGAGCAATACGAGAAGGACGGCGACCATCTCGCCCACATCAGAGGAGCCCGGGGAACTTTGTCTTCAGGATGATGTACCCGTAATTGACCAGAACCGAACCGGCGACCGCGATCCGCAAGCCCAGTGCCTCGCGTTGGCTCGGAACGAGGTTGGGCAGCGGCATCTTGAACAGCAAGTGCAGAGCCGAGAGCAGAATCGCCAGCACGAAGAAGAGCGCCACGACGGTGCCCAATGGATTGGCGTCCCATGCGCCAGCGACGTTGAAGTGGGCGATCCGGTCCGCCACCCGCGTCAATCCACAACCGGGGCAAGGCCAACCCGTGTGCTGTCGAAGCGCGCAACCCCAAAAGGGCAGCCGTGCGATCGGCACGAAGCGGGCGATCAACAGGCCGGTCAAACCCGTCAACGCCAGCGCTTCGATGAACCCGATCGCTCGATTCGGCTTTGGCCAGTTAACGGTCACGCTCTTAGTTTCCTCCGCTGATCATCGACTTCAAGACGCCGCCCGCAAAAACAACCAGTCCACAACAGCAGCAGCACAAAAGGACCGGGGTAGCGAGAACCGCAGCGGCGGCCTTGCCAGCGCTCGAGTCCTGAAGGCGGCTGACTCCGATGATCGCCAGCACGAAATAATAGATCACCGCTGCGAACAAAAGCACGGCGCCGACGCATGGCACCGGCGCGAATATCGAGAAAACGAACGGAGCCTGCGCATACGCGATTGCGCGAAATGTAGCCCAGAATCCATTCGCTGCGCTCCCGAAGAGAATGCAGAACACGTGGACCAAACCCGCGGTGATGAACAGCCCAATTGGCCAGAAGAGCAGCTGAAGCCCGGTCCACCAAACCTTCAACCCGGTGCTCAAACTCATGAACGTTTCGAGGTAGGACCTCGCTTCAGGAGGCAAACCCTGCAGCGAGGCCAGCCGGTCCATCGAGGCGCGCACCTGGGCCGCGATCATCGACTGGAGGGGAATCTTGATCAGCAAAGTGAGGATTAGCGTGATCGCGCCGATCACCCAGCTGTAGAAGAGCGCATCCTCCCATCGCCCGTCGGGTCTTACCGATGACCAGAACTTGTCGGGCGAAATCATGGTCTGCTTCCACGTCTCCAGCAGCGCATTGACGAACCCGAGCTCTTTGCGCCGCTCCCAAGGCGTGTCGTGCCGATAGGAGGGACCGCGCGGCGGAGGCGGCCCGCCCGGTGGAGGTGCGCCCCCGGGAGGCATGCCACCCGGAGGTGGCCATTGCGGTGGAGGAACCTTGCCGGTCTCGGGTACCGGTGGTCCCGTCGGTGGGGCTCCGCCAGAGCCGCCAGGCGGAGCTGCCGCGCTTGGTTCCGAGTTGATTCCTGCCGCAACTTGGATCTGCTGGCCGCAGTTCGGACAGAACTGAAGGCCAGGACGCGCGGCCTCAAACTGCGCCGCACAATGCGGACACTGAACTTGCATTGGCTCCTCCCGCTTGCCGCCGGCGGACTCTAGGGTGCCGAGCTTGATCGAGCAAAGAGTTTTGGATACGAGCGCGAGCGAGGGTTGGGCCAGCGCCCGCATGACGCGCAGCTACAGCATGACCGGTGTTCGCGGCGCGGCCGATCGGGCGGTGGATTTGGCGCGCTCCTTCTTGCATTGGCAGGACTCCCTGGCAGAGATCCATGACGTTCAAGAAGACCCGCGATTTCAGCAGCGCGGGGTGGATCTGCTTTGGCAACGTCCCAAGGCGCCGGTCGTCGGCGTCGAGGTAAAGGGAGATCGCCAGGCGCGGCGCGGCAATTACTTCTTTGAGCTGATTTCGAACGTGGAGCGCGAGACGCCCGGCTGTTTTCTGTACAGCGCCGCGGATCTGTTGCTCTACGTCTTTCTCTCTCCGCGACAGCTCCATCAGCTGCCGCTGCCGGCGACGCGCGAGTGGTTTCTCTCCCGCGCAAGCCGCTTCGAGCTGCGAAGCACGCAGACGCGGATCGGTTCCAAGAGCTACACCACCGTCGGCGCGCTGGTGCCGGTGAGAGAAGTCTTGTCTCAGGTCGCGGGAGCCCTCCGCTTTAAAATCGGCGCGGCGGGAGAGATCGCGCCGTATCGCCGATCGGAGCGTTAGGCGCTGGCAGCGGCGAGCGCTTGCTGCGACAGGGAGGGCCAGCGCGTTGGGTGGCGGCGACCGTCTACGGTGCGTCTCGCTTCGAAGGGTGCCGCTGCACGACGCTCGAACGCTGTCTTGTACGCTGCAAACGTCCCGCCGGCGCGGTAAGCATCCATCGCCGCCAGCCCCGCTTCGGGGCCGCATTGGGCGAGCATGTATTCCACCCAGGCCCAGCGAGCTGAGGTGGGTCGCACGGTGGCTCTTCCCTTGAGCCCGCGCCGCAACCGAGCCAACTTGGCCTCGATTTGTGCCACGCCGGAGAAGGGCGAGCCATCGAGGGGCGTGTTGCGCTTCGCCACGAACGGCGCGACGCCGAGAACGACCGGGAGGATCCGGGATAGCTCGACGGTAAAGCGCATCATCTCATCGATGTCCCGGTCCTCTTCGGACGGCAATCCGACCATGTTGTAGACCTTGAGTCGCTCCATCCCGGCGCTGCGGCCAAGTTGCGCCGCCCTCAAAATCTGCTCCTCGGTGTGCTTGCGATCGACGAGGTCCCTGATTCTCTGCGACGCGCCATCCGACGCCACCGTCAGCACCCGCGCGCCGCCGTCGCGAAGGGCATTCACCAGCTCTTGGGTGAGCCGATCGGCTCGAAGTGAGGACACCCCGACCTCTCGACCCGAGCTCACCAGCGTCCTCAGCAATGCCGTGATTTGTGGATGGTCGGTCACGGCAGCGCCAACCAGGCCGACCCGCTTCGCATGCTCGGGAATGAGGGACAGCACCTTGTCCGGTGAAACCGTCCGCATCCCGCCGTTGGTCGTTCTGCGCATTACGCAATAGTGGCAGCCGCGGGAACATCCGCGCTCGGGCTCGATGAGAAACATGGACCGAAGCTCGGTGTTGGGCGTCACGATCTGCGAGCGCGCTGGCAAAAGATCATCGTTTGCCTTGGCGACCGCGTAGCGCCGCCCACCTCGCCCGGGAACGAGAAACCCCGGGATCGAGCAGAGGTGGTCGAGCAGCTCCTCGCGGCGCAACTGAAGGGCGGACTCGACCAGCTGGTGGATCAGCTCCTCCGCTTCCCCTTGGACGATGACATCGGCAAAAGGCTCGAGTGGCTCGGTGTTGGAGAAGGTCAGCGGCCCTCCTGCGATTACCAGCGGGGATGCGGCGTCGCGCTTTTCGCGCAGCAGTGGAATACCGGCGAGCTCCAACATCGAGAAGAATCCGCTGATCTCGAGCTCGTAGGAGATGGAAAACGCCAGGATCGGAAACTCACTGAGCGGCGTTTGAGATTCCAGCGTAAACAGCGGCGTTCGCGAGCTCTTGAGCGCCGCGACGTCGTCGGGCAGGAACGCGCGTTCCGCCGAAGCATCGGAGTGCAGGTTTATCTCGCGGTAAATCGTCTGGTACCCCAGCGAGCTCATTCCCACGAAGTATGGGCTGGGATAGCAAAGGGCGATTCGCAGGGGGGCCTCTTTGAACAAAGTACCCTGCTCGGCGCGAAGGAGCGCTCGAGTGCGCTCCAAAGCTATTCCTCGTCTATCCACGCTGAACGATTTAGCACCGCCTTGGCGCGGTCGCCACGCGGGTGGGACAACTCCGGCACCTTTGCCGCTAAATGGTCGCCGCGCGGAAAGGCGCTGATTCTGCGTAAGCGAGCTTCTGCAAGCTCGGAACAGCGCATATCCGAGAAAGCGCCACCCGTCATGAGCTGCTGCCGCAGCGACTCTGATCGTTGACCGCACTCGCACATTCAAACGAGCCCGTCCCCAGCTGAGCTGCAAAGGGCTGCTGCCAAATCAGCTCCTGGCAATCGCCGCGATCACCTGAATACCGATAGGAAGCATCGGCTCCGATATCAACATTCAAAAATACCGATTGAAATCAAAGGTGGTCCCTGCTGCGAACGGTGAACTGATCGTGTGACAAATACCGATATCAAAGGTTCCCAAGCTGTTTGTATTAGCTCGTTTTGCTGAATATCCTTCTGTTCCATTCCTTCCAGATTCAAAGGGGTCCCCGTGAAGAGTTTGTGCTTCGTCGGAGCGTCTAGAGCTGCGTGTATTGTGATCTCCGTAATCGGGTTCGCGGCATTTGCTCAGGGCAATAGCGTGCTCACCGGCAACGTCGTTGACGCATCGACGAAAGGCCCTCTCGCAGATGTGGTGGTGACCGCGACGTCGCCGAATTTGCAGGGCGAGCAGGTCGCGGTGACTGATGAGACCGGTCTCTACCGCATCCCGCAGCTTCCGCCGGGTGAATATTCACTCCGGCTGGAGAAGGAAGGCTACAAGCCATTCGTTCGTGGCGGGGCTTCGCTGCGCGTGGATCAGACGCTGCGATTCAACGTCGAGCTTCTTCCAGAGACGCTCCAGGAGACGATCATCGTGGTCGCGCGGCCGCCCTCGGTCGACGTCGGCTCGACGCAGCTTGGAACCAGCATCAATGAGGAGCTCGCTTCCCAACTGCCGGTGATACGGCCGGGAGGCAAGCACGGCGGTGCGCGCTCATTCGAAGCGTTGGCGGAGCTGGCCCCGACCGGACAGGCGGATCACTTCGGGTTTTCGCTCAACGGGGCAACCTCGAACGAGAACGGATTCTTGATTGACGGACTTTCCGTCAATGACCCTGCTTACGGCACGCTCGGCGCGCCGCTGACGATGGATTTCATCCGGGAAGTAAACGTCATCAGCGGCGGATACATGCCGGAGTACGGACGCTCGACGGGAGGCATTTACGACGTGGTGACGAAGTCGGGGTCCAATGAGTTTCACGGCTCGGTGTTCTCATACTTCAGCCCCGGCGCATTCGATGGAAACGCGTCCACCATCTATCAACAGGCGAACTCGATCAGCACGACCACCCGTGCGTTCAACATCGGCAGCATTGGCGCCGAGCTGGGCGGGCCGATCATGAAGGACAAGCTCTGGTTCTACGCCGGATTCGCGCCCGCCTTCACTCGATATCAACTGGAGCGAAATTTGAACGTTTACCAGCTCGACCAAGCTGGAAACCCGACCACGAGCAGCCGGATTCCTGGAACACAGCAGTTCTATTTCTCGGACGAGCGCAGTTATCAATACATCGGCAAGCTCACCTACCTGGTGAACCGCGACAACAGTCTAACCCTGTCTATCTTTGGAACGCCGACCAGCTCCGGTGGAAACAATGACGTCGGTATCGACCCCAACACCGGCCAACCGGAGACGAATTTGCTCGATGGGCAAATCGGCGCGGTAGCCCATCAATATGTTTTCAGCTCGCACAACGGTTCCGTGAAGTGGTCCTCCGCATTCATGGACAAGCACGTCCTCTTCGATGCGACCGCGGGCTGGCATCATCAGGACACTGCGGTGCGGGGGATGGACGGCTCGACGATCGGGAGCACCACCGGGCTTGCATCGCAGTCCGACGTGTGGTGGGCCAGCGGCACTCACAGCATCACCGACTTCGAGCAATCGCCGGAAATTCTCAGAGCCTGTGATTCACCGGGGAAGTGCCCCGTCTTGACCTACAACACCGGCGGTCCACGCGGACCGTATTGGCCGTTGGGAATTCCACTCAGTGAGGCTGCTCTAAACCGATATCAAGGGCGCTTTATGGGGACGCTGCTTGCTACCGCTGCCGGTCACCATGTGGTCAAAGCCGGATTGGACCTCGAGCGGCTCACGTATCACAAGGAAAAGGGAATCCCGGGAACTGTGCAATATGCGGAGTTCGGCGATGGCAACTTCTACGACTACCGCGAGTTCGGCTACCTGCAAGGGCCGGATAACCCAGTCATCCAGCGCACGGTTGTAAACGACAGTCACTCAACGAGCGTCGGCGCGTTCGTCCAGGACAGTTGGAGCATCCAGGATTTCATCACCCTCAACGCCGGCGTGCGCTGGGATTTGCAATCGATGCAAGGCAGCAACGGGGGTGTCGCCATTTCTCTGCCGAAGGAGTGGTCGCCTCGAGTCGGCCTCGTCTACGATTTCACGCACGAGGGACGGTCGAAAATCTTCGCCAGCTACGCTCGCTACTATGAAAGCGTTCCGCTCAACATCGCCGACCGATCTTTCCCGGGCGATCGCTTCCTGTCGTCGTCCCGCTCGAGCACCGTCTGCAATCCGACGGACCCGAACCAGGCGACTGGCAGCTGCCGAAACCAGACCAACTTGAACGTACAAGGCGCTCCCAACGATCCGAACCAGGTGTGGGGCGGCTTCAACCAAGACACCATTCCCGTGGATCCACACATTCAACCCTCGTCCAACGACGAGGTCGTGGTGGGCACCGAGTACGAGGTGATCCGCGGAGGTCGCGCCGGCTTCTCCTACACGCGCCGGTGGTTGAACGCAGTCATCGAGGACATGAGCCGCGATGAAGGATTTACGTATTTCATCGGCAACCCCGGCATGGGCGTTGCGGCGAACGACTTCCCCAAGGGCTGGAGAAACTACAACGCGCTGAGCTTCTATTTCACCAAGGCGTTCAGCGACCAATGGTACACGCAGGCCGCGTATACCTACTCGACGCTGAGGGGCAATTACTCGGGATTGTTCCGTCCGGAAAACAATCAGCTCGAGCCCAATCTCACCTCCGATTTCGATCTCAAGTCACTGATCGGCAATCGCGATGGGCCGCTTCCGGCAGATCATACTCATTCGCTCAAGCTTTTCGGCGCCAAGGAATTTCGGGTGGCTCAGGCCACTTCGCTCACCGTCGGGCTTTCGTACATCGGCAGGTCCGGAGGCCCACTGAATTATCTGGGTGCGCACCAACTCTATGGCCCGGGCGAGGCATTCATTCTGCCGCGCGGCTCCGCCGGTCGGCTGGACTGGGCACACAGCATCGACACCCATCTTGGAGTCGCCTATCGGCTGTCGCGCGACTACACGCTGAGCGTTGGCGCAGACATCTTCAATTTCTTCAACTTCCAAACCGCGACCGCCGTCGACCAAAATTATACGTATGGCTCGGTGCGGCCGATCACCAACGGCACTCCGCAGGATCTGCTCACCTGCGACGCCGCGGATCCAACGCAAAGGACGCAGTGCAAGCTCACCAACGCGGACGGAAGTCCGTTTTCCGGAGCCAAGAACCCCAACTTCCTGCGGCCGATCGCCTATCAACCGCCGCGCAGCTTCCGCTTCAGCGCGAGGCTGAACTTCTAGTCGACGAGGAATCGATCATGATTCGACGAATTTTCGGAATCCTGTTTGCCCTGTCGTTGCTCGCTGGATGCAGCGTTTCCCAGAGCCCGTTGACTTGTGACATAGGTCAGGGAGGAGGGTCAGGTGGTTGGTACGCCAAATACACCCTTAAACCCAGCCAACCGACGGGTCAGTGTTCTCAGGTGCCGGGCGAGGGCCTGGGCGTGCGCAAGTACTTCCCAGACGGGCAAAAGCCGATGGTAGTCATTCGCACCGACATCCTCGGCAATATGGCAAATTCGTTGCCCGTTGATCCAACGGCGGCCGATTCAGAGGGTAGCCTGATTCAGGATCACCCAGATTCGAACAACCTCTGCATCATACCTACGATGACCAAGGCAGAAGTGATTGGAGCGGGCTACGACGGTGCGTACGAATGGAGCGACGTGAAGTTCGTTGTCGCGGCGAATGTCCCGGGCACTCAGATGAGCGCCACCCTAATGCGCACCGAAGGCGGCTGCACCGCTGAGTACAAAGTCGTGGCGATGCAACCCAATGTGGATTGCTTCCAGATCGATAGCGACGGCAACACAGTCTTGGATTCGATGGGGAATCAAATCCCAGACGTCAGCCGCTGTTCGCCGCAAAGCAACGTCAATCCGGATTTCGCGGTGACCTGCGACCCGGACCTCCTCAAGTGCGTGCTGGCATCGGACCCCCCATCGCTGCTGAACCGGGGGCAGTAGCGCTGTCGCAGCGAGTTGCGGACCGCGCG